>JBNKZR010000826.1:0-2057 GCA_050301735.1 Polyangiaceae bacterium | reverse complement strand
CGAAGCTCGCGCTCGAAGCGCTAGCCGTCCACAACTACGACGCGGGACTCGCACAGCGAGTCCTGGCTGCTGTGGAAGCGAACCCCCGCGCGCAGCTGGCGGGGCTCGCGCGTCGCCGCTTCCCCCAGCTCACCGACTGATGCTGCGTCACGGCAAGGCGCCAATCGAACGTACGAACGCTCCGGCAATACGAGCTGGACCTGAACGAGAAAGTCGCCCGTCGGCTTCCAAGTCCCGAAGCGAAGCCCTCCTGGAGAGCAGAGGAAACCAATCGAGCGTGCTGCCTGACAGGGTGACGTCGGGGTTCGTCGGCGCGCCGTCGTGCACGTCGATCTCTCCGCCTCCGAAGTGGACGCCAAAGTCGTCATCCCCGACGTTCAGGGCCACGACCCCCGACGTTTTCGAACCGCGGTAGCGTCGCTTCAGCGCCAACATGGCCGAGCGCGGATCGAGACGCTCATCGGGTTGCGGCTTGGACATGTACGCAGCCCCGAATGCTCCAAGTCCGAGAACGACGACTTCGAGTGAACGGCCACGTTCGGTCAATGCGTAGGCGCGAGTGACTCGCTCGTCGACGGCGCGAGTCACGAGCTGGTGCTGCTCCAGCAGGGCCAGCCGCTTGGACAGCAGATTGGGGGTGATCCCATGCAGGCTGCGTTCCAAGTCGGTGAAGCGTCTGGGGCCGAGCAGTAGGTCGCGCACGATCAACAGCGTCCAACGCTCTCCGAGTACGTCTAGGGCTTTCGCCACCCCGCAATACTGCCGATAGCTTTTCATCGTTGCGGGGCAGTGTGCCGCAGGCAGACGTTCGCCGCTCGTCTTTTTGTTGCGGCGTTCTGCGCCGAAGTGGACCGTGCCGGTTACTATCAAAAAAAGTAGTATTCGCTCGGGGGGGCGAGTGCTATTCCTGCCTGCGGACCCAGCGTCCACATGCGGGAGAAAGCCATGACGGAAGCAAGTCTCGAACGGGCCTACGAGTTGGTCGCGCCATCGACGCTCAGCACGGCGGCATTCGTCGCCATCGTGCTGGCCGTGGTCGCCGCCTATGTCGGCATCTTCGTCGCGAGTTATCGGGGTTCGGCCGCGCGCCTGCGAACGCCGCTCGTTGCCTTCCTGGGCTTGGCGTCTTGGATTGCAGTCGTATTGGGTGCGACTGCCAGTGGTTTGCTCCTGCAGTTGATGGGAAGCCCCAAGCTGATGGGCTATTTCGCGCTTTCCAACGCTTTGGCACTGCTACTGGCGCTTGGCCCAGCCGGGCATCGCATCGTAGGCAACGTTCCGATCGCGTGGCTCGTGGGGTTTCAGGCCTTCCGCCTGCCTTTGGAGTTGGTGCTCCATTCTTGGTATGAACAAGGCACGCTACCGATCCAGATGACCTTTGCGGGGGACAACTTCGACATCGTGACCGGCGTGCTTGCTTTGCTGGTGTGGAGCCTGCTCACTTACGGTCGTCTTGGGTCAGCCACACGGCGTTGGGTCGTCTTGGCGTTCAACGTTGTGGGTATCGGGTTACTGATGACTGTGATGGGCATCGCGGTGCGCTCCACGCCCTGGCCGCTGCGAACGTACCTGAACGACCCGCCGGTGCTCCTGGCGTTCTACGCGCCGTACACGTTGATCCTCCCGGTGTGCGTGGCCGGCGCACTGTGGGGGCACTTGCTGGTCTTTCGTTGGCTCTGGCGCCAGCGCACGGCCGCGAGCGGCGCGACAGGGTGAGTTTCTCGCGCGGCGGGGTGGGTACGGAGAAGCTGGGCCCCGGATCCACGGAGGTCGCCGGGAGGGTACGGAAAGCCTCCGGGAGGGTACGGAGCGCTTGCAGCTCGATCCGGGCGCCGATAGGTTTGGCGGGCGCCAGAGGAGGGTGCGCGTCAGTGCGGTGCGAGTTGCTTCAGTCCGCTGCCGGCAGGGTGGGAGTACGTCAGGTTGCGGTCGAAGCCGTCGACCCGCACGCCGATCTCGCGTTCAGCTTACCGCGCGCTGTGGGGGGCCAGCGAAAGTCCACTCAAAGGACGCCCTGTGGCGTGCGGCAAAGCAACGCCCAGGTAGGCTGCGATGGT
>JBNKZR010000825.1:0-2057 GCA_050301735.1 Polyangiaceae bacterium | reverse complement strand
GTCCGTCGTCATGCGCGGCCATGCCAGTCATACAGTTTGTACCTAATGGCGGACGAGGGAACCCGAGCCCATCGTTTTGGTTCAGACGGCTTTCGGAGAGGCTCGCCTGGGCAGCGGGCCGGCGGCCACGCTCAGGGGTCTGACGGCCGGCGAAAAACTCCTTATAAGCGCGTGCCTTGGTCCGCGAAAATCAACGCCCAGACCCATACGCAGACGCTCCCAAGCTGCCCGAGGGGGATCTCGTCGACCCACGGCGGTTGCTCGGCAGCGACGGTCCCGTCGAGCTCGAAGTCGGTCCTGGACGGGGTTCGTTCATCATCGAACGACTCGAGGGAGACGCGGCCGCGCGCATCCTGGGGCTGGAGATCCGACGCAAGTGGGCGACCATCGTCGACCGCCGCATCGCCGAGCGGGGGCTTTCCGCCCGAGGGCGCGTGTTTGCCGAGGACGTGCACGCGGCGCTGTCACGCTTTCCCGACGCGTGTATCGCTCGGATTTATCTGCACTTTCCGGACCCTTGGTGGAAGAAGAGGCACCACAAGCGGCTCGTCATCAACCCGACTTTTGTGCGCGATGCCGCCCGCGTGCTGTGCACTGGAGGAGAGCTCTTCGTGCAGACCGACGTTCCGGACCGGGCGGACGCCTATGAGCGCACCATTGCCGACAATCCGGAGTTCGAGCCCGTTGGGCCGTCGGCTCGCGTCGACGACCCGGACTTCGGCGCGCGCTCCCCCCGAGAGAAGCGGGCGCTCGAAGACGGTTTGCCCATTTCCCGTCTCCATTTCCGTCGCAGGTGAGCTCCCGCGTCGGGCCGCTTGAACCCGTGGCTGGCTCTAAGCTACCCTGGCAACCCATGCGAGTCCTGGCGTTGTTCCTCGCGTTGCTGCTCTTCGGCTGCAACACCTACCGCGAACATCTCGTGCGCGGACAGCGCTACTACCAGGAGAACAAGTACGAGCAGGCGTTGGCGATCTGGCGCGTGCTCGAGCTCGACATGGAGGCGCTATCTTCCGGGGATCAGGCTCGCTATGCCTACCTCCGCGGCATGACGGACTACCGGCTTGGCTATCGAGCTGACGCTCGACATTGGTTGGCTATCGCGCGTGCGATCGAGAAGGAGCACCCCGGAGGGCTGAGTCCCGACTGGCAAAAGCACGCGGACAGCGCCCTCACGGACCTCAATCAGGACGTGTTCGGAACGAGCTTGGGAGGGGATGCCGACGAAGAAGCGCCGGGGCCGGCGACGGAAGGCTTCGAGCCGGTCAAGTGTGGCTCCGATGCCGATTGCCAGCTTTCCGAGAGCTGTGTCGCTGGTGTGTGTCAGAAGCCGGAGTGAAGCGCCCGCGGCGCTTTGACGACAGGCTGGAGACAAAAAGAGACTGCGCAGGCCTCGTGGCACTGCGCAGTGTTGATGCATGGCGACCCGTGTGGCCCGGCGCCGAGCACTGAAATCGAAGCCGTGATGCGACCGCCATCATCAGGCGGGTGAACTTGGATCGGCTTGTCGTGCTGGGCTGGTCGAGCGTTCGAGTCTGCGGCTTACTTGAACGAGAACTCGTCCATGAGCACGCGGATGCGATCTTTGGCTTTCAGCTTCTCCTTCTTGATTTGGCGAGTGCGCAGTTGTTCGGAGGGGGTCAAATAAGCTCGTCTATTCAGTGTGTCGAGTTCACCCTCGAGAGAGGCGTGAGTCGTGCGTAGGTAATCTAGCCGCTTGGCTGCAACTTCAGCTTTCATTCGCAAACCCCTTTCCGTGCCCGAAACGAATCCTCCGCAGTGTCGCGAAGACTTCATCGTCGAGAATCGAACGAGCATCGAGCACGTATTCAACCTAGACCCTTCAAAACCAGGGTCAATCCTTTCGAAGCTCAGCAATCGGCGTGCCTAACCGAGTCGTTTCACTTTGACAGCGAGCGTGTTTCTGTGGTTGCGCGCCGCACCACGGGGGCTCGCGCGGAGCGCCGTGTGAAACCGGTTAGATACGGGGTGTCCACCTTCGCCCACACCTGGGCTAAGGTTGTCCGTAACAGAATGCGTCGTCTCTTCATTCCGCTGCT
>JBNKZR010000824.1:0-2064 GCA_050301735.1 Polyangiaceae bacterium | reverse complement strand
CGAGCGATGCTCGCATCATCCCGGTTGAGCGCAGCGACACTCAGGCCCAGGCAGATGAGGAGCACCACGGCTGTCAAGCGCAGCCAGGCTAAGTACCCCGTTTCATGAGTTCGCCGACGTATCGAGGGCGTCGCTGCGCCTCCCGCAGCGGTGGGAGAGCTCGCTGAGCTGCCGGCACCGACCGTGCTGTCGATTTCCGTCTCGGAGCCGCTACAGGCGCTGAACACCAGACCCACCAGGGTGCCGAGCACGAGCGCCGACGCGGGCCCACGGGTTGTCATTCGGCGGTCTCGATTCGAGCTTGCGATACGCATTTCGGACATCTGGTTGCAGTCGCATTCGCGCCGGGGATCGGTCCACGGAAGTTTGCTCGCGCAGCGCTGCGTTCGCGCCCCATGGGCAAATCCCCGACAACCCGACGATGCCAATACAAGTTTCCAGACACGTGAATCTCCGGCTCGTGGGCTTGCCCCATCCCGCCCGCCTCGAGGGCCCAACCCGAAACTGAGCGAGCGCGGAGTCACGCTCGCTCACTCGGGGCCGCGCCTGGCTCAGAATTGGGCGAAGAAGTTCCAGATGGTCTCGCCGGAGTTCGGCGCGACCATGTGATTGCCGGCGTATTGGCACCAGGTGACCGGGTAGCCCTCCTGGCAGCCATCGTAGGTGGTGCAGGTGCAGGGTTGGAAGTTACTGCCCGCAACGTCGCACCAGTCCGAGTCCGAAGGCGTCTCGGCGCCGCAGCCGTTGCGCTCCACGAATACGTCGCGTGCGGCTTCACCGCCCGAGATGGCCACGACCGAATCCGCGTCCCCGTGGAAGCCCATGTAGGCGACGGGCTGCGTGCCCGAATCGCAGCCACTGACCGAAGAGTTGCCGGCCATGGGAGCGACAGCGCGAGCGAGCCCGGCACAGGCGACGGCGTTCGACATCATGCCGCCGAAGCTGAAGCCGGTGGAGAACTTCCGGTTGTGGTCGAAGCACAACTCGCCGTCGAAGCGATCGATCATGGCGCGCAAGAACTCGATGTCCTGCCCGCCTTCGTTACCCCAGCCCAGACCATTGCCGCCGAAGTCGAGACCTTCGGGGGAGACCAGGATAGCCTCACCGCCGGAGGCGCTCACCAATCCGTAGTAGCCGTTGCCACCGTTGCCCGCGACTTGCTGCGCGGAGCCTCCCCAGGGGTGCCAGGTGAAGATCAGGCGGTAGGGTTTGTCCGGGTCGTAGTTGTCGGGCAGCTTCAGGATGTACTCGCGCGTCATGCCGCCGACGTCGATGTCGTAGCGCTCGCTGGCGGGGGGTGTTTGCCCACAGCCAGCACTCGGCATCACGTCATCGCCCGAGGCAGCGGGGGTGTCCGCTGGGGGGTCACCGGCGCCGGGCTCGTCGCCAGCGCCGGGCTCGTCGCCAGCTTCCATTGAGGGACCGCCACCGGAGTCTGGGCTGTCCTCGATGGGGTCGTCAGCTCCGCCGAGGCCACTCATGCCGCCGGAGCCTCCGAGTTCACCGGGCCCGCTCACGTCAGGTGGATCCATACCGATGGGGTCGGCGACGGGAGTCGGTTCGCTCATGCCGCCGACGTCGGCCATGCCCTCGCCGCCACCAATGGCTGGGGGCGTCGCAGGAGTGCCTGCTGCTGGGGACGAAGTGTCTTGGCCCGCGCCGGGCAGGGCTCCCGCGCCGGGGGTCGCAGCGGCGGGACCGCCGGCAGAGGCGCCCGGCGTGGCGGGCGTGCCGGCGTTCGTCGCGCTGCATCCCGTCGGGGTTCCGCTGCCCGGGGTGGCGCCGGCGGAGGTGACGGCACCCGCGTCGTCGTCTTCACCGCCGCAGCTGGCAGTGACGGCGAGCAGCAGGCAACAAGCGGCGGAAATGAGCGTCGGGCGTGAAAGGATCGGTTGACGTTGTAGGTTAGTCATGTGTCGTGGCCCTTTCTGGGGGAGTACTACTGGGAGGAGCTGCGCATACGCCGGTCCCGGACGACGTGAAGCGGGGGGCGCCCGCCACTCCGCCCGGGATTACAGCTAGCTGAATGAAGTGAACGACCGGCGCAAACCAGACGGAGCCAAG
>JBNKZR010000823.1:0-2068 GCA_050301735.1 Polyangiaceae bacterium | reverse complement strand
CGTCCAGGTAGCGCTCCAATTCCACGACCGGCAGCGCCGCGAAGTGGCGGCGCACGGCACTCGCCGTTGCTGCTTCCACCGCATCGATCCAAGCCTCACCGCTCAAGCGCGTCTTGAAGTCGACGAGCTCCATCGTCTCTTCGGGCGGCAACGCCGGCAACACGTCGCCGATCAAATCCGCCTCCACCTGGTCGAGCAACACCAGCGCTGCGGGAGTGTGCGGGCGCGTGTATCCGAGGTAGCCCTGGTGCACCGCCAGCTGATCCAAGCGCCACAGATGAACGATGCGAATGCGCTGCCCTGCTGCCTCCACCCAGCGTTCTCGTTCGACGTAGAACGTCAGCAGATACGGCACGACTCGGTTGCCTCGTGACGACCAGTCCGCATCCACGAAGAACGGCAGGCGACGCTCTCCCAATTGCTCGTCGAGATCGACGACCCCGTTGACCAGGGTATCGAGCCGTGAGCGGATCGAACCCTCCGCCGGCGCGTCCAAGATCTCCCCATAGGCACGCAGGGTTCGGTCGAGCGCCGCTGCCACACTCGCGGGCAGCGCTTTTTCGGCGCTCTCGAGGTACTTCTGACGCAAGGTTGGGCGGTCGCTCGCTTTGGCGTGGGAGCTGACGACCAGGTGCGCGGTGAGCTCCGGGCCCAAGACGTAGCCGGCGGATGTCTGCTTCGGGTCGAACGGGGCCAGCAGGTGCTGCGCCACGAAAGCGCCGAGACTGAGCACCACCGCTGCCGCCGCCATCGCGACGACCAACCAAGGTCCGCGTCGTGGTCTCGGCGCGGACTCCAACGCCAAGCCGAAGAGCCGTCGCACGTCGGCCTCGTCTTCGTAGCCTTCCTCCGGCACGACCCGCACCACACGCAGTCCAGCCACGCGCAAGCGATGGCTCTCCGACTCGACGGCGGTGTTGAGATCGGCGAAGCGCAGCGCTGAGAGCAACACCGAACGCGCGCGCCAACGGATCACGGGGTCGAGCTTTCGCAACGCCAGCTGCGCTTCGTGGCGCTCGCCCTTCTCGACCGCGCGCTCGAGAGCGTGCAAGACGGCGCTCTGGACGGCCCTCACGCCCTCACATCCCCGCGTCGAACCCCTGTTGCGCGAGTCGCCGCCGCGCAGCGTCGGCAGCCTTGCCGGGTTTGAGGCGACCGTAGGCCATCACCGCGGCGGCAAGATTGATCGGCACCAGCACGAACGCCAACGGCGAAAAGAAGCCACTGAGCACGAGGAAGACAGCCCAACCCAAGTCCATCAAGCCCGCGGCCCCAGCCAGCACGAAGCCCCACTGCGCCGCCCAACCCCGCACTTTGCGGACATTCCAACCCAAGACCAGGTTGGGCACCCCCAACACCAGCAGCAGCAGCGCCGCGCCCAGGGCCGTGCCCTGCATGCGCAGCATGTCGAACGTCTGCACGCCCAACAGCGTCTGCAGAGCGCCGGCGACCATCACGATGCCCCCCGTGAAACCGGAGGCCGCCGACGGCGTCACGGCGGCCAGATCGGCGTCGGAGGTATCGAGGCTCCCTTCTCCCATGGGCGAAGGGATACCACGGAGCCAGAGCCGAGTCAGCGCTCGATCCGGACTCGGCCCGACAAGCGCCCGCAGCAAGAAAAAACCCCGGGTGACCTGAGTCATCCGGGGTTTTCCGTTCGTGGCTCCCGCACTCGTTGGCGAGAGTTAGGATCTGCCGCGCTCGTTTATGGCGCCAAGCACTCGCTGTTGTTCAGACCCTGGCCGGGAGGATTGTCGCAGTCGAGATCGCCGTCGCAGACGTCGCCGGTGCAACACAATTCGCCTTCGCCACCGCAACCGTCATCGACGCACTCGCTGTCACTGAGCCCAGGCAGTGCGCCCGGGTTGTCACACTCGAGACCGTCGTCGCAGGTTCCGCCGTTGCCAGCGCAGCACTGCTCACCTTCGCTACCGCAACCATCGTCGGGAACTTCGGGCTCGAAGCAGAAGCTGTCGCTCAGACCTGGCTCGGCCGCGGGGTTGGCGCACTCGAGACCGTCGTCGCAACTGCCGCCACCGGCTTCGCAACAAACCTCGTCCACGCCGCC
>JBNKZR010000822.1:0-2068 GCA_050301735.1 Polyangiaceae bacterium | reverse complement strand
GATTGCACGCCGGCTGTGGTTGCGCGGAATCACGCCCGACGCCGCGCTCGCGAGTGCTGCAGCCCGCACTCGACGCCGTCACCCGCGACAACCGCAGCCCACGCTCTGTTTCTTTCGGACTTCAGGCAGCCCGCGAAGCGGGCGGTGAGTCCTCACGCGGCTTGGGCAGAATGCTCGCTCGCCCCGGCGCGATGTGCGTGCCCCTGCCGAAGAGGTCCGCCGAGCCCCCCTTTTTCGAACCGCATTTCTTGAAGATCGGCTCGAAGAGCAACAAGTGGATGCCCGCCACGACGAAGCCCACGGTGGCCACACCAAAGCGCCACAAGACGCCCCGCACGGCTTTCTGGGGTTTGAGCAGGTAGCTGACACTGGGCACCAGCACGGCCAACAACGCCAGACCGACGGTCATCACCAGGGAGCCCACGGTCTCCGGCAGGATCCGCGGCAACGGCTCTTGCCAAGTGACGATGACCACGGAAGCGACGAGAGCAGCGACGAGCGAAGCGAGGGGCCATTTGAGCCCGCGCAGCCAAGGCGACACGAGCCACGCCTTGAAGAACAACTCGGAGCCCGCGTTCAGTTGGCGCGTCAACCAATCGACGCGCCTCTTGTCTTCGGCCGGCAGAACTTCGTAATCTTTGCCTGTCGTCGGCAGGGCCAGCACTTCGCGCATGCCGAGAAAGGGCCAATCCCCTGCTGCGTCGATCTGGTCGTAGTGACCCCAATGCCCGGTCAGCCCCTGAGCTCGGTGCTCGTCGTCCAGTTCGAACAAGCGCCGACGCGTCGCGAGATAACCACTGCACATCAAGGCATTCGCCTCCACGTCCGTGAAAGAATCCAAGTCCGTACGCAGATCCGCCAGGCGCAGCTGCGTCACGCGATCCACTTCGTAGTTGGTGAGGTGAGGCAACGACTCGGACGGCGGCTCTTCGGGTGCCGTCGTCCATGGGATGTCGCGCGTGTGCAAATCTTGCTTGAGGTGAACGAATAACGTGCGCTTCAGAGAGCCGCTCTCCTCACGAGCCACGAGGTTGTCGTATTGAACCTCGCGCACGCGGTCCATCAAGATGCTCGTACTGCGCAGTGCGACCCCCAAACGCCCCGTCCCCGGTGAGGCCTCGTCCGCCATCTGCCCAGAGGCGTCGCTACACAGGAGGTGCTCACAGCCTTGCGCCAGCAAGGCTTCCACCCCCTGGTTGTCGTGCCCTCCTCCGTCGACGAGCTGCACCGTACGGCCTTCGTACATGCCGTCGATGGTCACGGGCGGAAAGAGCCCGGGAACCGCCGCTGAAGCTGCGACAGCTTCGCCGAGAGGTGGCGCGTCCACGCCGTATTTGGGGTCGAGGTGTTCGACCTCGTCCCTTGCGGGACTGCCTTGGCCGCTTGCCTCAGCGGCGGCGCGTCGCTGCTTTCGGGCCTTCAGCTCTTGGCTGTAGTAGGCGCGCCGCAGACGTTCGTTCTTGTCGATCTCTCCACCGCTCAAACGCGGGGGCTCGCCCATCCACGTGGCGGTGTAGTGCCAGTTGTGGCCAGTGTTGAGCGTGGTCGCGTTCAACATCAACACCGGCACCTTGGCGAGGCGTCGCCAATTCTGGTTGATGGGGTTGAAGGGGCCCTCGGTGCCCAGCGGTGCGATCAACAGCTCGTGCATGCTGCGACGACCACCGTAGAAGTACCGTGCGTACAACTCCCCCAGGCGTTGGCTGTGAGTGGCACTCTTGAACAGCATGACGACGTTGTGCCAGGGGTTGGCGATGGAGCGCATTCTCAGGTTCTCTTGCACCCCACGAACGTACTTGGCGATCACTTTGCGCACGATCACGCGGTAGTCCTCGTCGTCAATCTCGTGGTCCGCCTTGCCCTCGAGCAGGCGCTTGACCTCCAAGTAGTAGAGCGCCCCCACGATGCTGCCGCCGGAGACGGTGGAGATCGTCTCGACGTCACGCAGCGCTCCCACGTCGGCGAGGCGCGCCAACACCCCGAGGTGATACAGCGCGGCGCGATGCCCACCGCCCGAGAGCGCCAGGCCCACCTTGCCGCGACGCAGGCGCGCCGCGAGCGCCGCCGC
>JBNKZR010000821.1:0-2077 GCA_050301735.1 Polyangiaceae bacterium | reverse complement strand
ATTGCGTTGTGCTGGGTCGTGCTCGATTCCGAGGAGCTGTGGCAAGCGCACGCTTATGCCACCGCTGCGGCCAGGTTGCGCTCCCCCGCCGAGGGACTGGGGTGGGCCGTCGAGCTGCTACCGCTCCCCGATGCGTTGGTGACGGCGGCTCAAGTGCTGTGTGGGCTCGGAGCGCTGGCCGCAGGGCTCGGGTTGCTGACGCGTTGGGCGCTGGCCTGTTGCGCAGTCAGCGCAACGCTGCTGTTTGCTCTGCCCCATTTTGCCGGCGCGCCTCGCCACAGCATGCACGTGGTCTGGTTCTTGTGGATACTGGCATTGGCCCCGAGCATTCACGCAACCTGGCGGGGCTCCTGCAACCTCACGCACCCCGTCCATACCAAACGACAAGCGTGGTCGCTGTGGCTCACCATGGCGGCTCTGCGGGCCTCGTTGTGTTGTGTTTACTTCTTTCCATGGGCTTGGAAGCTGTACGAATCGGGCTGGGCGTGGGTGTTCAGCGATAATCTGCAGAACCAGATGTACGCCAAGTGGCTGGAGTTCGGCGTACTGCCAGCGCTTCGGCTGGACCACTACCCGGCGTTGCTTCGAGCGGGAGCGCTGTTCGTGGTACTGCTCGAGGTCGGGTTTCCGGTGTTGATGTTCCATCGCTGGACGCGAGCGCTGGCCGCGGTCTTGGCATTTGCCTTTCACCAGTTTGCAGAAGCGACAATGTTTCTGGGCTTCTCCAGTTTGTGGTGGTGTCTGGTGGTGCTAATCGATTGGAGCGCGCTGCTCGACTGGCTGCGAGATCGCAAGCGCAGCCGGGGCCGACTCGTCTTTCCGCATCGCAGAGCCAGTGCTGAGAGCGTCCCGAGCTCTGGCCTCGACGAAGTGCGCAAGTGCCGTTCCCGGATCCCCCTCGTCCAGCTGGGGGCGTACGTGCTGTTGCTATCGGGACCCATCGCGCAGGGAGTGCGGGGACAAATGAAGGCGTACCCGTTTGCCTGTTACCCAACCTTTCAGTGGCTGGCGCCGGCCCGCCTGCCTGAGCTGCTGACGGTGCTGGTCGTCGACGGTCGCGAACGGCTATTGACCGACGGCCCCGCTTCCGGCGGCAGGCGCGCGCAGTACCGATGGGGCAGCATGTGGCAGGCCATGGGCGAGTACGGCAGCGAGCCTGACGGGCGACTCTTGTCCTCCTACGCCGCGGGCCTACTGCCCAGCGATCCCTACCAGCGCCAGCTGCTGTTGAGCCAGGCAAAGTCGATGCGCTTCTATCGCGTAGAGCTCGACGTCCGCCCTGAACACTGGGCGGATCCACCGAACTCCAAACGACTGCTCATCGAAACGCCGCTTGCTGAGCGCTAGACGTCAAACGCCGTATTGCAAGCGAGAGATGGGGATGTCGCGTTCGCGCAGCGGTTCGAGCACGTTGCTGTTCATGGAACGGGCAGCGAGTTCGAGATAGGCATCCGTGCTCATCCAGGCCAGCGGGTTGCCTTCCGCCCAGTCGACTTTTGGACGAGCCTTGAGATCTTCCCACAGATGAAGCACCGCATCGATGGCCATGTCTGCCGCTCTACCCAGGATCACGCGGTCGGCCGTCGATAGTTTGGTATCGGCCCAATCGAGGAACAGATAGCCAAAAGTGCCGTGGGCGGCCTCGTCTTTGACGATACGCCCGAGAATGGCCCGCGGCAGCGGGTGACGCGCCGCTTTCCATGTGCCTCGCAGTAGTGGGATCGACAGCGCTTCCCCAACACAGAAGAAGCGCACGATCAGCTCTGCTGCCTGCATCAAAGGCGACATCGAAGGATCGGCTTTCAGCACGACATTTTGTGGCTCGTAGAGGATCTCGGTACCGCCCCCGATCTCCATCGCGATGCGCGCAGTACCGATATTCGACGATTTCACCAGCACTTCGGAAACCGACAAGCTGTTGCCGTAGTTGTGAAAATCCCGGATCCGGTGTTTGCCCCAGCGCAACGGCCCTTTTGTGTCAATCTGCGTGTTCGGATTGACCAGGCCTTCATTTAGCGCCTGGGCGATGGCAAAGGACTTGAAGGTCGATCCCAATTCGTAAACGCCCTGCACGGAC
>JBNKZR010000820.1:0-2082 GCA_050301735.1 Polyangiaceae bacterium | reverse complement strand
GCACGCCGCGCCGGCGAGCGCAGCCAAGCCACGACTCGCCGCGACAACGAGCTCGCCCAAGCCGCACAATGACTTGCGTTGAAAGGAAGACACCCATGCACACCGAAAACACGAGCCCCGTCGCACGCTCAACACAACCCTCGACGGCTCCAGAAGCCGTCGTCCGCCGGCTCCTGGACGAGGGGTTCAATCGCGGCCTCCTCGAAGTCGCCGACGAACTGGTCGCCAGCGATGCTGTGGAGCACCAAGACTATGGCCCCCATCACCCAGCGGGTCCCGAGGGCGTGAAGGCTGTCATCGCGTCACTGCATCGCGCCTTCCCGGACTACCGCCTGACCATCGAAGCCCTGTGCGTTCAGGGGGACGTTGTGTGGACACGGAACGTGGCGACCGGAACCCACGACGGCCCCATCCTCGGCTACGCACCAACCGGCAGATCGATGCAAGTCACGGTGTTCGACGTTTTGCGGGTGGTCGATGGCAAGATCATCGAGCATTGGGGCGTCCCGGACCGGCTGGGTCTGCTCATGCAGCTCGGAGTCCTCAAGCGCCCGGGCGCCTGAACTCCAGTTGGCCCCACTGTACCCACGCAGCCAGAAGCCGTCCTCCCCCAGCCTACCGAGTCAGAACTGAAGCAAACGGGAGTAGGACAGACTCCACGAGTCGAGCGTCGGAGCCCCCACTTTCAGCTTGCGCCTCTGGAGTCGGATTGCTGTTCAGCGTTGTCGCTGCACAAGTCGGTAGGAGTCGATGCCCAGTTGTCTCAATCGGGTGAGGTCCACCGGCTCGACATCGGAGGCGATGAGCTGCACGTCGAGAGACCTTGTCAGCGCTCGTGCGGCGGCGAGTTCGGTTTCGGGCAACGCCTCGGAGCTCCCGCGGCCGTAGAACTCCAAAGCGCTAACCCAACGCTGAGAGAGCCAACCGAGCGGCAACATTCCTCGAACCGACAGCGCCACTCGCAGGTCAACCCGCTGGTCATAGAGTCTGCGAATGCGCTCCGCGGCCACCGCGAGGTCGAGGTCGAGCCGGGCCATGTCGAAGCGCAGGACGAGCCGTGTTGCTGGTTCGGGCCAGCGCCGCAGAGCTTCGCGAATGCTAGTTTCGAACCGGGAGTGTAGAATCGCGTTGGTCGCATCGAAGATGAACGGCTCGTCCCGAGGCATTTCGCCGGCGGCCAGTTCGATGCAGCGCTCCAAAAGTGATGCTGCCAGGCCATGTTTGTCAGCCAGTGTTTCGAGGTCCAACGAAGGGTCGTCCTTCCACACCGGCCGCCATGAGCGGGCACTGATCTCACCATTTTTGGTGCTGTACTCGGCATGTGACTGCAACAGGATTCCGCACGGAGCTCCTTCGCGCAGTGAGCGTCGAAGCGGCTCCAGGGCGCTCATTTTCTGCTCGAACCGCGCGTCCTCCCTGGACTCTTGCTGTTCAGAATCCGAAGCGCCAGACCAGCGAGCTTCGGCGTAGGTGACCGCGCAGTTCTTTCCACGCCGTTTGGCTTCGTACAGAGCTACATCGGCGTTGCGCAGGATGGTGCTCTGCTCGAGTACGGCGTCCTTCACGACGCAGGTGCCAATGCTCACGCCAACACGAACCAGCGTACCCTCTGCGAGCGAGATGCTCGGCTCGATGGACTGGATGATGCGTCGCGACAACGTCCGATGGCCATCAGGCTGCTTGAGGTTCGTTTGGATCAACGCGAACCCAGGTTGCGTGGCTCGGCGGATGGCCGATACTGGTGTGCACTTGGAGCAGCGAGTGCTGCCAGAGTCGCCGGTGCGGCACTGGATCTGCTCCTTGCCGTGGGGGCTGCGAGCGCTGTTGGGATACGACAAGCGCCTGTGTGCTGACGTGCTTGCCGCGGTCATCGCGGAGCTCGGGCGGTCGCTGAAGTGGCGAGCGAAGAAACTGCTGGGTCTGTCGAGCGTGAGCGAAGCCCTGACGGGTGCCGTTGGCGCCGTACAGTGCGTGGATTCTGCCTTGCGGTTGAATGTGCACTTCCACATTTTGTACTTCGGCGTCTACGTGCTCGACAACCCCAGTCGCTACGACAGTTCGCTCACCTTCCACGGCCTGCCG
>JBNKZR010000819.1:0-2095 GCA_050301735.1 Polyangiaceae bacterium | reverse complement strand
CGGGCACTACTGAAGTCGATCAACGTCGTGCGACTCTGCCCCGCAGCGTCGTCGACGACGATGTTCTCCGGTTTTACGTCTCCGTGAACGATGTGGCGTTGGTGACACGTCTGCAGCGCTGCGGCGACGTCCAAGGCAATTCGAACTGCAACCACGGGATCCAGGCGCCGCTGGCGTCGCAGGAGTTCCCTCAGCGTTCTGCCTGGAGCTTCCTCCATCACGAAGCAAGCGCCACGACCGTGCCGTTCCGAAAGGCGTCCGACTTGCAGCAGACCCGGGATGAAGGGGCAGTCGAGCGTGGCAAGGACAGACGCTTCCTCCCGAATGCGATCGAGCGTGCCCCGATTTCCAACCTTGAGCACGGCGCTCGCGCCAGTCAGATGATGCTCGACCCGATACAGCTGAGAGCTGCGAGATTGCGCGATGGGGTTCTGGACGCGGTACTTACCAACAACCACCCCACGCTCGAGTACGGGTACGTCTCCACGGATTTGCGGCATGTGCTCAGCAATATGGGACGGTCGCGATCCGATCGGACTTGAGCCATCCCAAAGCGAGACTCCGCTGTCGCGTTCTGGCGGAATTTCGTCTCAAGCTGGCTGCTTTCGACGCGAAGCCCGCGGAACGACGTCACTTGCGGCGCGACGACAACTCCCGGTATCGCGTGGTCCTGGACCTCGAATAACGAACATGCGTCGATAAAAATCGAAGTTGTCGACCCCGTTCCAGGCAAATTCGTACTGCGGGCGAAGTGGTCAGGCCGGTTTTTGCTGCTCCAAGTGTGGGCGGTTCGCGGACTGCTGAGCACCCCGTCCTTGAACACAGCGTCTTGAATGCGGTGTCTTGAATGCAGCGCCCAGTTGCCAAGTGCCGATCCTGGGTGCGCAGTGTCACGTCGGTCCTTGGTGCTGGAAGCTTCGGATGTGTTGGCGTTCTTTCGACTCGGCGTTGCGGAGCTCGTCGTTGGCAGAACCTACTCTGGCAAGTCGCCCACGAAGCGTTCCAGCGCAGTGACTGTGCTCGCATCGAGTTCACTTGCTCCCCACGACGGCATGTAGAGGTGGCGCGCGCCGAAGTTGCTTCCACCCTTGCCCTGACGAACGACCTCGGCGAGTTCGCTCTTGCCGGCGATCTCCTTGCCGCTGGGACCGCCGCGAGCATCCGACCCATGGCAATTCGCGCAGTAGTCGAGATAGAGCCCCTCTTCCGTCGTGGGTGCAGGCAGCTCGCGTAGGTAGTCGATGATGGAACTCAGGTCGTCATCTGACAGGACCTCGGGGGCGTAGTTGGGCATTGGAGCATCGAAAGCTCCTGAGTAGCCGTTGCGGACGACCCACGCTGCAAACTCACGGACGGGGTGCTGGACCTCGGGTCCGAGCTCGGAGCCAGCGCCAGCTTCACCATGACAGGGCGCACACAACGTCGCGAATAGCTCAGCGCCGGTCGACGTCGGCATGTCGTCGTCGGTGCCGCCCGTGGTATTGGCGTCTGCATCGGGGTCATCTGCGGTAGTGCCGTCATCCGCGGTAGCGGCTTGGTCCGTCGCATCGGGGAGCGAGGTCCCCTCGGCCGATTCGTTCGACGGCGAGGCGCCTTGCCCGGCCTCTGGTGCGCCCGCAGTGGTTGCGACCATGCTGTCCGCTTCCGCGCTCTCGTCGGGCGCCCCCTCGTTGGGGGCGAACGATTCTGGACTCCCGATCCCGTCTGAACACCCGAGGAGCAGCACAACCACACAACAGCTGAATCTGAAGGGCATCGTGCTGGAGTAGTGGCCAGGGCTCGGGGCTTCCGTGAAACAAAGGGTCCCGCGCGGGAGCAAGGCGACCCCAAACAGAACACGTGCTTGGAGAGCCCCGCGCTGCAGCAATGTCGTAGCGCATCGTTCGCCAACTGTGTACGGCAATCGTTCGCGGCGTGGGTCGTCCATCGTTGCGCAGAGGGTGAACCCCGTTCTCAACGCCATTGTGGGCTGGTAGCGCACACGCGCGCTGCGCTATGAAGCGCCATGGGTGCCGGAATGAGGGTGTGCTGGCTTGCCGCATTGTTGGCGTTGGTCAGCTGCGGTGACGACTCGGGTGGACAGGACCGAACGGCG
>JBNKZR010000818.1:0-2076 GCA_050301735.1 Polyangiaceae bacterium | reverse complement strand
AACCGTGTCTCCATGCCGTTGTATCATAGCAATCCATTTAAGCCCCAGGTTGATCATAAACATGGGACAGGAGGAGGTCCAGCAGGACAACGACCTCGGCAGCAACGCGGGCGACAGGTTGCTGCAAGAGGCACGCGCTGCGGCGCGCCTCGGGCACCCCGCGATTGCCCGCGTCTTCGACTTCGGTGTTACCGACCGTGACGATCCGTTCATCGTCATGGAGCTACTCAAGGGTGAGGACCTCGCCGATACCCTCGCCCGCCGCGGACGCATCACCGCGACGAAGGCTGTGGCGACGTTGCTGCCGATTGCGCACGCCCTCGAGGCCGCGCACGCCAAGGGCATCGTCCACCGCGACATCAAGCCGGAGAACATCTTCATGGCGCGTTCGGAGGATGGTCGGGTCCAACCCAAACTGGTGGACTTCGGTGTGGCCAAGGTCGACCGCGCCAAGAACCATCGTTTGACGCAAACCGGTGCCATGTTGGGCAGTCCCATCTACATGTCTCCCGAACAGGCTCGGGGCGATGATGTCGACCGTCTCGCGGACGTGTGGGCGCTGAGTGTCGTTCTCTACGAAATGGTGACGGGTCGACCGCCGTTCGAGGGCAAGAACTACAACGCGCTGTTGTATTCGATCATCGCCGACGAGCCGCCTCCCATCACGAGCTTCGGGACCGGGGATGAGGACTTGTGGCAGATCATCAAGCGCGGGCTGGCCAAGGACCCCGACAAACGTTGGGCGACGATGCAGCAATTTGGCTCTCGCCTCGCTCGTTGGATGATCGCCCGCAACGTTCATGAGGACATCACCGGCGCATCCATCGCAGCTCAATGGTTGCGTAGGGTTCGCACAGGAGGGGACGTGCTCGCGAGCATGCTCCCGCCGGCTGACGACAGCATCAGTCCCCCAGACGACAACACCCCGACCAAGCGCTACTTCGTTCGTGCGGGCCAGCACGCATCACTCGCTGAGCTCGAGTCCGAGCAGCCTCTGGGCCAGGGGACAGTTCGTCCCGGACCATTCGTTGGACGCATGCGAGTTGCGATCGCCGGGGCTGGAGCCGGCGTGCTCTTGGCGGCAATCGCAACTTGGTGGGTGTTGTCTTCTGGGGCGGAGGAGCCGGAGCCTGACGCCGCAGTAGCGGCGGTCGGGGCCGAGAAGCATGCGGCGCCCGTTCCGGAAGCGCCGAGCGAAGCACGCGTCGCAGAGCCGGCCACGGCTCCCGAAGAGGAAACCGTGCGCGAGCCCGCCGCAGCATCGGCGGTCAGTGTCGACAGTCTTCCCGAGGCCGACAACGAGGCCGAGGGCGATTCCAAAGCGGACGAGCAGACACGGCACAAGTCGGTAAAACGGGCATATCGACCCGCTCCCAAGAAAGCACGTCTCAAGAACCCTTTTGATTGAGGGCACAAATGTCGTAGTAACAGTCGTGGTTTCGAGGCGCCTCACGGATCTGATGCGGTGTGCGGCTGCATGCATGGCCACCTGCTCGTTGGCGCTCAGTGCTCCAGCCCAAGCAGACCAGGTCGAGTTGCAAAGCGACGACCCTGCCGAGCGTGAGCAAGAAGCGCGCACGTTGGAGCAAGCGCGCAAGGTGTACGAAGACGCCGTCAAAGCCTACGAAGAGCGACGCTACGAAGACGCCATCGAGCTGTTCAAACATGCCAACCAGCTCAAGCCGAACGCGGCTTTCTCCTTCAACATCGGCATCGCCTACCAGGACATGGGGGACCATCCGATGGCGTTGCGCTACTACCGGGACTACCTGCGCCAAGCCCCAGAAGCGCCCGACCGTCCCGACGTGCTGTCGCGGATTCGGCGCCTCGAAGCAGGGCTACAAAAGAAGGGGATTCAGCAGTTCACCGTCATCACCCATCCGCCGGCAGCGGCGGTCACGATTGACGGCAAGGCGATGGGGCTCAGCCCGTGGACGGGCGAGCTGCCCCCGGGCAACCACGAGGTCATGGTCAAGTTGGGCGGCTTCGAGACAGCTCAGCGTGACTTCGACTTGCCCGCGGATCGGGCCATAGACGTTTCCGTGACCCTCGTGGAAGAGACGCAAGAGGTCGTGG
>JBNKZR010000817.1:0-2105 GCA_050301735.1 Polyangiaceae bacterium | reverse complement strand
AGAGTTCGTCCGAATCCAGCAATGCGTGGAGCAGGAGCGGTGGGAGCGCTGCCGGATTGACAGCTATTCGGGCCTCGAAACAAGGGAGAGGAGAGGGGTCAGACATGGTGCACTTCCTGGCGTTGGTTGGAGCGTTGGTGTGCGAGCTGGCGAAACTCTTCGATGATCGCGTCGAATCGGGGGCTGCGAACTGCCCCATGCAGATACGCGGTCAGCGCAGTGTTGAACTGTGAAAGCAACCCGATGTCGCCAACTAGCTCCACCGCGTCACTCACCACGGCGTCCACCAAGTCACAGTCGCCATCGATAATGTCTCGGATCACTCGAGCACGGGTGCGCAGCTGGACACCGACGTACGGCCCATCCTCCGGCTCTCGTCGACGTTCCTTTGCGGGGGCACTGACGTCCACGTGCCTGCCGTCGCTCTGAACCAGCAAGCACTCGTGGTCGATTTGCAGGTGGACGCGCTCGCCGCCCAAAGCACCGCACAGCGCAGCATACTGCGTAGGGACATCGGCCCTTATGGCGTCCAACGAACGCAGCAGAAGGGCGTGCACGCCCTCAGCCTCGGATGAACTCGAAGACACCAGCGCCCTCCAGATCCATGGGTTGTCCGTCAACGGTGCCGGACATGACCACCGACCCGCTCGCTTCGTTCAGAGTCGTCACCCCGTCGGTCGTCGTTTCGTTGGGGATCACGACCTGTGATACCGCATTGGTGTGAAAGGTAAGAAGCACCTCGTCCCGTCCGCAGACGGCGTGAGCTACCAGACGACGGGGCACGTCGGTGCAAGTTCCGGAGGCCAAGAGCCCCACGAGAGACGGTAGCTTGAACACATCGGAGAGTTCGGCACGTCCTTCCAAGGTCACCGTCATGTCCCTGTCCCTGAAGAAGCGTGTCTGGCGACTCCCGTTACAAAGAAACAAACCTTGGGTCCGTAGGGTGCCCCGATTGTGGTCCGTCATGCGAGCGTAGACGGCGGACCACGGGTTGCTAGCTCGCGATGGAACGATGGAACCCCACTCCCAAGCGAAGTCGTCTCCCCACGCGAAGTGACCCCAGTTGTGGTCATGGTAGCCGAGTGCCTTGTTCAACTGGATCCTGCGCTCCGCCACGTACACATGCCCACTCACGGACAGTCGAGGCAGCATCAACCAACTCAATTCTCTCCCGGCGGCTAGCCGGATATGATGCGACACAGCGGGCTGTGTGAGCGGCGTAAAAGCGAGTTCGCCCCTGAGCGCGGCGCGCTTCAACCCGAACCGAAGGCGGTACTCGCCATCTTCGAACCACATGCGGTTGTCGCCGATACGTATGTCCAAACCGCCCGCCTGGGCTTCGACGTCGCTCGGTCGATAGACATCGACGTCTCCGCGCCAGCCATGCGTTTCTGCAATTGCAATCACGCGCGCCGACCGTTGCGTTTTCGCGGGTCGCCCTTCCACCCACCCCAACTCCAGCAGACTCAAGTTGACCAACACCCGCATTCCGGGAGCGTAGACGATGAAGTGATGCCACTCCTTGTGGCCGGTGTCTGTCGCCCCAGCCGTCGTGCTGTCGTTTGACGGGTGCCAGTTGGTACGCAAGATGTCGTCTTGGAGAATCGCTCGCGCTGCCGACTGCTGGCTCTGAGTCAACATCTCGTCACCGCTATCGAAAGATGTCGCCCAGGTGGGACACTGAGGATTCCGTTTGAGGCACGGCGAGACTAGGCGGAGTCTGCAGACTCGTCTCGCCGATGGCGCGAAGAGCAGCTCCTAGGCGCGAGCGCGCTGCGACCAAGCCCAACAAGAAGCACAATGGTGTGGTGGGCTCAGCGCTCCGCGCCAACTGTCGCTCTGCGAGTTCCGCGCTGGCAGCGGCAGCCGCATCGGAAACAGGAAGAGCTTGCTCGATGGACTGGCACCAACTGAGCAAGCCGAGGACAAAAGCAACCGTCGGGTCTTCTGCCGAAAAAGCGGAAATGTTGTCCAAGCTGTCTGCCGAGCACGACTCGGGCGCCACGCTCAGGCAGTCTAAAGTGCTCTCATCCACCACTCAGTCCCTCCCTGCGACTTGTTGCAGCAACTCTCGCAACTGTGGGTGGCGTGCTGCATCGACGATC
>JBNKZR010000816.1:0-2108 GCA_050301735.1 Polyangiaceae bacterium | reverse complement strand
CCACGCTTGATTGAAGAAGGCGTTCCCCGAGAAGAACTCCGCGCGCTCCGCACCGTCGAGGTTTTCCGCGGGAAAGGTAAACGCCCGGTCGCCCGCGACTAGCGTGTTCGTCGTTTCTCCTCCGGGTGCCCATTCGCCTTCATCGACCCCAATACGGTTCGGTGTCGCGGCATCCGTAACCGCCTCGGTCGTCGCATTCGACGCCCCCGCGTCCTCCGATGTCGGTGCCGAACCGCCTCCAGCGTCAGCAACTCTGGCGCTGGAGCCCTCCTCCGTCACCCCCGCATCCGGCGAGGCCGCTGTTCCCTCCAGCTCGGAGGAGGACCCGCCGGACGCCGCGCAGCCCATCACAAACCACAGCCCGACGCAGGCGCTGATCTTGGGAGCCAACTGACCCGTTCTGCAAGTGACTTTCATCATCACTCCGCCGTCATGCTCGATGGTGAGCTCCGGGGCAACCGCAAAATGTGCGGCACCCCGACCCGACTTCACTCCGGTTGGGGAACGTCGAAGCCATAGCCGTGGAAGACGTCCGTCAGCAGCTCCTCTTGTTCGAACAAGCTGTCGATCAGCGCTTGAACACGGGCGTGCCCCTCGTCGTTGCCTGGAGCGATTTCTCTGTCGAAGGGCGGCTGCAATGCCTCGGCGAGCTCGACACTACTGAGCGCTCGCGCCTCCAACTCTTCGGCCAGCTCCGGATCGTTTTCGGCGATCAGCTCCACGATGGCGGTGCCCTCTACGAGGCTGCCATCAGTGCGCTGGTAGCTACCGCTCAGCACGTTGAGCACGCCCTGGGCATCTCCGACCATGTCTCGGTGTGTGTTGTCGCTGAAGCACGAGTGCTCCTCCTCTTGGTCCAGCGCATCCAGTGCGGCTTGCAGCCGCTCGCCGCCAGTCTCGAACCCACTCAACACGATCATGCCCGTCAGGATCTTCTGCAGCGAGGCACTGCCGCCCTGCACGAACTCGGCACGATAGTTGTCCTCATCCGGCGCCCACGCTTCCACGAGCGGCTGCAAGCTCTCGACGAGCAACTCGGTCACGACGCTGAGATACTCGCGGCGCCGCGCGCCGTTCGGAGCGGTCGCGTCCTCTCCTTCGATGAAGTCCGTATAGGGTCTTTCACCTGGACCGTCCGCATTCCAATCTTGGCCCCAAAGCAAGAACTCGATCGCGTGGTAGCCGGTGGAGATGTTCTTCTCCCCCCCCCGTTCGTTCTGGGCCATCAGGTTGGCGGCGTCGATCTCGAAGTCTTCGTCGTTGATCAGCCCGCTGACTTCGATACCGGGCCAAGCGCCCGCGTCCACTCCTGAATCGCCCTCGACCACGGCTCCCGCACTGCTGGCAACGTAGTCGATGTGAGCTTCATCCAAGGGCCACGCATTGAGGAAAGCCTCAGGTCCACTCCCCTCAGCGTCGATAGGCCCTTCATAGAAGCGGTAAACCTCGGTCTGCAGGTACGGCTCCCGAGACTCCCGCCACGCGCCGCGCGCGCGCTCGAGGGCCTCCGCACTGGGTTCGGCCAAGAAGTCTTCGACAGCGTTCTGCAGCGCCAACGCCCCCTCCAAAGTGTCCTCGTAGCTTGCGTGAACGATGTCCGCGTAGGTTTCGAGGGCGCTGTCGAGAGCCGCCGATGCGGGCCAGCCATCCCTGGGATCCGGGGCAGGCTCTTCACCGTCGGATTGTCCGCTGTCGGACTCTGCGCCGGTCGCGTCGGCGCCCGCGTCGACGTTCGCCGTGTCGGTCGCCTCGGTGGCCTCCGCCTCGTCGTCAGTGGCTGCGACATCGCTGGCGGCAGTTTGCTCGCCATCGTCGCTCTCCGTGCCTTCAGCCAGGCCTGGGCCGTCGTCGGTGTCGTCACCGCAGGCCGTCGTCATCAGAGTCGTGAGAGCCGCCAGAGCCGTCACTCCGACCAAGCGTTTCGTCATTTGCATTCGTGGGCTCCTTCATCTCCGCGGTCGCTGACCGCCGTAACTGAAACTGATATGCGTTTTCAATTACAGTATGTCCATCTGGCGTTCAAGGCCCTTTCGTGCTCGGCGACCCACTTTCATGCGCCCACGATTGCGCTGCAGCCTCGCGACTCGGTGCCGCTCGGCACCCTCGAC
>JBNKZR010000815.1:0-2109 GCA_050301735.1 Polyangiaceae bacterium | reverse complement strand
GGCGATCCCATGGGCGGCCTGGGGCTCGGGGCGAGCACGTAGCGCTCCTCGGGGGCCCGAGCCCATCGGCGAGGAGGACCTGCAGGCGATCGTCTACGCCTCGTCCCCCGACGCCGCACCAGAAGGGGAAGACCTCCCTCGCCAGGAGGTCGATCATGCAATTTCCGGGCGGAGTTGATCGAGAGAGGGGAAATCCGACTCTGGCTTCAGCCGACAGTGCGTAGCTCGGGACTGTGTCGGCGCATTCGTGTAATGTTCGGCTCCGCCTCGGCAAGAGAGGAGCTTTGATGAAGCGCAGAGAGCGCAAAGACCGCAGAGAAGCCGCTGAGTTGAACGCCCTCACAGAAGCGATCATTGGGGCCGCGATCAAGGTGCACCGAGAGCTTGGACCCGGCCTGCTGGAATCTGCCTATGAGGCATGTCTGTGCTTCGAGCTTCGTCGCGAGGGCTATTCGGTTGCACGGCAGAAGCCGCAGCCTGTGGGCTACGACGGACTCCTCCTCGACTGTGGGTATCGACTCGATCTGCTCGTCGAGGAAGAGGTCGTGGTGGAGCTCAAGGCGGCGGCTCGAGTTACCAAGCTCGACGAGAGGCAGCTCCTCACCTATCTCCGTCTCTCCGACTGCCGCGTCGGGCTCTTGCTCAACTTCAATGTGCTGACCCTCGTCGACGGAGTGAAGCGCTTGGTCAACGATTTCCCGGAGGCCTCGCCAGCCAGCCCTCTGCGCTCACCGCGCTCTCTGCGCTTGAATCAAGCCTGATGCCAACGGCCGCAGTCCTATTCCCGGGCCAACTGTTGAAGCCGGTTGACGTGCAGTTCGACACCGAGGCCATGACCTCGGACGGGGGTGTAGTTCTCGTCGGCGCGCTGGATCGGGGACTTGGGCTGACGAAGGTGGCTCTATCCGCGCTGACCGACACTCGCGACCCGGCGCGCGTCGTAACGATTGACCTCGACTCGACGCCGGATCCGACCCATGGACAGCAGGAGCTGGCCTTCTACGACGGTCACTACGACACCTACAGCTACAAGCCGCTGGTCGTGAGCCTCTCCTTCGACGACGACCCCGAGCAGTATCTCGTCGCAGTTCGGTTGCGACCCGGGAAGAGCAAGGAAGACCGCACGGTGGTCCCCTTTCTCCGCCGCCTGGTCCAGAAGATCAAGAGCAGCTTCAAGAAGGCGCGCGTCCGCGTACGGGCCGACTCGGGCTTCGGCAAGTCTCCGAGGCTGCTCAAGGCGCTCGACGCGATGCCAGTTGAGTATGTGCTCGCCTATCAAACGCTCAAGGACCTCAAGAACCTGGCCAAGCCCTGGGCGGACGACGCGCAGGCCCGCCACGAGCAAGGGTACGTCGGCGAGCACACCCAGGTGTTTGGGGAGTTCATGTGGCAACCCAAGAAGGGCACGTGGCCCCACGAGCGGCGCATCGTTGTCAAGGCAGAGGTGACGGAATCGCCCGGACGGGAGCCGAAGCTGAACCTGCGCTTCGTCGTGAGCAACGCCATGGGACGCTTCAAGCCGAGGGGGCTCTACAAGGTCTATCGAGCGCGCGGCGACTCGGAGAACCGGATCAAGGAGCTCAAGCAGCTCGAGATGGACCGGACGAGCTGCCACCGCTTCTGCGCCAATGCCCTCCGCGTCCTGCTCGCCACGGTGGCCTACATGCTGGTCCAGGAGCTTCGCTGGCGATTGCGCCGGACCAGCCTTCGTCGCGCTCAGGCCTCGACCCTGCGGTCCCGCCTCTTCAAGATGGCCGCCCGTGTCAAGGAGTCCGTGCGTCGCTTCGTCCTCCACTGCCCGGTCGACTTCCCCTGGGCAAGCGAGTGGGTTCGTTCCACCCCACCTGACGCACGTTGGCGCGGGACATTCAGAGACGTGCAGGTCCTCCAGCCCCGGCGTAACCGAAGCGCCCGCAACTACTTGCCTGCGCTGCGCACCACCACGGCGATCCACACGGCGAGAAACGTCAGCAGAGAGGCGAGGGCGACCCACCGGGCCCGCCGGTGCCAGCCCGCCCAGTGGAGCTCGAGCATCTCCCGGTGCTTCCTGCGCGCGTCCGCGGCGGTCATTCGGCCTGGGAGGTCGCGCAAGGTCGGGTCGCTCTGGAC
>JBNKZR010000814.1:0-2116 GCA_050301735.1 Polyangiaceae bacterium | reverse complement strand
GGTTGAGGCAGAACGGAACGGAACGAGCACATGGAAGGCTTCACCATCATCGACGGCATCGTTGCCGTGGTCATCATTCTATCGGCGGTGCTTGCCTATAGCCGGGGCTTCGTGCGCGAAGCCTTGTCGATCGGCGGCTGGGTGCTGGCCCACCGCGGACCAATCCGGAAGCTTCGTCGGCTCGTCGATGCCTGCCACCGCCTCCCACGTCTTCGCGCCATCGAAGGAGACGGACACCTTGCCGTTCTTCTGCGCCCACACGATGCTCGACGCATCGGCAGCCACCGCAACGTGCCCCGAGCCATCGCCCGCCGGCGCGCCTGCGAAGGGCGTCCAGGTCTTACCGCCATCGGCGGAGATGGCGCCGAAGGCGTTCTTTCCGCCGTGGCTACCGCTGCCCACCCGAACCACATAGTCCGGCTTGCTCTCGGCGAAGTCGATCGAGGTGCCGTTGCCGAAGATGGGGTTCTGGAACATGCCCTCGGGCGTCGGCTTGTCGACGTCGTCGTGGCGGAAGCCGCAGATGTCACCCATCGCGCTGAGCAGCGGCGGCCCCACCGGTGGACTGATGAGCTCCTTGATGGCGGTCTCTTCCAAGTTTTCGTTGGTGAAGCGCCAGTGGGTCTCTTTGCCCTGTTCAGCTTGCGCGGCATCCTGAGTCGCCCAGACGCCCTGCCCGGTCACGTACATCGCACGATTGTCGTCGAAGGGGTCGATCGCCAGGTACGCCATCCAGCCCGTCGAGCTGAGTGAACGCGGCTGGGCCGGGTCCCGACCCCAGTACAGGTACTTCGCCCCCGCGTCGTCACGTACGGCCTTCTCGCCGAGCGCGACCCAGGTCTTGCCGCCGTCCGCGGTACGGAATATCTCGTCACCTGGACCCCAGCGATCGATGGTGGTCACCATCACGACGCCCGCTTTGTTGGCAGCGACACCGAGCCCACCGTAACCGAACTTGTCCTCCCCCTGCGGCTTCTTGGGGGTGACGTTCGTCCACTTACCGGTCTTGGGTTCGTACTTCCAAACGGCCCCGTCACGCACTTCACTCGGGCCTGGCTTGTCGCCGTAGCTCAGATACAGGGTGCCTTGATTGTCGAAGGCGGCGTGGCTCGGCATCACACCCTTGGGCTGGCCGGGCACGGCTTCCCAACTCTCGCCGCCATCTTTGCTCTGGTACAGGCCCGTCTCGGTGCTGGCAAAGCCGGCGTACACCGTCTTCGTCGCTGCGCCCTTGGTACCGCTGCTGCTGTCGAACACGACGAAAGTGATGCCGACGCCGAGCGGCTCTTCTTTGACGGGGAAGTTACCGGGCTTCCAGGTCGCGCCGTAGTCGTCACTCTGGTAGAGACCGTACTTGCGGGTTCCGAACAGGAGCTTCTGCGGGTAGTTCGGATCGACGGCCATTCGTTCACCATTGCCGCGGCCGTTCTCGTTGCCACCCATCTTGAAGTCGACGGGCGTCGCTTGCCACGTCTCGCCCTTGTCAGTCGAGCGCAAGATGGCACCCGCGTCGGCCCACGCTTGGGTGTAGGTGCCGACGGCCATGTACACGCGATTCGCGTCCGTCGGATCGGTCGCCAAGGTCTCGATGCCAAGCCAGTTGCTGTACTCGCGACCGTACTCGTCCAACAGGGGCATCCACTGTGACGTCTTCGGATCCCAGCGGTAGGCGCCACCGATGTCCGTGCGGGCGTACACCAAGTCCTTTTCGGCTTGGCTGTAGATGATGCCGGTGACGAAGCCGCCACCCAGGATGCGAACGCTAGTGAAGGTATAGGCCTCCTGCGTCACGTTGGCTCCCGCACCGACGCTACCAGCTCCGTCCATGGCAGCACCCCCACCGGCAACGTCGTCCGGCGAAGCCACTTGTCCCCCCGCGCATTGACAGCAGGCGGATGTCAGCGTTGCAGCCAGCAACGGAATGGTCGATGCACTCGATAGCTTGAATCGCATGTTCACCTTCTCCTCGTCAGAATCCTCACTTGGATAGCCGCCCGGACCGGCGCCATCAGAACATCACAGTCGTCATGGTATTGAATAGGGCGCCCTGCCCCTCGACACCGAATCGCGCCTCGAACTAGGGCCCTGCGTTGCGGCTCACTGAAGCGTCCGCCCT
>JBNKZR010000813.1:0-2131 GCA_050301735.1 Polyangiaceae bacterium | reverse complement strand
GCCCATGGCTTTGGCTCTGCTCACGCTGCAGCTGTCGAACCTGGACTTGTTCGACCCCGCCGAGGTGCTGTCCCCGGACACGAAGGGCTGGGGCGTTCCGATCAAGCGACATGGCAGCGACAAGGCGTACTACTCCTACGCCGGCACGGAACTCCTGGTGTACGGGGGCATTCGCTACAGCGAGATTACGAACGTGGAGATCGTGCCGAGGGATGAGTGGGTCGGGTTATCGTGTGTGCCCCAACGGTTGACATTCTGACGCTTGGTCCGCCTCGGACGGGATGGGCGGGCGGGCATCGTCGACTCCCTCAGCGCACCCGGCGCACCGGCACGTCGGGCACGCAGTCGAGGTCGACGGCGCTGCTCGTGGGCGCCCAGTCCACGCTGATCTCTTGGAACTCGATGCCCGTGCCCTGGGCGTAGGCGTTCAGACCCGCGATGTCTTCGGCGTCGCTCGCGTACTCGCCGACCAGCGCGACGCCCTTGCCGTATTCGGTGACGAAGCTCCGCACGACCGCGCTGAAGTCTTCGGTCCAATCCATCATCCAGCCGCACACGATGAGGCCGTCGTAGTCTTCGGCCAAACGGGCCGGGTCGTTCGCGTACTCGGCGGGCAAGGAGTTGCCCAGGTACTCGACGTAACGCTCGTCGAGCCCGAGCGATGGCCACAGGAGTGAGCCGTTGCCGTCTTCGGTGGGTGAGACACCGCCGCAGAATATCTCGTAGCCGACGGAGGCCAGCTTGGGCGTCTCGGTTTGAGCCAGGTAGTCGAACAGTGGCATCGCGCGGGAGAGCTCGGAGAGTGTCGTTCCGTCGCACCAGGCGACGACCCGGCCCTCGCCGAAGCGGTCGAGGGCGAACACCCGGTAATCCGTGCCGTTGAGCGTGATGAAGCTCTCCGCGTCCAACGGTAGCGCACCGGGGTTGGCGCTGGCGGCGTTCACCTCGATGGCGCAAGATTGTTTCGTGTCGATGACGAAGTTGTAGTCCGTGCAGTCGCAAGTGCCCCCATCGCAAGTGAGCGCTGGCTCGCTCTCGTCTTCGAAGGGCTCGAGGATCACGGTAATGTCGGTCTCCACGAACACCGGGCCCGGACCGTCGTCGCTGGCGGTGGGCTCTTCATCGGGCTCGTCCGTGGCGTCGGGGCTGCCGGCATCCGGCGCAGTGCCCTGGGTCACTGGGGGCGCCAGCGGAGTGGGCTCGTTCGAGGAAGGTGGCTCTCCGCTGGCAGAGGGGTTCGCGTCCGTGGTCCCCGGGCCCGTGTCGGTCGATTGAGTGTCGGTCGTTTCCGGGGCGATGAAAGCGGTGTTCTCTTGCGGCACTTCGGTCGAGCCCTGCTCCGGTGCGTTCTCGGAGCTGCAGCCGGTGAGGAGGCCGACGGCCGCGAGGCCACCCAAGGCGGCAAGTGCGCTCGGTGTCCGCACCGCTATGCGCCCGAGCACGCGCTGCGTTCCGCCGGGGCTGGGCCCGAGCACGCTCTGTGCTCCTTCGGCGACGACCCCGAGCACGGGGTTCGAACGGGCTCCGCGGCTGTTCTGGTGAACGCTGCACCGGCGTGACTCGAACGACATTCGGCGCAGCGTAGCAGTTTTTGCCCTCGGCGGTCTCCGTGGGCGTGGCGCCGGTAGGGGTGCGATCACCTGACGCGTGGAGTTCGGCGCCGAGGACACGTGCCGTGGGAAAATCCAGCAAGGCACCACTCGTCGCCGGTGTCGCGCGCGTTTGTTTCACCGCTGGGTTCGCTGTGGGCGGGGACGCGCCGGAAACGGCGCCCTCGCGGCGTCAGTCGTCGGACGGGCGTCGCGGGTCGTCGGAGCCGCACGCCGTCGTGACTCGGATCGAAAACGCGGAGCGCGGCCAACTCTCGACGAAACGCTGCGCCAGCCGGCGACCGCTCTGCAACTGACCGGCGCGGCAGGTCGCGATCGCCGTCAAGGCCGCGCGATGGCTCTGCAAGCGCTGCACCGAGACGTGCCGCAGAAGCTGCAACGCGCGCTGGGCGTCGCCGCGCCGCAGCGCTGTCTCGACGGGACGCAATTGGCGGAGTTCGTCGGCGAGGCTGGTCGCGGGTGCGTTCTCGGCACGAGTCGTCCCGCTCGGCGCTGCAGGACGGCCCGCGGGGGCGTTGTTG
>JBNKZR010000812.1:0-2132 GCA_050301735.1 Polyangiaceae bacterium | reverse complement strand
CCGCCTTCGGTCGACTTGACGACTTCCTCCAAGGTTTTGTCCGCCTCCGGCTTGCCCTCGAGAGCTGCCTTCAGCTTGGTCATGTAACCCTTGTGGTGTTTCTCGTAGTGGAACTCGAGCGTTTTGCTGCTCATGGCAGGCTCGAGAGCGTCCTTCGCGTACGGAAGCGCGGGAACCTCGAAATTCATGGGGTGGTCTCCTTGGTTTAAGGTGCGCGCAGTATATGCGTCAGATTCGCGCACCAGCAACACCTGACTCCGACTCCGCGCGCCCCTCTCGCCCATTTGACTTTCCCTCCGATTCATGGCTCGTCAGACCCACGGGTGACCACCACCGAGTATCTGCTGGGTTTCGAATTTCGGTACGGTTGCGGCCAGGCCGCTTCCGAGCTCGTGCGCAGGCATTTCGTGCAACTCGAACTCGACGCGGCGGCCCGAGACTTCGTCGAAGAGCAATTCGAGCGGCCCGCCGGGTTCTGGCGTTGGCAGACTCACGCGCTGCTCCGCAACGTGTTCTCGGACTTCGACGTCAACGGACTGCTCGGCACATACCCACTGCACCTACTGAGCACGGCACAGTGGCAGCGACTCTTGCCGTCGGTTCATGCTCACCTCGACGTCGGGGCCGGCAATGGCGACCTCACACTACAGCTAGCACCACTGGCAACGTCGACCCTCACCACCGAACACTCTCGGGCAATGAGCCACGTGCTGCGTCGCCGCGGCTTCGAATGCCTCCACACACCCCAGGGCGAAGCGGCCGAGTTGCATGCCCAGCTCGCCGAACGGAAGTTCGACCTGATCACGTGCCTAAACGTCCTGGACCGAACCGCAGAGCCCCAGCAGTTGCTCCGTGTGCTCGGCGCGCACTTGAGACCAGGGGCGCTACTCGTGCTGGCCGTGCCACTGCCACTGCAGCCCTTCTACTATGCAGGGGCGCGCACTCTGCCCCCCAGGGAGTCGCTGGGCGTCACGGGTCCGGACTGGGAGAGTCAGTGCGAGCAATTGGCGGCGCAAACCTGCGAGAGCCTCGCGCCCTTGCGGCTGCAGTCGGTGAGCCGAGCCCCATATATATCTGGCGGCGACCGCCGGAGTCGCCTCTACGCGCTCGACGACGCAGTACTGGTGTTCCAGCGCCCACCGGCGGAACGGCCGAGTCAGACGTTGTTGGAGCAGTGACAAGCCGCACAAAGCGACTATTGTCGCGGCTCTCGCAACTTGCCGAAGTGGCGGAATTGGCAGACGCAGCGGATTCAAAATCCGCCGCCTTCACGGGCATCCCGGTTCGACCCCGGGCTTCGGCACCGAGCAGCTGCTCCCGAATCGACGAGGCTATCGAGCCCAATCGCTCGGGTTGTGCCGTGTCGGTGAGCTGGAGTCCCCCCCGCGGTGAGCGAGCGCACGAGCCGCCGCAGGGGTTGATTGACGGTCTTGCGCCGCGACCAGTCATCCGCTCGCGCGATCGGTGTCCGCTCGTGGGAGGGTGTGTGCATCCGCGCCAGAGACATCGTTGAGCGACCAGCCGTGGCAGGGGAACAGCGACGCGAAAGGTACCGCGGTGTCCTACCTATGTCTTCCTCAATGGAGCGCCAACCTGCCAGAACCTTTGGCACTCTCACTTACGTGTTATAGTCATCAGGTCGTAAGCAAGGGTGAGGACGAACAACGAAGATGCCGACCGAGTCGAATAGCAACCGGGCTGCCAGCGATGCCCCGCCTCCCGATTTGAGCAGAGAGCGTGACGAACTGCTGCGCAACCTGACCAAAGGGTCGCAACTGACGCGTGATTTCTTGTCAGCGTACGATCAGCTGCAGCAGCAAGTGCTCTTGTTGCAGGGCGAAAACGCCCGCCTTCGCGCGACCTTGGAGGCAGATGACGCGATCAAGAAGCTGATTCTGAAGATCGAAGCACTGGAGTCCGAGAAAGAAGAGTTGCTGGGCAAGATCGATCGAGTACGTGCCGCAGCTGAACATTCGCCGAATCTGACCGAGTTGGAAGCCGAACTCGCCAACTTCGCAAATCTGCACGTCGCGGCGAACACGCTGCACAGCACCCTCTCCCCACGCGGCATCGCGCGACGCTTGAAGGAGATACTCGAGCAGCTCGTAGGCGTCGAAGCCTACGTCGTCTAT
>JBNKZR010000811.1:0-2134 GCA_050301735.1 Polyangiaceae bacterium | reverse complement strand
GTGTCGTTCCACTGACCGGCGTCTGCCGCCAGCTCGTCCAACCACGACTCGGCGATGTGAGTGGCGATTGCCAGGTTCTTTGCGTGAGCGTTGGATGCGACCGTCACCTTCTGCATCGCGATCACGCCGCTGACGCCGATCGCCAACACTGCCAACGCCATGAGCAGTTCGACGACGGTGTAGCCCCGCGCCCGTACCGTCACAGGGAAATCCTCGCCGCGCCGTTGGGTGGCAGCAGAATGCGTCGCGTGCGGCCGATGCGAGATCCGCCCTTGGCCCGAAACACCTCGGCCACGTGAGTGTTGGTCAGCGGCGTCAGGGCAGCCGTCGTTTCTCTGCGAAAGAAAGTGCGACCCATGGGCGTGAAGCAGACGTCGAGGTTGGACAGACCCGTGCCCGATTGGTCCTCCATCGTGATGCTCAAGTTGTCGTACTCACCGCGCGCCGCCAAATCGAGTTCCGTGACGCGGCGATAGGTGACGCCTTCGGCGCCATTCCAGTCGGGAGTGAGGCAGCTGGAGATGGGTAGGGTCGCGCAATCGTCGTCGCTGACGCCCACTGGGGCATCCGTGGTGCCGCGCTGGGCCTCGAGCACCGTGAAGGCCCCGCGGGTGCCGGGCGAGAAGCGCACCATGATTGCACTGCCGCGTCCCATCGCGCGCATACGAGCGTTGCGGTAGAGCGCCGCCACACGTTGGGCTGCTTCGTGGGTCCGCCGATCCTGCATCTGTCGTGTGACCATCGGGATCGCCATGGCGGTGACGATGGTCACGATGATGACCACGACCATCAACTCCACCAGAGTGAAGCCGCGCGAACTGCGGACGCGTCGCGTGCGAGCGCGGGGCCCGCGGCGTCGGAGCAGTCGATTGATGGTGCAGCTGGGCATCGTTGGGGCGGGGTATCGCAAGAGACGTGCCGTCCGTTCAGCGCAGCGTGCGCGCGAGCCAGGTCGTCCTCCCGTTCCGTCCGGTCCTCGCCGGTTGCTATTTAAGTCACTGATATCATGGTGGTTAACGATGCAGATAGCTGATAGCTAAGTTGTGCTAGAGGACACGACAGGCAGGCCTTGGGCGCACACTCACGCCCAGTGACCCGCCTGCGCTGCCTCGTAACGTTTTCGTGCGCTCGCAATGATTTCATAGCCGGCTTCCACATGCGGCATCGCGAAACGTGGGAGCAGCGAGTAGATCGGAGCCTGTGCGGCGCTGGTGTTTGATGATCGGTACAGCGGTCCTTCTGTGGGGCTGTGACGAGACCGCCTCCAGGCCCGCACCGCCGCCCGCCGAGGTGCCGAGTACGGTTGGGTCCGGCGCGTGTCGTGGCGCGGCAACCCAGGGGTCCGAGCCACTGGACGTCGCCGTAGGGGACTTCTGCCCGGGTGAGGCGCCGAGTGCCGTCACCACGAACGCGTTCGCCGCTGCCTGTGTTCCGGCGTTTCGCGACACCTGTGCCGAGCTGTCCAAGCTCGGATTGTCGCGCAGTTGGACTAGGCGCTACGTGCACGATTCAGGCGGTCCGGCGAGCGTTGAGGCCAACTTGGCGCGCTTCGTCAGTCCGGATGGCGCCTTCGCCGCATTCACGAACCGCGTCTTGCTCACCGTCGACCCATATGCCCCGGACGTGCGGAGCGTCCCTGGGCTCGAGCACGCGGTGGCGACGGGCGCCTCGACCTATGCCGTCGTTGGCTCGGACCTGCTCGAGTTGCACTACTCCGATCCGTGGAAGACCCCGGAGGCGGAGCGTACCGAAGGGCTCCCTATCCTGGCCCGGTTTGCCTCGGCGCTGCGAGCGCGCTTGCCCCAAGACGTGCTGTGGCCACGAACGCTGGAGCTGCTGCCGACAGAAGAACGTCTACCGTGGGGCGTTCGGGTCAGCTATCGACGCGCCTTTGGTCTCGAAGGCGCAGGACCAGCGGCGTTGGGTTACTATGCCGATGGCGCCATCCGCTATCAACTCTTCGTTGCCAGCACGCGCGACGAAGCTTCAGCTGCGGACGTCTTGCGCAGCATTCGTCGCACCGGGGACGGCCGACGTTTGGAGGACTTTCCGTTCGATTGCTTCGAACTCAGTGGCAGTGCAGGATTCGGAGAGCCGCCCGGGTTGTGGCTGGTCGGGAAGAACGGCTCTCGCG
>JBNKZR010000810.1:0-2142 GCA_050301735.1 Polyangiaceae bacterium | reverse complement strand
GGTCCAGACGTCCGGCGGACCCCGTTGACGAGGGGCTTCTGCTGCTCGGCGCTCCAGCCATCGCCAGACTCCTGAGCAAACACGGGCTCGCCCCGCAATCTCCACCGGGTGAGCATTGCGACCTGGGCGCAAGCTCGTTGTGCGTCAAGGCTTCGGACCAGGCCAGTTGTGCCGAGCTCAACGGGTGTGCTTGGGGCGCATATTGTCTAGCGGTCGAGTGTTCGGAGCAGGAAACCGATGAACGTTGCTCGGCCTTGCCGTGGTGCCACTGGAGCGAGAGTGCTCGGTTCTGTCGCAATCTGCCCGATGCTGGGGTAGCTCCTTCGTGCTCCCAGGAGACCGATGCTGGGGGCTGCTCGGAGCTGGGAGCACATTGTGCGTGGGAACGCGGAGCGTGTGTATGGTACTCAACATCTTCGCTGCATTGAAGCGCCGCTGGCGGTCCCGTCCCTTCGCATTCGCCGCCTGCTGGGGGCTGTTCGTCCTCCTGCCCGCTGCGCTTGTCGGGTCTGGTGACGGTGTTTACTTAGCGCGGTCTGAGATCGGAACGGCATCGATTTCATTTGTCCCTGGCGGATCTCGGGATCGGCCGGCCCGCGCCATTCGCCCTGGCCCCTGGAAACACGAAGGCGCCGGCTGACGCTGAAGACCGACTCGACCGCATGGCCCAAGCGACAGTGCTGTGAGCACGACGAGCATCACTGCCGGAGCACCGCGTCGTGTCAGCAATTCGACAGGTCAAAACACCTCACCCGGGGCGATTCGCCACACTGAGAGCTGCACCCGCCGTGGACGCACCCGCCACGGCGACGCGACTCGGGCCGGCTCACAATGGCGACCGAGCCTGGTCGCAAGTCCGGTCGGCAATGGTGGCGTGCGGTCCGCGAATTGCATGTTTGTTCAATGAACCGGTGGGGTTCCGCGAGCCCAGTGCAGCGGGCCCAGCGGATCGACATTCATCGTCGAGGAACCGAAACCACCCCCACAGAAAGGACAGCGAATGCCAAGAATGAAACGCCGAGGACCCGTCCGGCCAGAACGACCCGCGCATCGGGTGAACATGCGAATCCGATTCCCGAAAGTGAAGGTGATTGCATCTGACGGCGAAGTGCTCGGCACGATGACCCCCGAAGAAGGTCGCAAACACGCCGAACAAGCCAACCTGGACTTGGTGGAGGTGGCGCCCAACGCGCGGCCACCCGTATGCAAGATCATGGACTACGGCAAGTTCAAGTACGAACGCTCGAAGCGGAGCAACCAGCAGAAGACATCCACCGTCAAGACGATTCAGCTACGTCCGAAGACGGACTCCCATGACCTGGAAACGAAGCTGGGCCACGCCCGCCGGTTCCTGTCTCGGGGCGACAAGGTGAAAGTGGTGATGCGCCTTCGGGGCCGAGAGCAAGCGTTCATCCAACGCGCGGTGAGTATCCTGCAGCGCCACGTGCATGATGGTTTGGCGGATTGTGGGCGCGTCGCGACCGCCCCGGCGCGCCAAGGCCGATTGATCTCGGTGATGGTCGAGCCCACGTCGTGATTCGCCCCCAAGAGGACAGAACGCTGAGCTTCGCGGTTTTCTGCTTGATCGCAACGGGCTGGCCCTTTTCCCGGTCAAAACCGCGGTAGACTGCCCCAATTCCACCGCGAGCGATGAACTCTCCAACCTCGAGGCGGTCGGTAGCGGCGGTGGAGCCCCTCCCCAATACCCAACCTGGCTGCGAGCTCATCCGGTGATGATTACTGGCGCGGCACCAAAACCAAACCCGTAAACGCGCCGCCCCCCAAAGCGAAGATACAGCACATGCTCGTGGAGCACGTCGTCCGCTACGGCGAAGGTGAGCACGGCAGACTCCTCCGCCCTGGGTAAACCTCCGCCGCGACCTAGTCACTGCCTGTGACCGCGCCGGCGTCGACCGCGTGGCCAACGGCTTCCGCCGCACCTGTACCGTCGCATGCCGACGACCCCAGTGTCGGCCAAGACTACTTGAGAGACGCCATTGAAGAGTTCAACGGTTCAACGCCGAGGTCCGGCGCTATGAACGACGGTCGGAGCGCTTCCAAAGGCGACGGGCGATACGCTATTTGCAAGCGCGTTGGTGCGTTGGGTAGCGCTCGGAGAACTTCACGTCAGCAACTCGGTCG
>JBNKZR010000809.1:0-2143 GCA_050301735.1 Polyangiaceae bacterium | reverse complement strand
ACCTCTACGAGCGCTGGTCGCGTACCGGTTCGCGCGTTTTGGCCGAAGCTCTGATGCGCATGGGTGTGGTGCCGACGAAGAGCACTACTGGCCTCAATTGAGCCGCGCGTCACTCGAAGACGACGGTCTTGTTGCCCCACACGAGCACGCGGTGCTCGATGTGCCAGCGCACGGCTCGGCCCAATACCGCGCGTTCGACGTCGCGTCCCTTCCTCACCAGATCGGCGATCGAATCCTTGTGCGAGGCGCGGATGACGTCTTGCTCGATGATCGGGCCCTCATCCAGGCTCGCCGTCGCGTAGTGGGCGGTGGCACCGATCAGCTTCACGCCGCGCTCGTGGGCCTGATGGTAGGGCTTGCCCCCGATGAACGCCGGTAGGAACGAATGGTGGATGTTGATCACCCGATTCGGGAAGTGGCGCGTGAACTCGGCGCTGAGGATTTGCATGTAGCGAGCCATCACCACCAAGTCCACTCCGATCTCGGACAGCAGCTCGAGCTCTTTGTGCTCTTGTTCGGCCTTCGTCTCTTTGGTGATCGGGAAACAGCGATACTCGATGCCAAACTGCTCGGCGATGGGGCGCAGCGTTTCGTGATTGCTGATGATTAACGGTATCTCGCACGCGAGCTCGCCACTTTGGTGGCGCCACAGCAGATCGTACAAGCAGTGGTCGTACTTGGAGACGAAGATGCAGAGCTTTGGTTTGCGGTCGTCGTAGGAGAGCTGCACCTTCATGTCCATGCGCTCGGCGACCTCGGCGATGGCGTTTTCCAGGCTCACCTGGTCCGTCAAGAGTTCCGACGTATCGAACTGAATTCTTTGAAAAAATTGTCCCGCGCTGGAGTCCCGATGCTGATCTGCCGACAGGATGTTCGCACCGTGTCCGTGCAGGACTTGGGCCAACGAGGCGACGATGCCCCGCCGATCCGGGCACGAGATGAGTAAAGTTCCACAGTTTTTGGGATCGAGGCTCGAGTCCATGGCTTGCTCGCGTGCAATATCCGCATGTTCTGCCTGCGGCAAGGCGTTTTCCGCCCTGGCGGGCATCGCACCCACCGTTCATTGGGTGGGCTGCTGGTTGACCCCAGCTTTCCCGAGTGGGTAGTCTCACCCACGGAGGCAGAGATGGACGACAAAGAACGAGCCCGAGACACGGAAAAGGCGCCCCCGCCTTCTCGTATCGTGGACCTCCCCAGCTTTCGCGAGCCGATGCCCACGCTGCCCGATGGTGTGCCGTCCGATTTGTGGGATGAGGCCGTCGAGTCCGAGCGGCGGATGACGACTGAACCTGCGCCTCCCAGCTGGTTGCGCTGAGTTCCGAGACTGGGGAGTCGTGTTCCCACCGCAACGTATGCGGCGGTTGCGCTTCCTCGTGCGCAAGCAAGCATACACTCGGGGGCTCAGTATGCTGACTCCCCCCAAGTGTGCCCGGTGGGAGGTGGTGTGTGCTGGCGCCAGACGTGTCGCTTTCTCCATGGTGTATACCTAGTGCGTCTAATGGTCTGTGCTATCTGACCAGCGCGTGCAGATCGTTGCGATCCGTATTCAAACAGGTACGACGAATTTGCACGTTGGTACATGCGTGTGGTGAATCGCTCCTTCGCGGTACTCAGTGTTTCGGAACGGCCTCATTGAGGCTGTTTTGCCGCCATTCGAGTAGAATCGACTCATGTATCATTAACGAGTGCCGCTCATTGCGCGTTTGGGTCAGTGTGTCACGATCAACTGGAATGGGGATGCAATGGCTCAGATCGCAACCCCCACCTTCCGGGGCCCTCCCCGGCATCGCACCGCGAGGTGGTGAGCGCCTAAGCGAAAGATTGTGGGACCTCGACTTCACCGAGCACTTCCCCTTGGAAGTCAGCTCGGACGGTGTGACCGTGAACGTCGCCACGGCGCGCGAGGTGTTCGAGTTCTTCGGCGAGCACCGCAGTAGCCTCTTTGGCGCCAATGACGAGTCGCACTTCTGGACGGGCGATAGCGACGAAGCCCGTGAGCGCTACCTCGACCGCGCTTGTGATGTGTTTACCTTTGAGCACGATAATCGAGTGGTTGGTATCTTCGTCGGCAACCCGATCGATTGGTCGACGTACTACATCCGCATGACGGCGTTCGTTCGCGACTATCAGGGCAAAGCCCTGT
>JBNKZR010000808.1:0-2143 GCA_050301735.1 Polyangiaceae bacterium | reverse complement strand
CGTCGGTTCGCTCTGAGTCGCGCCCGAGCGTGCTTCGATCAGTAGGCGACTCAGCGAACCCACCGGCTCCGGCAACGCCTCGGGCGTCTCCGAGCGGAAGACGTAGAAGTCTCCTTTGGAGATTCCGAAGAGCTTGGAGAGCGCCGCGGCTCCGGACAATTCGTCTGCCTCGACGCGCACGACCTTGCCGCTCTTGACGTACACGACGCCGCGCTGGCCGTTCTCCAAGTGCACCTCGACGCCCGTGTACTGTCGTCCCAGGCCGACGACTTGCAGCACCGCCGCCAAGTCGAAGTCCTGCAGACTGCCCTGCATCACGCCAACTCTCACTGTACGTCCTCCCCGATGCCGATGCTGGAGTCGTCGACTCCGACTGCCGCCGACTGGCTCACCAGGGCAGCTTCCCCTTGTTGCTGAGACGATGCGGGATCGGTCCAGGAATCATCCCGAGCCACCATCGTCGAGCCCATACGCATCGTCTGGGCCAGCAGGGTGTAGAGTTGGGTCCAGGCTCCTTTGACGTCGTCGGTGAACGCGTCTGCCAAGCCTTTGTCCAACGTCCACAGCAGGGCTTCGCCGACGACCGCGTACGATTCGTCGGGGATCTTGTAGAGCTCGGAGTGGCGTCTGCCCATGGCCAGGATGACGAGCATCAGGTCCTCGTTCGCAGGCACGTCGTCACGCCAGCTGTCCTCCGCCCAGTCGATGGCTCTGACCACGAACGCGAGCATGCGCAGCAGCTTGCGTTTTTGAGCCGCCATGTCGTCGGGGAACAGCACTTCGTATTCGGGCTTGAGTTCGAACAGACGCTTGTAGAAAAGGTCGGCGGCTGTTTCGGCGATGGGGACCACCAATCGCCAACTCGACTTCACGGCTTGTTTCTCTTGGTCGCTCAGCATCTCTACGTCACTCGATCTCTACGTCACTCGCTGGCTGCTGTGCACGTCACGAGGAAGGGGGCGTTGCCGACCTGCGTGCACCAGTCCTCACACTGTTTCCGCGCTGTTGCTTGGCTATTCCACACGAAGTGGAAGCACAATCCCAGCTTTTGTTCATTCCCCCGAGGGCGAATGGTGCGGGCGGGTGCGCCCCCTGAACTTTCGTTCAACGCCGACTCGCGTCTACTTACGCAGGAGGCGTCGCTTGCGCAGCTCCTTCAATAGCTGCTGCCGATGATTGATCACGAGGTAGGTTCCCTTGCCGGGTACACACCAGCGTTTGCGCTTGACGAAATTGCGCCCTTGGTAGCTGGCCAGCCAGCGTGCAAAGTTTGCGTTGCCGACCTTCTTGCGACAGAACTTGCGGTTCTGGGTGATCAGCTCCGCCATCACGCGGATGTTCTCTTTCGGATCCAGCAGCCGTCGCTTGACTCTGCGACAGGCTTTGCTCGGCGCGCGGAGCGGATCCGCGTCTTTCTTGCAATCTCCGATGTAGCGAGCTCTGATCTGGGCGAGGCCGTAGTCCTCGCCGTTCTTGCTGACGGCTTTGGCGTTGAAACGACTCTCGTGAACGATGATGGACACGCCAGTCAGAGGATCGAAGTCGTGCTCTACCGCCTCTTCCTGGAGCGCCTCGGCAATGACCAGAGCATCCTCGTTAGTCACGCTGGGCTCGGAGAACTGGATGGCGGCCACGATGACGGCGATCTCTCGGAGCATCGAACCTGGCGTACCACGGGGCCCGCTCGCGGGGCAAAGTTGGGTCCAGTGGTAACGTTTTGTCGTTGTTCGTCGCAGGGAAGGCGAACTCTGTGAGCAATGCCAGGCCTTCGTCAGCGGCGGAGCTGCGCGCTGCGGTAGCCAACATGGGCTGGCTCGGCGCCAGTCGCTTGCTGCAGATCGCGGTCGCCTTCCTCGTGGGTGCGTGGGTTGCGCGACATCTCGGGCCTGACGACTACGGCACTTTGGCGTTCGCGCTCGCGTGGGTGGCGCTGTTCTCGTCCTTGTTCCAAGTGGGCGCGGACTCGGTGCTCGTGCGCAACTTCGTCACCAGTCCGGAGCGAGCTGGCACTGCATTCGCGACGGTACTCATGCTCAGAACCGCAGTGGCCATCGTTGCCATGGGGGGGGCGGTCGTGGTGGCGTCACTGGCCGGGTCGAATACGCCCGTCGTCTCCTTCATCGCGGTGCTGGCCGTCGCTCAG
>JBNKZR010000807.1:0-2152 GCA_050301735.1 Polyangiaceae bacterium | reverse complement strand
TACGGATACGGACGACACCGATACTAGCGAGACGGACCCGCCCGGAATGGCGGACGGCGGGAAGCCCCACACTGACCCCGTGACAGATTGTGCGGCGGCGGACAGTCGAATGGAACCCACTGATGTGGAACTGGATGACCAGGCCATCGTCGCGCTGGCCCTGGCGCGAACAGGTCAAAATGGTGTCGCGACTTCCCGTAAGACGACCAATACCCGCTACGTCTCCGCAGCCGATGGCGATGATGACGGTGACGGCAGCGCTGCAAACCCCTGGAAAACGCTCCAGCACGCGGCCGACGAAGTGGAGCCCGATACCACCGTGTTGGTCGACGACAGCGGTAGCTACGCTCCCGTCGAGTTCTTCCGCGGCGGACAACCGGGTGGGTTCGTGGTGTTTGCCGCCGCGGACAGTGGTGCTCCTCCTTTGATCGAGGGGCGAGAGGATGTGACTGACGTCGTCTACATCAGCGCCAGCTATTTCGTCTTTCAGGGCTTCGAAGTTGCCCACCACCAGCGGCGATCCCTCGACGAGGATACGGTGGGCATTCGCATCGAAAACGAAGACGACGATCTGCGCTTCGTCGAGGTTCGAAATAACGTCGTTTTCGACATCGGGCCACCCGAGCTAGAAGAGAACTCCTGCTACTACAACGGACACGGAATCATCGCCTACGCCGAAGGAACGGCCATCACGGATCTCCTCATCGCAGGCAACGAACTGCATGACCTCTACGTCGGCAACAGCGAGGTGCTCGTCGTCAACGGCAACGTGTCCAACTTCTGCGTCGCCAGCAACTACGTACACGACGTGAACAACATCGCGATTGACATCATCGGGTACGAAGTCAATGCGAATGAAACGACGAGTGATGGCTGGGTGATCGATAACGTGGTGCTGGATGCCTCCAACTACTGGCCTTATTGCTCCCGTGGCAACTGTACGTACCCGGAGGGGGACGAATCCTCGGATGGAATCTACGTCGACGGCGGAGCGGATCTGGAAATCGCCTACAACATCGTTGGGCGTACAGACCACGGCATCGAGCTCCAGTCGGAGAACGGCGAGCTCATCCGCGGTGTCGAAGTCCATCACAACCTCATCTTCAACAGCAACTACAAGAACCTCACCATCGGCGAAGTCGAGGACTCACGCGAGTACGACAACGTCGAGGTGGACGAACCAGCGCTGGCCAACGACGATCTGGAGTCATGCAAGTGAGCTAGCGCCTCGTTGCGTGCTTGCGCAGGACCCAGTTCTTCAGTGCGGCATGCCTCCGCAGGAGTCCGTGTCTGCGTCTGGGAAGTTACGACGCCGATGTCTGGGGTTCCCCCGCTCGGCGACGGTGCAATCGCGCTAACCAGCGCTAGCTTCGCGAGGCGCCAGGCGCAGGCCGAGTTGCTGCGCCAGTGCCTCGAGCTCCGGACCTGAAGCAGGGATGCACGCCACCAAGCGGTCAGCATTCTGAGCGACCCAGGGATTGGCATCTGGAGCTGACGTGGGGCGTCGGCCCATGCCGAGAAGCATTTGCCACTCGGCGCGCCATTCTGCGTCGAAGCTCGCCAGCGACTGCTCGGATCCTCCAGCACCGAGCAGATCCGCAAACAAGCCGACCAACCCGTGCGCTTCCCGCAGGCCGACGTTCATGCTGTGAATACCCACGGGACCGGCCATGTGGGCCGCATCCCCCGCCAACCAGACGCGCCCGGCTCCGAAGGCGCTCGCCAGACGATGCTCGAAGCGCACTTCGATGCGCCAATCCACGTGCTCGATGCGCCCATCGAACCAGGGCGCCCGCTCGGTGATCAGGCGATCCATGTAGGATTGCTCCAGGTGTGGGAAGCGTTGGTTCCCAATCGACATCACCAGCCGGTCCTTGGTGCGTGTTTCCCAAGAGGTGCTTGCCTCTTCGAGCGAGAAGCTCCAGCGGTAGCGATTGTTGCCCATGGGCCAGAGCACGTCCGTCGTCGTGGGTCCCAGCGTGACGCATTCCTCGTGCGGGAGCTCACCGCTCGCTTCGAACTCGAACACCGCGAAGTGTTCAGGGGGACGTACGGCGTCGAAGCCGATGCGAAGCTGTTGGCGAACCAAAGAGTCGTGACCATCCGCGGCCAGGAGAAGGGGTACATCCAAGTCGTGAGAGCTCTCGATCAC
>JBNKZR010000806.1:0-2162 GCA_050301735.1 Polyangiaceae bacterium | reverse complement strand
CTAGCGCGCAGCGCAAGGACGAAATGCCCGGTTGGGCAGACTCGCGACCGGGAGCATCAATACGCGAGCACGATCGCCACGTATGAGAGCACACTGGGCAGCACCACGCTGAGCGCTTCACCGTCGTATTCGAACTCCAGCTCCACGGCGTCGAAGTCTGGGGGCAGCACCGTGATCGCCGTCGGGGCCGTTGCAGAAGCGATGGACAGCGCCAGCTCCGTCTGCTCGATGAAGCCCTGATCATACTCGTGGTTGACGAAGTGGACGTTCAAGCGGTCGCCGGACAACAACGAGCTGGCCGCCACCCCTCAGGGCGTCGTCTGTTACGGCTCGCTTCTCTACTGGAGGAGCTTTTGGGCGCCAAAAGCTCCGACTTCTCGGGAGCGAGTGTCTCGATCACGTGATCATCCTTGGCGAGAATCATCTACCGACTCTTGAAGCTCGGTCTCCGAGTCTCCAAGAGTCGTGCTCGCGTGTTGGAGGCCGTCAGCCGAGCAAACACGTCTCGGCTGTAGCGCCGCTGCCCACCACGCCGCTTTGGCCCAGGAATGAATCCCACCTTCTCGTAGTAGCGAAGCGCGGAAGGCGCAATTTTCGCCGCCGTCGCCACCTGCCCGATGCTGTACTCCGACATGATCGAAGATTGTGTCTTGACCCAAAGTTGACTGTCTCCATCCAAAAGGAGACGTCAATGCACACAACTCAACCTATCCCGATTGCTTGCAACCTTCCGCGGGATGAACAAGTCCGACGAGCAGAGATCTACAAGTCGGGTCTGTTCTCGCAGGTTCAAGAAGTGCGGGAACGAGCGGGCGGCTACTCCCTCCGCTTTCCTTGGCAACCGGAACTAATCCGCGAGCTCGGAGAGTTTCTGACACAGGAGAGCGCCTGCTGCTCGTTTCTGGACCACAGCGTCGCGATCCCCAGAGGCAAGCAAGTCGTCTGGCTTCACCTCGAAGGACCCGACGAAGCCCGCCCTTTGCTAAGGCAAGAGCTGGCCGCCTTGGTGCCAACTGCTCTAGCAGCCCGTGGCAAAGGTCCCCCGTCGCCGGCGGGGCGGTCGAACCTGACAGCCGCCACCCGAACAGCAGCTTCGAAGTAGGAGTCGTGGCCGTTGGGGGCAACGCGAGGCGCGGCCTGGCTGGAGCCCCCCTGAGCGTGCTTGACGTGGTCTCCTGATTGGACGAGAGTGCCGGCGCAACTGGAGGGCGCCGTGACATGCAGATAACCAGCGCGCCTCAACGATCGAGACGACCATGACGGCGACGGACTCGGGCTCCCGCCGGCCCGGGGATTCAGTGCGATCGGCCATCGTGGTAGCGCGAAACACGGCGGAAGGAAGGGCGTTTCTGCAGCAGCGGCTGGCACTCTTCTTCACAGTGGTTTTGGTGGTGGGGGCATGCTTCGACCTGCTTGCGAATTTGTTGGCAACGCTAGGGGGAGCGCCAGTGTCGAGAGTGGTGACCTTGAGCGCCAACCAGACTCACTACGCGTTGCTCCTGGTGCTTCTGGCTCTGGTGGTCGTCTGCCGCCGCGTTCGCTTGTCCGTTGCCTGGCTCGCGGCCATGGACGCGGGCGCCATGGTCATGATCTCGACTGCACACGGTGTGATGGGTGTAGACAGTCCCCAGGCGGCCCACCCGGCTCTGCAGGGAGCTGAGGTTACCGCCGCCAGTTCGATGCCGATGATCACAGCCACGCTTTTCGTGCTGCTCGGTCGTGCGATCGTAGTACCCAGCACGGCTCGTCATACTCTGCTGGCGAGCGTTGCTGGAGCACTTCCTACCTGGGTTGGGGCGCACGTGCTGCATTTGCAGCATCCAGTCGGCTCCCTGGGGCAGAACGCAGGACAGCAGTCCGTTGGCGCGCTGATTTGGCTGGCGGCCGGTGTTGCTTTGGCAACTATCGCATCGCGCAGCATCTACGCATTGCAGGCTCAGGTACGCGATGCCATGCAGTTTGGTCAGTACACGCTCGCCGAGAAGATCGGCGAAGGCGGTATGGGCACGGTCTACAGGGCGCACCATGCGTTGCTGCGGCGACCCACCGCGATCAAGTTGTTGCCAAACGAACGGGCGGGCCCGAAGAACATCTTGCGTTTCGAGCGCGAGGTACAGCTGACGGCACGCCTGACGCACCCGAACACCGTCACGATATTCGAC
>JBNKZR010000805.1:0-2166 GCA_050301735.1 Polyangiaceae bacterium | reverse complement strand
GCACCGACAAGCAGGTCGCCGACCACCCGGACATGCCGACGTGGTACCCTTCCGCTCTGCTACATCGCCTGACCGGCACGAAGACGTTCGACGAAGACATCTCCGCCGTCTTCAACCCGGACCTGGGTCAGAGCGATTGCATGGTCGGCGCGGAATGGTACCTGGGTCTGGATAACGCCGCGCCCGAAGGCACCGTACCTTTCGTCGATACGGTGATGCACGAGCTGACCCACGGACTCGGATTCACATCCCTCGCTGACGAAAACGGGGTGATTTCCGACCTGGTCCCCGACGACATCAGCCCCTACTTCGCATACGCCTTCGACGGGGCCACCCAGAAGTACTGGTGGGAGATGACCGCCGAGGAACGTGCAACCTCGTCGACCAACGGCCTGCTCGTGTGGGCGGGACCGAAGACGACCGCAGCCGCAGCGGGTTTGGTGACGGCTCCGTTGGACGCAGACGGACATGTTTACATGTACACCCCCGCGACGTTCTCGGACGGCAGCTCCGTGTCTCACTTCGAAGAGAGCACCAGCCCTGATCTCTTGATGGAACCCTTCACCAGCAGTGGCCTCGACGTCCTGAACAACGACATCGATCTGGCTCTCGAGTTCCTCGAGGACATCGGCTGGCGCGACGTCGAGTGTGGCAATGGCATCGTCGACGACGGCGAGGAATGTGATCTGGGTGCCCAAAACGGCATCGCCGTCGACGGACCGCAGGGTTGCACGTCCAACTGCAAGTGGTTCGTCCTCGACGAATGTCCCAACGATCCGCGCAAGACCGACCCAGGGGTGTGCGGGTGCGGGGTTCCTGACGACGACAGCGATGGCGATGGCACCAAGGATTGTGCCGAATCGTGTCCGACAGATCGCAACAAGACGACGGAGGGCGTGTGTGGTTGTGGCGTCCCCGACACGGACACCGACGGCGACGGGTCGCCCGATTGCATCGATCAGTGCCCACGCGACGCCAACAAGACCCAGCTCGGCGTCTGTGGCTGTGGACTCACGGACGAAGATACGGACGACGACGGCACCGCAGACTGCCTCGACGACTGCGACGAGGACCCAAACAAGACCAAACCGGGCGTGTGCGGCTGTGGAGTAGCGGACTCGGACAGCGACGGCGACGGAACGGCAGACTGTGTCGATGCGTGCGCCTTGGACGCGTCCAAAGTCGAACCGGGCACCTGCGGCTGCGGCACCAGCGACCTAGACAGCGACGATGACGGTACCCCCGACTGTATCGACGCCTGCCCCAGCGACCGTTTGAAGGTCGCTCCCCAGGTGTGCGGTTGCGGCGTCACGGACATCGACCGAGACGGCGACGCGACACCTGACTGCAACGACGCCTGTCCTTTCGACGCCAGCAAGCTCACCCCCGGAGAGTGCGGCTGTGGAGTGTCGGATACTGACCGCGACGCAGACGGCACACCCGATTGCCTCGACCAATGCCCAGACGCACCGTTCAAGACCTCGCCTGGAGCCTGCGGCTGTCGCGTCGCAGACGAAGACACGGACGGCGACGGTCGGATGGATTGCAACGACCAGTGCCCGCTGGATCCCAGCAAAGCTGCACCAGGGACTTGTGGCTGTGGTATGGCCGACAGCGACGGGGACGGTGACGGCACTGCCGACTGCGAAGACGTCTGCCCCAACGACCGTAACAAGACCGATCCGGGGGCGTGCGGTTGCAACATGCGCGACGAGGACTCCGACGGTGACGGAGCCCTCGACTGCCAAGAGGCCTGCCCCGAAGACACACAAAAGCGGAATCCCGGTGTCTGTGGCTGCGGCGTCCCCGACGTCGATACAGACGGGGATGGCTCCGCGGACTGCCTCGATGACTGTCCCGACGACCCCTCCAAGCTCGATCCTGGCACCTGTGGCTGCGGCAGCCCCGATTCCGACATGGACCACGATGAAGTTGCCAACTGCGATGACCTGTGCCCGGACGAACCGGGGCTCCCTTCCAACGACGGCTGTCCGCCGGCCAACATCGACGAGCCCGGCGACGCCGGCGCACCGAGACCGCCACTAGTTGGAGTTGGTGATGGCGGCGTGTTCATGCTGCCTGACGGTGGTACGTTGAGCGTTGTGGTCTCTATGGCGCAGGATCGATGGGTCGATGTGCGGGTTATGGATACAGGGTCTGGCATCG
>JBNKZR010000804.1:0-2168 GCA_050301735.1 Polyangiaceae bacterium | reverse complement strand
GAAGGTGACGTCTCCGAATGCCCCACTCCCTTCGTGGATCTGGAACTGCCCCCCGTCGACGCCACCGAGCCCGTCGTGGACGACCTGGATCCCAACGAAGAAGACGTCGACGTGCCCACCGCGATGCCGAACGTCGAGGGGATCTAGTCTCGAGTTGGGCAGTTCTGGAGGGCCGTTTCGAGGGCGAGGGACACCCTCCGCGCTTCGCGCTCCAGATGTCCCTCGCCCGGTCAGACGCGCCGTCCGCGCTCGAGGTCATGCCGCACTGCTGACATAGTCCACCAGCGGTCGAATTCTTTTTCGCAAGTCGGCTGCGTTTGCGTGCGGATCAAGAAGTCCCTGACTCCAGGAAGCGCGGCGAATCGTAGCCAGCATATCGGAGAAGGTAACGGTGGGCTTGCTGACGTACCACGGCATGATGGGTTGCTTGGCGAAACGGGTGCGAGAGCCGACTCGAGCGTACCAGAGCACGATGAGACTGTAGGCGAACAAGGCCATCGGCGCGGTTCGTTCGACGGCATGCTCGGTGCGGTTCTGTGGGTCTTCCAGGCCGAGCTTTCCCTTGATCTGACCGAAGGTGACCTCAAGCGACCAACGGCAAGAGTACAACTCGATGATCTTTCGGGCCGACATCTTGGTATCGGTACAGACGAAGACGTCATCCTTCTCATGACCCGGGAAGCCGCGAACCACCACGAGCCGCACCATCTCGCTACCAGCAGCTCGATACCAGAGAGCGTCGATGACCAACACTTTCACTGTTGCAACCTTGCCGTAGACTTCAACGCGAACTTGCTTCCAGGGAGCATTCTTCGACTGGGCTTGGTTCGCGGGTGAGGGTAACTGCTTGCCACGGACTCGAGGCCGCCCCATTTGCCCAGTCCGGCGCTTTGGGGGAGGCATGTACAACACTGCATCCAGGCGACCTCGGCCGATGAGCATAACATTGGCAGGACGGTCCTTGATGAGCGAGCTGTTCGTGTAGGCGGCGTCGCCAAGAAGCAGAAAGCTCCTGTTGGGGTACCTGTCCGTGAGCAACTTGACGAGCTCTCGTGCATGCTCAGTGGTCTTGTAATGCTGCCGTTTTTCTGCGGTGCACCTCTTCTTGCTGCGATGCAGCCGACACAGCACCGGCAGCGCCCAGCGGCGCTCGAACAGCTCAACTTCGATGGCAAGCACCACCCAGACGTGCCCCCAGTGGAACATCACTCGTCTTGCCGTCGACAACAACGGGTCACGATGCATGGAAGCACCTGCGATGTGCTTGCCGGTGTGACGCCCCAAGGTGTCATCTACGATCAACCGAATGGGGGCGTCCGACGCAAACGCCAGCTCAATGACCAACCGAGCCAATGTCAGCCCAACCTCGTCAGTGTTCCACCGCCCTCGCGAAAAGAATCGGTGGAACGAGCAGATGTGCTTCGCTCTGAGCGCTCCCGCAGCGCGTACCGTCCCGGTGACGGTATGTCGTCCAACGTTGAGCACCCACCCACTCATGAGCATTTCGAAGGACGCAAACGATGGCGCAGTGAAGCAAGCGGAGAACGCTTGCAGTAGGTGGGTGAACGAAGATACGATGGCGAGGTCCGTCACGCTGAACTCCTGCGGTGAGTTGGTGTTGCAACTACTCCTTCGCAGAAGGCGGCCACGATGGATACCCCGCATGTCTCTTCATTCGTGAAGACGACGTGCGGGGACCTGCCCGCGCGCTCCCATCACTCGCCGAGAACCGTGGTCGGCCGTGCGATCGTCGTCGCAGCCACGGCACCCCTTCTATCAGCTGGACCACCCGCAGCGCGCCAGCGCGAGGATGGTTCAGCTGCTCTCAAAAAACCGCCCAACTCGAGGCTAGTACCGGGAGCCGGAAGTTCCTTCCGGGTTTCGGTACCAACAAGCAAGGGAAGTCCGAGCGCCATAGCGGGCCGTTTCCTGGTTTCTTCAGGCCCTTCGCCTGCGAATGAGGGCCTGCAGAAACCCGGAAGGAACTTCAGGCTCCCGGTACTGGAGCAGCCTGGCCTCTTCGCTTGCTAACAGGCGGCGGCCAGTGGTGTACCGATTGCTCGCTCGAGGTGGGGATGGCTGCTTCGGCACGTGCTTCGCGCTGACGTGGAGATCTGTCCCCACCGTGGCGGCCCCATGCGCTGGGTCGAGGCGGCGACTGAGCCAGA
>JBNKZR010000803.1:0-2182 GCA_050301735.1 Polyangiaceae bacterium | reverse complement strand
CGGCGCGTAGGAATGGTCTAACCCTCGATTGAGCGCACTGCTGCCGGCTCCCAGCAAGTGCACCAGGTGCCCACCCACCATCGTCAGCGGACTGAGCAACGGATCATCGTGGTAGAGGGTTCCGAACTGGCTGGTGTTCAGCTGATTCGTGTCCGTCACGACCATGCGAGCGCCCCACGAGATCCCTGGTCCCGGTGGCACGCGCAGGTCGTGGTTGCCGCTGTAGGCCGTGTTGTTGGCAAAGATGTTGCTCAACTGGGACGGATTGCCGGCGCTGTGCACGTACAGCCCGCCCCCCTCGCTGCCGTGATTGTGGGCGATGGTGCTCTCGTAGACGTGCAGTTCCCCAGCACCCTCGTGGTACATGCCACCTCCCCTGCCACCTGAATAGTTGCCACTGATGGTCGAGGCGATCACATCTTCTTGACCAGTACTGTACAACCCTCCGCCGTGGCTACTGGCCGCGTTGTGCGCGAGACTCGAGCGAAACAGCGTCATGTTCGTGCCGGTCTGCACCGTCACCGCGACACCACCCCCACGCCCAAAGGTCACATTGTCGGTCACGTTGGAGTCGGTCAACATGACGCCTGGGCTGACTGCCACATCGCCGGTCGGGGCACCTGCTCCCTCGCAGAGTATCCCTCCTCCGTCGCAGGCGCTGCCCGAGCAGACGTTCGATTCGATGAGCGAGTCGAAGATCTCGACGTTGCTATACGAACTGTAGAGGCCGCCGCCCCCAAACGTGCTCGTGTTGGAAGCGATGGTCGAGTCATGGATTTCGACCTGCGCACCGTGCTGGACACGAAGTCCCCCGCCTCCGGCTCCTCCGTCGCGATTGTTCTCGACATCGACACTCAAAAGAGTCGCGATGGCTCCGTAGGTCACGACCAGGCCCGAGTGCTCATTGTCAGAAACGAGTCCGCCATAAATCAGGGCTTCGCTCGAGGTCCCCGACACGTACAGGCCGGCATCCCGGTTGCCCGTGAATTCGCTGTAGCTGAGCCAGGCATCACCGCTGCTGACCAGCGCCCCAAACCCTCCATTGCGAAACTTGGAGTACCAAGAGCGGGTCTCCGTGCCCGAGTACGCCAGCAATCCAGCCGAGCAACCGTCGAGGTCGGCGTCCCACAGAGCGACTCTCCCCGATTGGGCGAGCACGCAGATAGAGAAGCCGCTGTGGCTGGGGGTCACGCGCAGTCCGGACAAGAACAACTGCTGCGTCGAGTTCGAAGGATTGGCGACCAAACCACGGTCACCCGAGAAGCGGAGTGTAGTGCTCCCCGACCCCATTCCCTGCACCGTCATGGTACGAGTCGCGGTCAGTGCCGCACTCGTCGTGTAGACTCCCGCGCCAAGCGTGATCGACTCAGTTGACGACGACGTACTCTGACGCACGCACCCCCCGTAGTTGCTCTGGGTATTGGCGCTGGTGACAGCCTCGGCAAGACTGCACAGGCCATCACTTGTGTTGACGACTCCGGACGTGGTCGTGACTTGAATGTTAGCCGCCAGGACCAGGGCGGGGATCGAAAAGACGGAGCAGGCGCTGGCCAGGCTGATGAGTGTTCTATGGACCATGTGAATTTTGGGCTGGAGAAAAACGGAAGCACCCCAGTGCCGCGCTGAGCGCTGAGGCGCGCTTGCACCTCGTATAACAGGTTGATGTTTGAACCACCAATAGTTGATTGGGCGACCCCACCGGTAATTTGTGCGACCTTGCGGCGTGCTCAAGCAAGTTGTGAGAGCACGCCAGAGTGGACGCTCGGTCCGTCCTCGGCAATGATAGAGCTGGGCAGAGAGCGCAGCTTCCACGGCAGACAGTCCACCCACTGCCGCCCTTGCGCGTCCAAGACTAAGCGGCGAAACACGCGCCAAAGCGCTTGAGTAGACGGAGACTCCGGAGATGGAAGGTCTCCAAAGCAAAGAGGTGTTCGTGATCTTCTTGAAAAACAACCTCTTCGCGCGCCGAACGTAGATCTGCCGCGGGGTGTCCCTTGGTCGAGGCGGTGAGCTTGCCGTTGATCGAGAGAGCGAGGTCGGCGTCGAGCAGTTTCTTGAGGTGCTCAAGGTAGGTGTTCCACGCCTGGTGATCTCCGACTTTCGGCAGCGGGGCCGCGCCGACCATCGTCGAGTAGAGTCGTCCGAAGTCCACGATAAGCACGTCAAGAGACCAGCCATCGCA
>JBNKZR010000802.1:0-2203 GCA_050301735.1 Polyangiaceae bacterium | reverse complement strand
GTCCCAAGTGGCGCGAGACCTTGGAGTCGGCCAGCCGACCATCTCGCGTTGGGTGAAGGCCGCGGCGGAGGCTGCGTCGCCCGGAGCGCTGTCTACGGCCGAGAGAGAGGAGTTGCGCAGGCTCCGTGAAGAGACGAAGACTCTTCGAATGGAGAGGGACATCCTAAAAAAAGCGGCGGCCTTCTTCGCGAAGGAGAACTCGTGAAGCGCTTCGAGTTCATCCACGAGGAGAAGGCCGACTTCCCGGTTCATGTGCTGTGTTCGGTGCTGCAGGTTTCGCGCAGCGGGTACTACTCCTGGGCTGAGCGCGGCCCGTCCGAAAGAGCTCGTCGAGACGAAGAGCTCACGATCAAGATTCGAGCCATTCACGGGGAGCACAAGGAGCGCTACGGCAGCCCTCGGATTCACGCCGAGCTGGCGGCTGATGGCGAGACAGTGAGCCGGAAGCGAGTCGCCCGTCTCATGCGCCAGAATGGGCTGAAAGCCCGGCCACGGAAGCGTTTCAAGCGAACGACGGACTCGGGGCACAAGCACCCCATCGCGCCGAACCTGCTCAAACAAGACTTCACCGCGGACGCTCCGAACCAAGTCTGGGTGGGCGACATAACGTACCTCTGGACGCTCGAAGGCTGGGCCTACCTCGCCGTGATCATCGACCTCTACTCGAGGCGCGTCGTCGGGTGGGCACTGCGCAAATCACTCAATCGCGAGCTGGCCATCGCTGCGCTGAACCAGGCGGTTCTGCGACGTTGCCCGGAGCCAGGACTCATCCACCACACCGACCGCGGTTGCCAGTACGCCAGCGGCGACTACCAAGCTCTGCTCGAGCACTGCGGCTTCGCCTGCAGCATGAGCGAAGCCGGCTGCTGCTGGGACAACGCCGTCGCTGAGAGCTTCTTCGGAACGCTCAAGAAGGAGCTCGTCCACGGCTGCCTCTTCGTCACACGCACCGAGGCCTACGACGCGGTGAGCGACTACATCGAGAATTATTACAACCCCAAGCGCCGCCACAATGGCTTCGTCAGCCCGAACGAGTTCGAGCTCGGGTTAACTCTTGTGCTTCCAGCCGCCTCCGAGCTGTCGTTCACGGAACTGCTCTCGCAGTTCACTGCGTGCGTTGGTGACGAGAAGCTCACAGGGTTCGAACCAGTGCTCTGTGACTTGGCGGTCGAGAAAGGTAGGGATCTTGCCAACGAATTCAGCGTTGTCAGGGCAGCGCAGACGCCACAGTCCGTAGCGTTCTGGTGGCTCCTGCAGGCAAATTACCTCTTTCACGCCACCATTGCAGTTGGTGGCGACGACGAGGATGGGACCGGGAAGGCCGACCTGAGGGACCCTGAGAACGATGTCGTGGTGGAATTCGCCCTGCTGCCAGTGGGCGAGCAGCTCGTAGGATCCAAGTTCGGCCTTCAGGATGTCGAGGAGCGAGCTCAGCACCATCGAGTCGGCAAGTCTTTGGATGAGCGAGGACATCTCGGCTAGCCTTTGTGCGCGAGCTGTCAGTCGTCGAGAGGTTTTGGTGCTAGCTCAACTAGTTGCTGAGAATGCTCAGCCTGGCGAGCTTGGAGGTCGGCGACGATTGCGTCCGGATCATACCCCAGCGAGCGGGCGTATGCGTCTCGGATAGCCCGAACCTCTTCAACCACCGGGTCGGCAGCGGGGCTCAGCTGGTCAGTTCCTCTGGCGTGCAGATCGTCGGAGGCTGCAGATTGCGGGAGCGACATAGCTTTTCAAGTTTACCACGAATGTGGGCGTTGGCGATGTGCGTGCAGTTCCAGGTGAGCAAGAAGTCCATGCCATGAACGGCTGCGGTTGCCACGCGAAGGGCGTCGATGAAGGCCTTGGGAGGTAGAGCGCCCTCAGCAACGAAGTGGCGGGCCAAGGGGGCGACATCGCGCGTGATCTTTAGCACCGGCAGCGCGGAGATGGCAGCCATTCTCCGAGCCGCGGCCCCGGGATCGCCAGCAGCGGCCTCGGTCAGGACAGCCTCTGAAACGTAGCGGTCGAAGCCATCGCTGACGGCCCACCAGGAGTGGGTGATCTGCTGGTGCGCGGCGACGACGATGTCGCGGCTGGGGAAGGCCGTCAGGTAGCTCACGACACTGGTTTCGATGTAGACCTTGGGAGGCGGCATTTCTGGGCGGCGATGATGACGCAGTGGACGAGAAGAAGCAAGCAGCTGCGGTCGCCAGGGCCCGCGCCT
>JBNKZR010000801.1:0-2212 GCA_050301735.1 Polyangiaceae bacterium | reverse complement strand
AGATCGAATCAACCTGAAAACGTTTGGACAACGCGCGGTGGTCGGAACCACCTGGGGTCCCGTGCGCGCCGGTGTGTGCGCGGAGGGCAACTACGACGTCGATGTGAAGTTCACCTACTACATCGAATGGCAGCCGGGAACGAACGGAGGAGACCCCTGGTCAGGCACCGTCACCGAAACTGTCGACTCGGGTGAATACTTTGGTTGGTACGAGCACAACACGCACACCGACACGAAGGTCTTCAACATCTCGTCGCTCCAACCGTCCAGCACTTCCGGGAACACTGGCAGGTATCACCTTGCCGCCGGCGGTTACCTCGAAGTTCCCTGGTACCTAGATCCAAGCTGACGCGTGTCCCATCTTCTCGGCGTCGTGTCGCCCGCTTGGCTGGAGGGGGCGGCGCGTCGCTGGGATCCGATCTTGGCCGCCGCCGTGCCGTACGCGCGACGCCGCGGCGGCTCGCGCCGAGCCCGCAAGTGCGACGCGCCGCGCTGACTCGCCGGTTGCCCGAGTCCGGTTCGAACCGCGCCAGGCCGACTCGCCGCGACGGAGCGTCGAGTCAGCGCAGGACGACCACGACCTCGGCTCGCGAGTCGTAGCGGTTGGAGCAACGTAGAACGCGGCCGTCGATTGTGCCCACCAGGTACAAGTCCGCCGAAACGGCGGTAGCGCTGTACACCCGGTCCGAGTGCACGGGTACGGTCGAGAAGTCGCCGTACCAGCTTTGGTCGAGCCAGTCCGGATAGATTGGGGACGTCCCCCAGCCCCAACGCCACCGAGTCCTGCGACGGCGACGGTGAGCTCCTCAGGCCCCAGGGGGGGAGGAGCGCAGACGCTGCTCCGCACCACGCGACAGTGCCATCCTCGCGAACCGCGCACGCTAGATCACCAGCGACAGCAATCTGCTGCGCATCCTCCAACTCGGGCACCTCGACCAGTTCGTCGATTTCGTCATCCTGCCAACAGTGCACGTGGCCATCGGTCGTGCTCGCGCAAGCCCTTGGTCCACGGCGTGCTCGATACCGAACGTGAAGTGGTATCGCCCAGAACTACCATCACCATCGATATGAGCACCACTCGCGTTGGGTGAGTCGGGCGTCCTCCGCGCAGGTGCAGCTCACCCTAGAGAACGGCCCGCCCCCGCGTCGGGCTCGCCGCTCCAATGCTACGCGACAGCTTGCCACCGCAACTCTGCCGGGTAGTACTTCCCAACGCTGCTTCGCGGCTACTACCAGCCTTGCACTGACCCTCAGCGTCGCATTGGCGCTGCGGCTGCACCCGTACGAGGGCGCCTCGACGCGATTCCCGCCGTCTGCTACCTTCGCCCAGTGGTCGCGAGACGAGCCTCAGAACTGCACTCTTTCGCGCGGCTAATGGCCGTGCTCGCGGTCGCGTGCGCCCCGGAACCGCAGGACAATTCCTCACCCGGGGCAATGCCGATGCTGGTGGAACAGACCAATGGTCGAGCATCTCCTTCAGAGCTCGTCGATGGGACTTCGCCCGCGTTCAGTAGCTCCACGCCTGCGGGTCCAGCGACGACTACCGAGGCTGGAGACGCTGGCGCTGCGACCAGCTCCGAAGCGGGAGTTGGCTCGGCGACAGCACCGCTCGCATTCTTGGGGGAGCCTTCGTTGACCGCCAGTCCGAATGCAGCCACCGGCCAAATCGCGGTGCTGAGGGCAGAAACGACTCGCGTGGCGACGATCGAAGCGACCGTCATTGGGGGAGATGAACGATGGGCGCTCGTGGCGTCCGATGTTACCAGTGTGCAGAAGCCGATCCTGGGTCTCAAGCCCGCCACGACGTACTCCGTACAGCTGGTGGCCACTGACGGCACAACTGAAGTGGTTGCGCCGACGTTCACGTGGGCGACCCCAGATCTGCCAGACGGGTTTCCGGCGTTCGACCTGGTAGTGAGTGAGCCGGCGTCGATGGAACCAGGAATGACTCTGTTTGCGGCACGCGGTCCGGTAAGTGACTCGCTGATGATCGTGGACCACGAGGGAATCATTCGTTGGTACAATTACGACCTCGAAAACCCCGTCGAAGAAGACCATCGCCAGCTCGCAAACGGCAACTTCTTATACATCAGAGATCGGCGTCTGCTCGTCGAAGTCGATGTTCTGGGCAATCCTGTCGCCCATTGGTTCGCCGCTAACCACCCCGTCGACTTCGAGCCACCCGAGGGGAGTATAGCGGTGCCCGTTGACT
>JBNKZR010000800.1:0-2216 GCA_050301735.1 Polyangiaceae bacterium | reverse complement strand
CCTGTGCGTGGTTTGGTGGCGGGGCTCGAGGCTGCTGGGTTCTCCAAGGTGGACGAGGCGCGACTGTGGTCTGATACCTTCGTCATCGTCGAAGGCCTCAAACCAGACTGAACCAATGAAACTACGGCACCTCCCCGGTTACTTGCGAGACACGCTGCTGAGAATGTTGCCGCATTCGACGACCGTGGGGTTGGTGCGCATCGGCGATCCGGGACGCGACGCACCCGTTTTGCTCACGGGCAACTTCACGCTGACGGTGCGCCGTCTGAAGCAGGTGCTCGCAGGCCGACACGCGTGGCTGCTGTGCGCCAATAGCAAAGGGATGAACGTATGGTGCGCTTCCGGCGGGGGCCATCTCACGCACCACGACGTGATCTCCGTGATTCGTACCACCGGGATCGAAGGGCTGGTGGCGCACCGCCAGCTGATCTTGCCGCAGCTTTGCGCGACGGGTGTGGAGCGTCGCAGAGTGAGTGAGGTGACGGGATGGACCACGCGCTGGGGACCGGCTCGTTTGGAAGACTTGCCCGCCTTTCTCGACCAAGGCCACGTTCGAAAGAACCAGCGCTTCATGCGCTTCCCGCTGTGGGAGCGCATCGAGATGGCGGCGATGTGGAGTTTCCCGATGCTCGTGATTGGGGTCGTGCTGGCGTCGTGGCTTTGGACATCCGCGATCGCGTTGGCACTCGCAGCGACGATCGTTGGCGTCGTCGGCGGTCTGTTCGCGCTGCTGCCTTGGCTGCGAGTGACGGGCAACGTGCGCTGGTTGACGTTCGCTCTGTTTGCAGCCATTGGCGCTGTCCTGGGGGCGGTCGTGCTCTGGGCTCTTGGCGGAATGGCTGGGACGCAGCTCTGGATCCTGGTCGGAGCAGGCGTCATCAGTGCCATGGTTCTCAGTGTCGATCTTGCCGGCACCACGCCGTGGTTTGGAAGCACCATCAATACCTGGCACAACGACGCGCAGATCGAACTGGTCGATAGCGCATGTACGGGCTCGGCCGACTGCGTGCAGGTTTGCCCAAGTGACGTGCTGAAAATGAACGGTACGCGGCGGAAGGTCGAGCTGGCGCGCCCCAAACACTGCATTCAATGCGGCGCCTGTATCGTACAATGCCCGGAGGATGCCCTGCGATTTCGCTATCCAGACGGCAGCGTCGTGGAAGCCGCGACAATTCGCCAGACACGCGTGAACATGCTGGGTCGGCGACGGCGATTCGTGGGACAGTAGACCCACTAGGAAAGCCTAGCTTAGGCGCCGGTTGGCGCCGGCCGAGACGAAGGTTAGTTCCTAGGGCGAGGCGTCCGCACCGCACTCGCCTGCGATCGTGGTCTGCCCGAAGCAGAGCTCGCACTCGTCGCAGGGGTTGTAGCAGCTTTCGTCTAGCGTGCAGCTTTGGCACGCAGCTGGGTCGTCGAGGTTGGCTGCTCCGCAACTAGGCTCGCCATCGGCCTTCGTCTGCGTCGTCTTGGCGTTGCGCGGACGCTTCGGTGAACGGAATGCGCACTTGGTGCGCTGCGTCGCCATGCTTGTGCGCGTGTTGCGGCGCGTCGTGGGAAGTCAGGTCCGCGTGACGCAGTGCGCTGAGATGACCAAGGCGTTTCGGCGCCGCCTCGGACGGGGCAGGCCGGCGGTCGTGGGAGAAGTCCAAGCTCACGGGCGGGTGAGATTGATCCGAAATCAATTGGAGCGGCGCCTCAGCGGGTTTCCGTCGATTCGAAATCAATTCGCAGCCGCCCGCGAGCGGGTGAAATTGATTTGGGACCTTTTCGAGCCGCCCACGGGCCACCGCCGATTGATCTGGAGGTGGACCGAGCCGCTCGCGAGCTGGTTGGAATTGATCTGGCGTCGTGCGCTGCCGCTCGTGAGCGGGTGAGCGTCGACCCCTGCTCGAGTCGCTCTGCCTCGTCGCCGTATCATCGGAGCGGCAACCTCAGTTCACTCGACCGTTGCTCGGGCTGGCGGGGGGATAGGGGACCTCAGCTGAAACCGAGTCGAACAAGTGGCGTAGACTCTCCCAGTCGGGTTTCTCGCTGGCTTCCGCGCCAACAGCCTCCAAGACCTTCTGCATTTCGGAACTGTCGGAACTGGCTCGTACCAACTCGTGGTAGGAAAGCCGCGGGAGCCTGGCCGTCGTCCGCGGGCTGTCGGGCAAGCACAAGTCACCACCAGCTTGGCGCACGTGGCGCATCAACGCGGCGAGCCCAGCGCGACCCAA
>JBNKZR010000799.1:0-2219 GCA_050301735.1 Polyangiaceae bacterium | reverse complement strand
CCCGAGCCCGCCTCGGACGACGGGGGAAGCCCCTCGGAGCAACTGCCTGATGACAAGTGCACTGTCGCAGGCCAACGGGTAGTTCGTCTACCGGCGACGTTCCGCGACTTCTCGAACGCTCACCCCGACTTCGGCGAGAGCGTCATCTGCAGCAGCGTCGAAGCGGGCCTGGTCGGTACGGAACTGAACGAGGACGGGAGGCCGATATTCGTCGGCAACCCCGGCGACGGTTGCATCACATCGGAGGAGTCCTTCGCCGAGTGGTACGTCGATGGGGACGCCAACGTGCAGGTCGCGGGGGAGCTCGTTCTGTTCGACGATGGTGAGGGTGGGTTCGTCAATCGTTTTGGTGCCAACGGCGAGCAGATTCTGACGACTGAGCCTGGCACCGAAGAGGGGCCGCCAGATAGCGATCCGGAGTGCTCCTACGCCTGCGAATTGATGGCGCCTTGGATGACCGGCTGCGCTGCGGATTGCCGCGACCTGCGCACCCTCGCAGAAGAGCTCGCCGACGAGTACGACCTTGCCGTCGAGGAAGGGGAACTGGACGCTACTGAGCTCTCGATGCTGCAGGCCGATGCGACGGCTGCCCTCGAGCAAGCCGAAGCTTGTGACGTCGAATGCGCGCCCCAGATTAGCGCCGCCATCGAAGAGTGCGCTGGCACCTGTAAACCCTGCAGCTACGATCTCTCGTCATGGTGTGCGTACGGCACAGCTGTCTATCAAGACGGCAACCCGTTGTTCTTTCCTGTGGACGACGTAATGGGGGCAACTCGAGATCCGGGAGAAGCCAAGTTGCCCGAGCAGTACGGCTACGTTGGTTGGCCGTGGGAGGAGGAGGCCTTCGGTGAGCCTGTCGAGCACAACTTCAGTTTCACGTCCCACGTTGCATTCGACTTCGTCTACACGAGCTCCCTCGATGCGACGCTCGAGTTTCTCGGCGACGACGACGTGTGGGTTTTCGTCAACGGCCGGCTCGCCGTCGACTTGGGCGGCGTTCATGTGCCGTTGCCGGGCTCGCTGACGATCAACGAAGAGAGTGCGGGAGACTTCGAGCTTTCCGATGGCGGGAGCTACACCATTTCGATCTTTCGCGCCGAGCGACGACCCGAGGGGTCGTCGTTTCGGCTGCGGCTGAGCGGTTTTGGCGAAGCCTTGGCCTTGCAATGTGCCGTCGATTGACGCCGGCGCGCAACCGAGGGAGTCGTTCCCCCGCCAGGTCGCGCGACGCGCTTCGCGTGACACGGCCGGTTCAGAACGGGGCAATACGTTGCCGCGGAAGGCAGTGCGAGCGCGGACCGAAAGTGCGAAGTCTGTCCCGGTGACACATTTTTTCCTGCGCGGCGACCCGCGCTCCGGCGGGGCCAACAACGACAGCTGCTTCGGTGGTCTCGATGGAGCGTTCGGGCCGGCCTACGACTTCGACGATCCGTGCGGCCACGGTCGATCACAAGGGTCAAGGTTGGGTCGCGGCAGCCGGTACGTCTTTGGGGTTGGTTTCGGGGCTTGAAGAGGGCGTCGTGGGCTGCGCCTTGGCGCTCTCATCGACCTTGGCTTGTTCGGCGGGCGCAATGGGGCGATAAATGCACGCAACGGCGCCGTTCGTGAGCGCGACGCTGTAGCGTAGGTCACAGTTGACAGCGGCAAAGATGACCGGCAGCTGCTCGTTGCCCCAGCGGGACGGAGTGAACAGAACCTTCTGTCCTGGCTTGCAGGCGGCGGCAACAACATCGTACTGCCAAGCCTGTACTTCGCACACGTTTGCCTGATCGATGGGGCTCTCGTCCTGCGACGGGCCCTTGGGCTGTAGTGAGCCGGACCCTGACGCGCCGAGGGTCGTGGTGGGGTTGTCGTCGACCGATGCTGGTTTGGATGTGGATCCATCGAGCTGGCTGCAGGACGAACCCAGCAGTGCAACAAAAACGGCGATCCTGGTAGCACTCGTATGCATTCGCTTCTCCTGGTTCCTTGGTATTGCGTTGGACGGAGGTTCGAGTCACTGCTCCGTGGCCAACGCGTTCAGTAGTACTGTTTCTGCTCCTCGAACTCGCGCTTCTGTAGCAGCTTGTCGTTTTGTTCCATCTCCGAATCCATGACGGACTTCGCCGCAAAAACACACACATACTACACAACGCGAACATGTATCAGCGCGTCAGCAGCAATGGAATGGAGAGCGAGTAAGGCATAGGAACCGAGACAGACCTGGAGAGCAATGCTGC
>JBNKZR010000798.1:0-2219 GCA_050301735.1 Polyangiaceae bacterium | reverse complement strand
ACGCAGCCCCACCCAACGAAGGCGAGCGGCCGCGTCGAGTTCCAGGTTCAAGGCGAAATGGACGGCGCGGTACTCGCGGTAAAGTCGCCGGCCGAGGGTTGCGAACGATTCGACCCCGGTCCGGCCCAAAGCGAAGCCAGGCAGACGACCACGGGGAGTGAAGCACGATGAGGGGGCTGACTACCCACCCGCGGTGAGAAGGGCCGAGCAGCTGCTGCAGGCGCGGGGCCGATGTCTTGCCGTCGTCCGCAGGCTGCTGCCTGCGTGCCCTAGCCGCGGCCTTGCCGCCCCCCGACTCGAACCACGTTTGACGGCGTCCAACCGCGCCAATCCAACGACGCAGCCGAAAACCCGCACGCGGGACAAAACTGCTCGCCATTTCTGATACGTTCGGCTAGAGACACGTCTCCGATTTTCCCGGGGCCGTAGCTCAGCTGGGAGAGCGCATGACTGGCAGTCATGAGGTCAGGGGTTCGATCCCCCTCGGCTCCACGAGCGCAAAGCCAACCCACCAGGGTTGGCTTTTTGCGTTTCGTGGGCCGAGCACGCTCGGAGCAAACTCTCGCCGCTGCGCGGCTCACCCTGTGTCGCTCTTTGCATGAGGTTCATCCACGCGAAGCGGGGAGCGCCGAGGGGCCATCGAAGCGAAGCGGGGAGCGCGAGGGGAGCGCCCGCGGTGGGAGGGGGCCGCGCGGCGACGGCAGGGGCTGGGCCCACCCAAGGCCAAGCCAACGAACGCGCGAAAGTCGTGGCAGAGTCGAGCACGGACGGCTGAGAACGAAAAACATCCGCGGCAGAGTTCGCCACCGACGGCCGACTGCGCTCTGCAGCCACGGAGTTCGTCGATACCGACGCGTTACCATCGTCGACAGTCGATGTATTCTCACGAGCGCGCGCGAGATGAGAGAAACCCGGGCGCCATCCGTCCCTCCGCGCTCTGCCGTATTCGGGTCCCATCGCGACTACGACGAAGCGCTTCATGCCCCATCACTCTTCGCCTGAAGCGTGCACCTCGACCGCGAGTACATAAGGCTGGACGACCACAGTGTTGAAAGGCTTCTCCAGGTCGTCGGCCCATTTGCTCAGTTGACCGCGACTCGGTCGCACGAGGTTGCGGTCGTCGATCCACGTTTGCACCGCGAGGGCGTCGTCTTCGGCGACAGCCACGGCGACCTCGATCAGATCGACGTCGACGACGAGGAACAACGCCATGCGATCGCTGTGGGCCCGCAGATCGCTCCACTGCACGCGACCGAGCGAGCGCTGCAAAGCCTCTCGCAACTTTGGTCCTCGGGGCTGGCTGGCGTCCATGTCGTGTTGTTAGCAGAACGGTCCGTGTCTGGCTGCAGCGGGTTTGGGTTGGGCCCAGTGACTAGCGATTGGGCCCGGCTCCCTCCCACCGCGGCACGCGCAACGCGACCGGCAGCACCCAATCAGGCAGTAGCTCGCCGATGACGATCAGTGGTCCGTCATGAACTCGTTGCCGCTGCGGTTCGGATGGATGCTGTCAGCGTACACTCAGGCTTCTCCGCCGCCGATCGACGGACAATCCGGTGCATCAATCACGTCTCCTCACGTTGCAGTGACGTCCACGGGGCCGCGTGCGAGGCCTTGCCAAGCGCTCCGAATGCTTTCGGTCGCGGCCGTGCACCCATTGCCGGGGTTGGCGGCTGTATACCGTCAGAATACGCAAAGGCGACGTGGCGTAGACGGCGCGCTTGATCCGTTGCTCCGCCCCCTTCAGGCTCGGAAGAATGACTTGCGCCTGCCTATTTCTCACGTCGTTTCGTCCCTTTGGCTCACTGTTGGCGGGCGTCGTCGTGGTGGCTGGCTGCGGGGGCAGCGAAGACGGTACTGACTCCACCTCGAACCTGGCGGGAGATGCGACCGAAGTGAACGCCGATGAGGAAGCGCGAAGTGACGGCCCCGCCGAATCAGCCGCCTCCGACGACGGCGTGGCGGACCAGGGCAGCTCTTCAGCGTCCGCAGGGGCAACGGAGCCCTCCCAAGAGGACACCACTTCCGAGCTGTCCGACGGCAACCCGAGCGGTGGCAATGCGGACACCGACATCGACGACGCCGGCACCGACGCCACGCGCGTCGGAGCCGTCCCAGGCCACGCCCGCGCCCGCCCCGGCCCCCGCGCCCGCCAAGTCCAAGACCAAGAAGCACAAGAAGTCCACCGGGATCGCCGACCCGCCCATGGCCGACGACAGCAC
>JBNKZR010000797.1:0-2221 GCA_050301735.1 Polyangiaceae bacterium | reverse complement strand
CCCTGCGCGCGCAGCATGTTAGGCTAGGAACAGCCAAGGAGGTGCGCCATGCCCACAATCGCCAAATCCGACAGTCACCAGACCGTGATCACCACCTTTGAAGTGACACCGGGCACCTGCGACGAGCTGATCGAGGTGCTGCGCGACGGGGCGCTGCTCGTGGTGCTCGTGTTGTGGATGTTCTTGTGGAGTCTGCGACCGACGTTGATCAGCGCGTTGGCGGTGCCGCTGTCGCTGTTGGTGGCGGTTCTGGTGCTGGACTTCTTCGGTTTCAGCATCGACACGATGACGTTGGGTGGGCTCGCGATCGCCATCGGTGAGTTGGTGGACGATGCGATCGTCGACGTCGAAAATGTCGTGCGGCACATGCGCTTGCGCGCGCGTTTACCCGAGGCCGAGCGCCAACCCGTCATCGCGACCGTGCTGCGTGCGTCCGTCGAGATCCGCTCGGCGATCGTCAGCGCGACGTGGGTGATCATGCTGGTCTTCGTTCCCCTGCTGTTGTTGGGGGGACTCGAAGGGAGGCTGTTGCGTCCGCTCGCGGTCGCCTACTTGGTGGCGATCTTCGCGTCGCTGTTGGTGGCGGTGACCGTCACTCCGGTGTTGTGCTCGTTTCTGCTTCGAAGTTCCCCGAGCGCGGGCGCGAGCGAGGGATCTCCGTTGATGCGGGCTATCATCCACGCCTACCGTCCCGTCTTGCGCTGGACGATCGAACGTCCGCGCTCGGTGGCGGTCGCGACGCTGGCCTTGGTCGTGCTTGGCGCCAGTAGTCTGACCAGCTTCGGTCGCTCCTTTTTGCCCGAGTTCAACGAGGGCAGCTTGACGATCAACATGGTGCTGTCACCTGGGACGTCGCTAGCGGAAAGCGACGCGCTGGCGACGATGGCGGAGAAGACCCTGCTCGACGATCCATGGGTCCGCGCCGTCGGGCGGCGCAGCGGTCGAGCCGAACGCGACGAACACGTGCTCGGCGTCGAAACCAGCGAACTCGAGGTGCACATCTCTCCCGAGGATCCCAGGCCCCGCGAGCAAGTGTTCGAAGAGATCCGCGAACGACTGCGCAGGGTGCCGGGTGCTCACTTCACCATCGGGCAGCCCATCTCGCACCGTATCGAACACATGATGTCGGGGCAGCGGGCGGCCATATCCCTCAAGCTTTACGGCGACAACCTGCACCAGTTGAGGCGATCGGCCGAAGCGGTGAAGGCGGCCATCGCGCCGGTCCCCGGGCTCGTGGATGTGGGCGTCGAGCAGGTCGTCGAGATCCCACAACTCGACGTCCGCATCAACGCCCCACAGGCGGCGAACTACGGGCTGTCCCGCGGTGCGGCCGCCACCTTGGTCGGCACCGCCCTGTGGGGCAAAGAGGCCGCCCGCGTCTACGAGGACGGCAGCGCCACGCCGGTGGTCGTCAAGTATTCAGTCGATGCTCTGGCAAGTCCCGAGGCGGTCGCTCGCACGCGCTTGCAGACCCCATCGGGGGCGCTCGTACCCGTCGCTGCTCTGGCGGACGTCGAAGTCAGCAGTGGTCCCAACTATGTGCTTCGAGAGAACGTCGAGCGTCGCATCGTGGTCACGGCCAACGTCGCTGGACGCGACGAGAGTGCCGTGCACGACGAGTTGCTGCGCGCCATCGACGAGGGCGTCGAGCTGCCGCCCGGAGTGCGTTTGGAAGCGGCGGGGCAATTCGAGCGGCAGCAAGAAAGCAATCGCCGATTGATGCTCTTCGGTGCCCTGTCCATCCTGGGCATCGCGTTGGTCGTCGGCTCGACGCTGCGCAGCGTTCGTCGCACGTTGATTGTCCTGGTGAATCTTCCGTTGGCATTGACGGGAGGCGTCGTCGGCGTCTTCCTCGCTGGCGGCGTGCTTTCGATCGCGACGACGATCGGCTTCATCACCCTGTTCGGCATCGCTACCCGCAACGGGATCTTGCTCGGTACTCGTACCCGCGACCTCGAGCTCGAAGGACAGGCCCGCGCGAGCGCCGCGCGCGCCGCGGCCGAAGAGCGCCTGGCACCGATCCTGATGACGGCACTGACGGCTGCACTGGGCCTATTGCCGTTGGGCCTGTCGGTAGGTGAACCGGGGAGCGAGATCCAGGCACCGATGGCCCTCGTGATCCTCACCGGTTTGGCGAGCTCGACCTTGCTCAACATGTTGGTCATCCCCACGCTGCTGGCTCACTGGGGAGGCGTTCCCGAACGTTCAGCCGAGACGATCA
>JBNKZR010000796.1:0-2224 GCA_050301735.1 Polyangiaceae bacterium | reverse complement strand
CCAGGCGAATGACGCAACAGCGGGAGTCTTGAACTGGCGGCAACGACTGAATCGGATCAATTTAAAAAGTGGCGCCAGAATCGACCGGGCTGCTGCGACCCAATACCGCGGAGGTGGGCTGGGCCGGTGGTACACTGGCACCTTCCATAGCCGGGAGGACGCTTTCGACCTGCAGCATGGGGTCCCACCACTCCGGGGCTGGCATGGTGTTATCCACACTCGCTGGCTCCTGACCGCTGCTCCGAGGGTGGGAACACGCAACCGAGCTGTCAAACACCGTATGCTTGGTAGGGGGGTGGGGTGACATGTCGTGTCGTGGCTCGCTGCAACACGCCAGTGCAGGGTCAGGGCCGACCAGCAGCGCACATGCGCCGCCCTGGGCAACAGTGCCGCCCACCCGCTGTCAATCGCTCATTGGCTCTGAGACAGCTTCAGCCAGCATCGGGTTGCCGCATGTTGACCAACGTGAACCCCTCCGGATCACGATGAGCTTGCGGGGCGACGGCGGCGCGACCTCATCCACCACAGGCGACCAAGGGACCAGCATGCTGCCCACCACGAACCTCGTCGCATCGGCCGAGCCTCCCTGCGATTGTGGTTGGCCTAGCGAAGCGCCCTCATCAGCGGGAGCGACCAGGCGGATTCGCTTGGGCCATGGGTGCGAAAAAGCTGCTGACTCTTGATCCTGGAATGCCATCGGCGCTGGAATCAGAATCGGAGCCAGACGAGGACTCCGACGGCGTTCTCCAATCCTCGACCTCCAGGATCTCGATGAAGATTCTATACCACAGCGATGATTGGAACGAATGTATGATTTCTTCGGGCTTGAGGAACATAGGCGGGCCAGAGTGGTCTTCCTCTGGTTCTGGAATAAGCAGGGAGACACTCATACGGGATTAGGCCCGGGTGAACGCACCAGGCCTCAGCCGTGAAAGACCTTAGATCAGCCTTCGACAAGGATGCCGCCGAGGGGCGGACGCCTGAGCAAGCTGGCGAGAGGAGCTGCCGCGCCATGGCCAGATTCCTGGCGTGAGCTGGGATACCGCGGATGGATGGCTGCACCTTGAATCGAAGTCTTTCAGTGGTAGCCATGAGCTGCCGGCGCCAGCGCTTGAGAATGAGAGAGAACGACGAGACCGGCGGGGGGTCGTGCAGGACGCGGAGCATGTCATCGTAGTAGCTGAAAGTGATCATGAAGTCCTCCGGCTGAAAGCGCCGGACCTTGAAGCTGTCGCGCGGAATGCCATAGCCATTCGCCACCCAGCTGCGGACCTCAGGCAAGGAGACATGGGGCCTGAAGCCCCCAACGACCGCGACGAGCGCCAGGTTGAGCTCGCGCTCTTCCTCCTCAATCTCCTCTGAGCGGTGCACAACACACAGGTCGACCAACGGCCGACGACCCGGCGCGCCCAGCGGCAAGGCCGAACCGTCGGGCTCAGAAGACGGTGGTGATTCACTTGGCGAGCGACACACGAAAGGGGGGTCAAGGTCACTCCCCGTTGAACACGACGTTCCCCGAGGGGTGTGATCCGCAGGCTCCGACGAACACGACCTCAAAGAAGGTGACGCGTCCCACGGACGAGGGGAGGACGACCTCGATGGCGGGGGCTGTGACGGCGACCCTGACCGGGCCTACGGGCGCCGCGAACCTCTGGAACGGCGGCGCGGCCGACGACCACCCGCTGCCACCCGTGGGTGGGTGCAATCCGTCGCCTGGTGGCCAGGCTCCCGGAAACGGAAGCGGCACGAAGGATTCGGGCAATGTTTGGCGAAGTGCTCACTGCTGAAGCAGTTAAAGCAGAGGTCGACCCGAACCTTGCCGGACTGAACGGAAGGAGTAATCGAAACCCGCAACCACGAGCGCTTCTTCTTCTTCTTGTGGGTGACACGCTGCTACCCTTGCTCATCCACCTTCTGCAGTCGACGATCGAGGGCGACATGCCTGACTTCCGAGCGTTGCTTCCGCCCAACCGTCGGCGGCGGCGAGCGGCCACCATGAACCCAGACGGCGACCTAGGTCGCGGTCCGGGACGACCTGCCGGTGGCGGCTGCTACGAGGCCGCCGGGGCTTTCCCCTTGCCGGAGCATGGCAGCGACGGACGCTCAGAGTCCGAGGACGAGGAGAACTTGAGCCAAGAAGGAAGCTCACCGGAAGGGTGGCTGGATCCAGAGGGTGGCGGCAAAAAGGAGGTCGCGAAGGGGTTTAGGCTGGAGGACGGCGCGG
>JBNKZR010000795.1:0-2227 GCA_050301735.1 Polyangiaceae bacterium | reverse complement strand
CTACTGCATCGTCGACATGCACGCGATCACGGTGTGGCAGGATCCAGCCGATCTGAAGCGCGCCACGCTTGAAGTTGCAGCGGCCTATCTGGCTGCCGGGATCGATCCCGAACGCGCCATGATCTACAACCAGTCCCAGATCGTCGAGCACGAGCACGTCCAGCTTGGCGAATCTGGCAAGCAGGCGAGCGTAGCTACCATCGGCTCGGGCCAACTTGAGCTCGTCAAAGAGGCGGGGGACACGGCGGTACAGCGCCTTGCCTCCCTTGCGGCAGGCGGCCTGAGCAAGCGCACAGGCCACGTAGGATTTCCCGACGCCGGTCTTGCCTGTGAGGATCACGTTGAGGTGTTCGTTGACCCAGTTGCAGGACGCCAGCTGACGGAGCAGTGGACGCTCAAGACCCCTCGCTGGGCTAGCCTCGACATCTTCGACACACGCCTCGGAGATGCGTAGCTTGGCATCCCGCAGGAGGCGAGTCTGACGGCGATTCTCACGCGAGAGGTACTCGGCCTCCACGACCAGCCCAAAGCGTTCATCGAAGGATAGACGGCTCGTGTCAGGTGTTTTCTGTTGTTCTTGCCATGCCGCAGCCATCGCGCTTAGTCGCATGGTGTGCAGTTTCTCCAATGTGGGTTCCTTTAACATTTGTTCTCCTCAGTGGTAGTAGTCAGGACCACGCACGTTCTCGTGGTCGATGGGGGCAGCGCGACGGGACGCGTCGTGCTGTTCGACGTCGAGGCGATCCAGTCCCCGACGTAGAATCTCCGATACCGGGTGATACGAGTACGCCCCGGCAAGCAGGGCGCGATGACAGGCTGCCTCCAACCGCTCTGTCCCGTACTTCGCTCCCATCCGTTGCAGGCCCTTGCAGGATCGGTAGCCCTGCTCGGGATGTCGTCGGCTCGTGATGATGCGCTCCACCAGTGCAGCCGTCATAGGGCCCACCCTGCGCGCCCACTCGACCAGCAGTGACGGCTGCCAGTCACGATGGCGCTGGTGTGCCTTCGGCATGTGCTCCGACAGGGTCGTATGCTTGTACGGTTCATAGCTTCGTGGATGAGTTGCCTCCCGGTTACCGACGCGAAAGATCTCAACGGTGGTGGCGGTCGCTCGTACCTCGAGTTCAGCGCGAGCCAGTGTGTAGTGCACCGAGTAGTAGTGGCGATCGAACTCGACGTGGTAGTCGAGGTTGGCCTTCACGTGACTCCACTCGGAGTACTCGAAGTGGGCATCGGGCAGAGCCTTCAGTTGAGGGCGATCGACTTGCTCGTACAGTTCGCGCCGACTGACGCCACCAAGATGCCGCATCGGGCGCGCGTTGAGTTCCTTCAACAGCTCCCAGATGCGCGCATTGAGTTCTTCCAGTGAGAAAAAGATCTCATTGCGCAGACGCGCCAGGATCCAGCGCTGCGCGACCTGGACAGCCACCTCAGCCTTTGCCTTGTCCCGTGGCTTGCGTGGACGAGCTGGGAGCAGCGCTGTGCCGTAGTGCTTCGCCAGTTCCTCGTAGGTCCGGTTCATGAGCGGCTCGTACCGACAGGGTTTGCGCACTGCCGACCTCAGCTGGTCGGGTACCTGCAGCGCCGTCACGCCTTCGAAGAATCGGTATGCATGTTCGTTCGACGCGATCCAGTCTGGCAGCTGCTGCGTCAACGTTGCCTCTGCGTACGTGTAGCTCGATGCACCGAGTGCCGCGACGAAGAGCTCTACTTCGCGAACTTCCCCTGTCCCTCGATCGACGATGCTCGGCTTCTTCCCCGAGTAGTCGATGAAGGTCTTTTCCCCGGCCTTGTGCACCTGCCGCATCACAACCGGCTTGGCCTGCAGCCAGCGCTTGTAGCGGTCACAGAAGGCCGAATAGCGGTAGCCCTCGGGGTGCTGCTCCAAGTACTCCAGGTGCAGCAGCTCCAGCGTCACCCCAGTGCGCCGTAGCTCTCGGTGGATCCACTTCGGATCCGGCTCTGCGCGACCACTTCGCCTCGCCAGGCGGGGACCGAACAGCTTCTCCTCGAGGTCATCGTCGGACAACTGCTCGATCGCGCTCCAGCTCAGCTTCAGCAGCTTTGACCGCCCCCACGTTTCCGATACCTTTCCTGCGCTGACGCCGAGGCTGCTAGCCGCCTTCCGATTGCTCAGCCCCAGCACCAGCTTCATTCGTAGGATCTCTCGTATCTTTCTCATCAACAGGCGCTCCGCTGCCATGCGTGCTCTCCTTTCGAGAGCGCA
>JBNKZR010000794.1:0-2227 GCA_050301735.1 Polyangiaceae bacterium | reverse complement strand
GCTTCGAGCGGGGCGAAGGCGTCGAGTCCAAGAAGGACGACTTCGCCGAAGAGGCCCAAAAGATGGCTCAGGGGTGATCCCCGTAGCGCTAGCGGGTGCTGGTCGCTGGGGGCACAACCTCCTGCGAGCCCTGCAGCGACTGCCAGAGTTCGAGCTGTGTGCCACGTGTGACCCCCGCCCAATCGCGGCGGGGGTGCCGCACTACACCGAGCTATCGGAGCTGTTGTCCGACCGGCGTTGCGAGGCCGTCGTCATCGCGACACCTCCCGAGCTACACGCTCGGCACGCTGAGCAGGTGTTGACCGCCGGGGCACATGCCTTGGTGGAAAAGCCGATGTGTTCGAGCTCGGCGGAGGCGGCGCGCCTCGTCGCGTTGTCCTCGGGCGCTGGACCGAGGCTGATGGTGGGGCACCTGTTGGCGTACGACCCTGCCTTTCGCGCATTGGTGCGGTGTGTGCGCGGCTGTCCTACCGATTCTCCCCTGACGATCAGTGCCGTACGTTGGAGCCCTTCGCTGGGGCGGGCGATTCGCTGTCCGTGGTGGACCTTGGCTCCGCACGACCTATCGATGCTGCGGCGCATACTCCCAGCTCCCCGACGATTGCGCGTGGTTCGGTCCGGTCCGACGGAACTCGCCGAGCTGGTCGCGTTCATCGAGTTCGCCGGCGGTTCGAGCGCTCGTTTGGCCTACCGAACCCAAGGCGACTCCAAGCTTCGCAGGTTCGAAGTGGCGGGGGCTGGTGTCCAATGGGTGCTCGACGACCTGGCGGAGCATCGTCTGCTGGAGTGCAGGGCGGGGAGGCAGCGCACGGTCATGGTCGGATGCGAGATGCCGTTGGACGAAGAGCTCCGTCACTTCGCCAGCGCGCTGCGCATGGGCACCCCTTTCGAGACCGGTGCGGACGAGGGCAGTGCCGTCGTCGAGCTCTTGGAGTGTGGGCAGCGTTCACTGGATGCTGGTGGTGCGTGGGTCAGCTTGCCCGGGCATGCCGCTGGGGCCCAGTGCTGAGGGGTGGGGGGATGGCCTGTATTCATTCCACAGCCGAATGTGAACCTGGGGCCAGCATCGGTGAAGGGACCCGAATTTGGCGTTTCGTTCACATAGCTTCCGGCGCCCGAATTGGAGCTGACTGTTCAATCGGACAGGGCTGTTACGTCGCCGGGGGTGGGGTGTTGGGAAACCGCGTACGTCTGCAGAATGGGGTTAGCGTATTCGATGGGGTGTTTCTGGATGACGAGGTGTTCTGCGGCCCAGGAGTAACGTTCACCAACGTGCGTCGTCCTCGCGCGGCTTATCCCAAGATGGGCGTCTATGCTGATACGCGGGTTGGTCGCGGTGCGACGCTGGGCGCAAACTGCACCGTGCTCTGTGGGTTGACGCTGGGAGAGTTCTGTTTCGTCGCTGCTGGCGCGGTCGTCACCAAAGACGTTCCTCCCTTCGCGTTGGTGGCAGGCGTTCCTGCGGTGCAACGCGGCTGGGTCAGCAGGCGGGGGGAATCCCTGGCCTTCGACGACGCGGGCATCGCGCATTGCCCTGCCAGCGGGGCTAGTTACCGCTTGGGGGACGATTCGGTCACCCCCTTGCACAGTCGTGATTGAGCGCGCCCTGGGCGCGGGTATGGTTGCCTGAACTCGGCTGATTCCGTCGCGGTTTCGTCACGATGCGATCTGCCGTCAGCGCGTCAGGCGTTCCGAGCGGGTGCGGTCGCTCGGAGCCGGGGCGGTATTGATTGCAGGGGCGGCTCCCTTTCGGTATCTATTAAGACCGAAGGTGGTTCTCAGAGGGGGACTGCCAGTCAACCGCCAGCAGGGGCTCTCACGGGCCAAGGCGAACGAGGCGTTCGTTGACTTGGAGCTGGCTGCAGGTGAAGTGACTACCGAGGGCAACAGGACCAAGCCGCGCATACTCGTCATCGACGATGAACGAGCCATCGTGGTTGCTTTTTCTCGACTCCTCGGAGCCCACTACGACGTCGTCGGTCTCACGGACGCGCGCCAGGCCTTGGCGCAGATCCGCGATGGACAGAGGTTCGACGTCATTCTCTGCGATCTTTTCATGCCCAGGATGGGCGGCCGTGAATTCTACTCTCAGCTTCGGCAGCTGGGCACGGACGCCACCGAGAAGATCATCTTTCTCTCCGGCGGCGCCTACACTGACGAAATCGAGAGCTTTCTCGCCAGCGTGCCCAATCGCACGGTGTCGAAACCGTTCGATGCCGAGGAGCTA
>JBNKZR010000793.1:0-2230 GCA_050301735.1 Polyangiaceae bacterium | reverse complement strand
CTAGACTGCCGATCACTTTGAGAAGCTTCTTGAGGCAACCTACCCCAACCATGCATACCCCGTCAGGCACAAGCTTACAGAATGCACCATGATGATGATGAAGAACTACATGACCACGGGGGCCTTCACGAAGGGCATCCTGACGCTTCCTGGATTGCAGACATTCCTCGGAGCTCGGCAGGTCATCGCCCATCCGCGCGCAGGCGACGCAAAGCATATCGACTACATCGTGGGGTGGGGGCACAAGGAGACCACCCGTCAGGCTCGCCGCTACGCAGAGCAGCACGGGCTGCCGTTCATACGACTCGAGGATGGCTTCTTGCGCTCGGTGTGGCCAGGCCGGGTCCAAGCGCCGCTCTCTCTGGTGATCGATCCTGAGGGCATCTACTACGACGCTCGTTCGCCCAGTCGCCTGGAACACTTGATCGAAGCTGGGTCCGAAGATGAGGACCTACTGCGACGCGCAAGCCAGTTGAAAGCTCGCATCGTGGCCGGCCGACTGTCGAAGTACAACCACGCGCCCGAGGCCCCCGCCGAGGTACTCGACGCGCTACCCGAGAAGTACGTCTTGGTGGTCGATCAAGTGGGCAGCGATGCCTCAGTCTCCTTCGGCACGGAGGGGCCAGGCGCCTTCTCGTCCATGTTGAAGCAGGCGCTCGAGGACAATCCCGACTTGCCCGTCGTCGTCAAAGGGCATCCCGTGGTGCGGGGGCGCCGGCGCGGGGCGTTGCCCGCTGGGGGCGAGTCGGAGGGCGTTCTGCGGGTGAATCACGACATCAATCCCCACACTCTGATCGAGCGGGCCGTGAAGGTCTACGTCGGCACGTCGCAAGTGGGCTTCGAAGCCCTCCTGCACGACAAGCCCGTCATTTGTTTCGGGGCGCCATTCTACGCGGGCTGGGGCCTGACCGACGACCGGGTTCCCGTGCCTCGTCGAGGCGTGCACAGAAGCATCGAACAGCTGGTCGCCGCTGCGTTGCTGCTCTATCCGCGCTATGTCAATCCAGTCACGGGCGAGCGCTGCACTGCGGAGGATGCTGCGCGACTTCTGGAGCTCCAGGATCGTTCGCTTCGGGCCAATTCGGGGGCGATCTATTGCTTCGGCTTCTGGTGGTGGAAACGTCAGCACGTTCGGCGTTTCCTCTCCAGTCGCAGCGGCGAGCTGTGTTTTTGTTGGAACCCAACGCAAGCGAGGCAACGAGGTTTCGGGCCTGGTGCCCGGGCGCTGGTTTGGGGGCAGAAAGACGATGCGGAGTTGCGCGCGCTGTGCGACGAGCACGGGGTGAATCTAGAGCGCATGGAAGATGGCTTCATTCGCTCGATTGGCTTGGGCTCGGATCTGACCGCGCCATGGTCCTTGGTCGTCGATTCGCGAGGCCTGTACTACGACCCCCGAACCGAGAGCGATCTCGAACGGCTGCTGGCAACTCACGAGTTTTCGGCAAAAGAGCTGCAGCGCGCTACGGCGCTGCGTCAGCTGATCGTCTCCTCCGGGCTTAGCAAGTACAATCCGACCCTCCCGGCGTCGAGCGTGTGGCCCGATTCAGCGACGGACGCACGAGTTCTGCTCGTCGTGGGGCAGGTGGAGTCCGATGCGTCCGTGCGCTTGGGCTCTCCCGAAGTGCGCACAAACCTCGAACTGCTTCGCAGGGTGCGACGCGAAAATCCTGCGGCGGAGGTGGTGTTCAAACCCCATCCCGATGTGTTGGCGGGCAATCGGCCTGGGAACATCGCGCCAGACATTGCCCTGGAGTGGTGCGACCACGTGGTCAGTGACATCCCGCTTGCGGAGTGTTTCACTCACTGCAACGAGATCCACACCATGAGCTCTCTGGTCGGCTTCGAGGCTTTGCTGCGAGGGTTGTCCGTGGTGGTGTATGGCCAACCGTTCTACGCCGGGTGGGGGCTGACCCGGGATGCAACCGCGACGCCTCGTCGCACCCGCCGATTGTCGTTGGATGAGCTCGTCTGCGGGGCGCTCGTGCTCTATCCGCGCTACGTGGACCCGGAGAGCGGCTATTTCTGCACCGCGGAGGACGCGGTCAGGCGTCTTCTGCGCGAACGCGCTCAGGGCGGTGATAGCCCGCTGGTGCGGTATCCCTTGGGCCGACCATTGCTCCGGAGCTATCATTTTCTCAAAGGCATGGCGCAGGAGTTGGCACGTGTTTGAGGAATTCAGCGGTCGCAGGGTGATGCTGCTTCAGGGCCCTGTCGGACCTTTCTTTCGCGA
>JBNKZR010000792.1:0-2234 GCA_050301735.1 Polyangiaceae bacterium | reverse complement strand
GTGGGTGCTTGCCATCATCGTGCGGCTAGAAGCTGTGCGCTCGAAAACCGCGGGCTCTGTCAAGCTCGTCAGCAGCGATGCGCCCCGGGGCGGCGCTACTGACGAAGAGCGTCTTCAGCCTTCGCTGGCCTGCTCAGCGCCCTCGGCGCCTGCTTCCTTGGGGTCTGCTTTGCGCTCCATGGCAGCCTGAAGACCGCAGCGCTTGCGCGCCCGCAGCTTGGGCTTGTTGGACTTCGAAGGGGTGGAGAGCCACACGTGGCGCTGACGGACGTCCCAAATTGCACGATTTGCCATAAGAATTACCTGTGAGCGGCGAGTGCTAGCTCAGCCTCGCTCGGGTTGCAACCGAAAGTGGCCCAAAAAATGGCGCTCCAGCGCCCAGATCCGGGTCGACCTGCGGGCATTGGGTGGACTCAGATCGCGTAGGCGAGCACCAGACACGCGCCCAGGACGAACACCGCCCAACGTGCGGTCGTTCCCACGCCCCAAGGTTCACCCAGCGCACCTGCCGGCGCGCCGAGTTCGCGTGCCTTCTGCGCCGTCTGGATGCCGAATTCGTAGGTGCTGTCCCGCAGAAAGCGGAACGCAGCCAATGCGGGCAGGCCCACCCGCTCACCCAGCAACGGCAGAAGCCGACGGTAGACCCAATCCGTGTCGAGGTTGATGGCCCGAAGCTCCGGCGGATACTTCAACAGCTCCCAGCCTCCGGGACGCTTCGACGCGTGCAGCTTCCACATGATGCTGAATGCCAATGCCGCGAACAGCAGCAACTGCAGGCTCGTCATCACGTGGCTCGCCGTGTACGGGGCGTAGTCGACCTGGTACGGCAACATCGCGTACAGCGGTGCGGGATACAGACCCAAGCCGATGCAGATCAGCGCCATGCACGCCATCGCGAGCAGCATGTTCCAGGGGGCCTCTTTGACGCGCTTGCCGGAGTCGTGGGCGAAGAAGGCGAAGAACGGGATCTTGATGCCGGAGTGATCGACCACGCCGGCAGAAGCCACGAGCAGCCCAATCGTGACCCACGCCACGTGCGTCTCCGCCGCTGCGGTCAGCGTCATCGACTTGGTGACGAAACCACTGAAGAGTGGGAAGCCGGAGATGGAGAGCGAGCCGACGATGCAGAAGACCGTCGTCAGCGGCATCGACTTGTACAGGCCACCCAGCTCCGTGGCCTTGACCGTGCCGATCCGATGCAGCACCGCACCCATCGCCATGAACAGCAGCCCCTTGTAAATGATGTGGGCGAAAGCATGGGCGGCCGCGCCGTTGATGGCGAGCTCCGTGCCGATGCCGACGCCGACGACCATGAAGCCCAACTGGTTGTTGAGGCTGTAGGCCAAGACGCGCCGCAGGTCGTTCTCGATCACCGCAAAGACGATCGGGAAGAGCGTCATCGTCACGCCGATCGGGATCAGGATCTCCGTGCCGGCAAAACCGCGAGCCAGGGCGTAGACGGCAAGCTTCGTCGTGAACGCCGAAAGCACCACCGAACCGAAGGGCGACGCCTCGGGATACGAGTCCTGCAGCCAGTTGTGCAGCAGCGGAAAGGCGCACTTGATGCCGAAGGCCAAGAAGATCAGCTTGCCGCCAAACGACTCGATGCCGATCGGACCGAACTCGAGCGACTGGGTTTCGGCAAAACGGACCAGCACACCCGCCAGCAGGAGCACGCCGGAGCTGATCTGGATCAGCAAGTAGCGGGCTGCGACTCGCACGGATCCGGGTCGCCCGCCGCCCCAGATCAGAAACACGCTCGTCACCGCCGTCAGCTCCCAGAACACGAACAGCGTGACCAAGTCCCCCGCGAAGGCCGCAGCGATGGCACTGCCCGCGTAGGTGGCAGCCGCGATGTGCTGCATGCGGTCCTTGACGTGCAAGCCGTAGAGCGCCGCCAGCAGGGCGGCGATGTGATAGACGGTGCCCCACACCATGCTGAGCTTGTCCACCCGCACGGGGGTGAGCTCATAGCCGAAGATCTCCAGGCCGAGCTCCGTGCCCAGTGGCACACTGAGCAAGTGGATGAAGGACAACAGCGGCACCAGCACGACGGCCGCTTTCAACGCGGCGCCGCGCAGGAACAGATACAGGATCGGGCCCAGTATCAGGATGATGCCCGGGGCGAGCTCGCTCATCGTAGTAGTCCTCCGGGCGCTTGACGAAGCGACGTAAGAGCTTCGCCGAGTTGGCGATGGTCAAGTAGGTGACAAACCCGAACAGAGCGTGGAAGC
>JBNKZR010000791.1:0-2240 GCA_050301735.1 Polyangiaceae bacterium | reverse complement strand
CATTCGCTGGCGCTTGAGCACTATCGCAAGGGGGCCGGCCTTGAGCTGACCCCCAAGCCATCTTGTGAAACGCTGGCGTCAGCTGGCAGCGCCGAAAATTATGGCTCGCCGTAAACGATGCCACGACCCGCGGTGCTCATGTACACCCTTCCGAACACGTTCATGTCGCCGACGATGAATTGGCCGTTGCCGGGGCCTCCATACTGATGCTCGTCGTCATTGACTCGCTTCCAGGAAACGCCAGCGTCCGTCGATCGATAGATGCCGACCGGTCCGCCGTCTGCAACGCCCCAGATGAATACGGTAGGGAAGCTTTTGCCCGCGTCCGGTTTGCCAAAGCCCACGGCATCCGCGCGTTGAACGCTGGCCACGGGGGAGAAGGTGCTGCCGGAGTCCACCGTACGCGTGAGGCCGTTTCCGCGGAGCGGGACCCAGATGTCACCTTCGATTCCTGGAACGGCGCGTACCTTCGTGGCGCCATCGCCACCGGGAGTTGAGACCTGCGAAAAGGAGGCGCCGCCATCGGTGCTGAGGTAGAAGGAGCCGCCGCTGGGGTTGTAGGCGTAAAACTTGCTCGAATTGACCGAGTCACCGATCACGGGCGCGTTGACGCTGAGGCCGGTTACAGGCGTCCACATTGAGCCGTCGTTGGTCGTGCGGTAGGTCGTGCTTGAAGAATCAGGTGTCCACAGGATGACGGTGCCGTCAGCGGAGAGCGCCACGGTGCCTTGTTCACCATCGCCCGTCAGTGGGACTTCCGTCCAATTCGCGCCGTAATCAGTCGTCTTGTACATGGCGCTGCCGACACGAACCATCGTGCTCGGCGCCGCCCCCGCGAGTGCCATGGCTCTTGTGGTGCCCATGGACGGGTTGTGGCGACCGGTGGGAGGGGAGACCTCGACGTCGGTCGTCACGAAGCCATCGTAGTCTCCCATGACGTTGGCGAATCCGTGGCCAGGAATGCTGACGGCTTCGAGCGCCACGGTTTCTTCCAACCCCTTCGTCATGAACTTCCAGGTCGATTGAGAGGCGTTGAGATCAGACGTGGCGAAGATACCGTTGCCCGAGGTGATGAAGACGCGATTGCCGTTGTTGGGGTCGAAGGTCGCCGTGCCCGCCCAGTGAATCGAGTGGTTTTCGATCCAGGGCATTCCATTGGTGTCCATCGTCGGCTTGTCCGCGCCGACGATGTCCGTCCAGGAAGAGCCGCCGTTTGTGCTCACGTAGATGTGATCGCCATAACCCCACGGAGTCTGCCAGTACTTGTTGATGGTCGTGGCAACCAAGTGGTTAGGATCCGTGGCGTCTGCGGAAATTCCACTGAACCCCGCTTCGACGCCTGCGGGTGTGACGTTCGTCCACCCTCCCCCGGTAGTGTCGTATTTCCAGATCGAACCGGCGTCCACGGGCTCTGTCCCGGAGCCGTTTCCGTGGGGACCCGCTCCGTTCGCGTAGGTCACGTAGAGCATGCCGTTCGAGGCGAGTGCCGCGCGCTGAGGCATTTGGGTCGTGGGGGGCGAATTGGGTACCTCTCCCCAGGTCGCGCCACCATCCGTGCTCGCGTAGAAGTTCGGTGCCCCGAGCCGCGAAACACCAGCGAAGATGCGCTGGGTTGCAGAGCCCTCCGAGCTGGACGCCTTGTCGAACACGACGAGGGAAATACCATTGTCGTTGCTCGTAGTGGTGACGGGGAAGCTCGAAACGATGCTCCAGCTGGCGCCGTAGTCGGTGCTCTTGAAGAGGCCATCGCGACGGGTGCCGCAAAGAAGCGTGCTGGTTAGGTTTGGATCGATAGCGAGGCGTTCGCCGTTTTGCCGCCCCATGCCGTTTCCGTGGGCCTTGAACTGCGAAGTCACATCAGTGATGGTGAAGGTGTCGCCTTTGTCGGTGGAGCGGAGAATCGCGGTCTTGCCGTTGTTGAAGTAGTCCGTGCCCACCAAGGCGTAGACGCGGTCAGCATCCTGTGGGTCCAAGGCAAGGGATTCCACCCCCAAGAAGCCGACCTGATCTTCTGACACCCAATCGGTGAGGGGGCTCCAAGAGCTCGTTCCTTCGTTCCAGCGAAACAGGCCGCCGACATCCGTGCGCGCAAAGAACAGGTTTTCCTCGGCCAAACTCGCGATAACAGCCGACACAAAGCCGCCGCCACCCAGCGCCACCGTCTTCCACGTGTATGCGTCTTTGTTTGCGCCACCACCACCACCACCAGTGCCCGACTCCGCGCCGCCGGTGCCGGTGGC
>JBNKZR010000790.1:0-2242 GCA_050301735.1 Polyangiaceae bacterium | reverse complement strand
GAAGGGCCGGCCACGCCATAGCCGGGTGTGGCTGGTCGCGCTCCCGTGGATGTGTTCTCCTATCGCGACTACCGCGCGTTCCTGGTTGCGTTCATCGAGCGTAAGCGGGCGGGGCGCGGAGGGTACACCAACGCCGAGTTCGCCAAGATAGTGGGGCTGCGGTCTCTGAACTACCTGCAGCTGGTGATTGATGGCAAGCGGAACCTGGGAACGGATCTTGCGGCGCTTTGGTGAGGCGTGCGGCCTGCGCGATGATTCACTGCGCTACTTCTGCACTCTTGTAGCGTTCAACCAGGCCAAGACCATTCGTGAACGCGAACTGCACTACGACAAGCTGCGGGGATTCGGTCGTTTTCGCGCCAACCATCGGCTGGATGCCGCGCAGAGCGCATACCACAGTCACTGGTACATCCCGGCGGTTTACGAGCTAACCGCGCGCAAGGGCTTCAAAGAGGAGCCGTCGTGGATCGCGAGCACTCTGCTGCCCCCCATCGCAAAGCGGGAGGCGACGCGCGCCTTGAAAGTTCTGCAACGTCTCGGGTTACTCGTGCGTGACGCGTCGGGGCGGCTGGTACAGGCTGAGACGGTGGTAGAGACCCCAGCGGGGCCGCTCGGTCACCAAGTTGCTCAATTTCACCGCGCAATGATGGTCCGTGCAGCCGAAGCGCTGGACGTCGTGCCCCGACAAGAGCGGGAGATCGCCGGGCTCACCTTGTGTCTGAGCGAAGCGCGTTTGCGGGAGCTCAAGGCAGAGCTCGAAGCGTTTCGCACCCACTTGCTCGAACGTTACATGCGTGATGAGCAACCCGAACGAGTAGTGCAGGTCAACTTCCAGATGTTTCCGCTGTCGAAAGCGGTAGACCCAGAAGATGAGGAGACGCAGTCATGAAGGCGATCAGTGTTCACCTGGTGCTCGCGGCTATGTGGACAGCGGCATGTACGGCCACCAACACGGGCAACCCCGTCGTCGACGACATGGAAGGTCCGGACCGCCCAGATGGAATCGAACTCGTCCGTTCGGCGCTGATCCGGGAACCTTCTCCGGTCGTGACAGAGGGGGACGCTGAGGCATTCGGCAACGACAGCCGTGACTTCGCCTTCGAACTGTATACCCAAGCTGCGGAACAGGCCGCGGCGGGCAACACCTTCATTTCACCGTACAGCGTGCGTGTGGCACTGGCCATGCAGTTTGCTGGAGCGCGCGGGCAGACCCGCACGGAGATGCAGAGCGCCTTGCGCTTCGATTTGCCGGAGCCAACTCTCCACGAGGCTTTCAACAGAACCGACATTGCGCTCGCGGGTCGGGGCAACGAACTGATCACTCCTGACGCCACCGGCGACCTTCTCTTGCGTCTGGTGAACGGCGCGTTTGGTAACAAAGACATCGAGTTCCAGCCGGATTTCCTCGACACACTGGCAACCCACTACGGAGCCGGCATGTTCGCGGCCGACTTCGCGGGGGCACCTGAGGAGCAACGGCTGGCCATCAACGACTGGGTCGAAGAAAACACCAACGAGCGCATCGTCGACCTGCTGCCTGAAAGCTCGATCGACGAGAGTGTCGCCCTCGTGCTCGTCAACACCATCTACTTCAAGGGTTCCTGGCTGAACGAGTTTGACCCCGCCAACACGCGCGATGAAGCATTCCACGCCCCGGGTGGCGACGTCTCAGTCCCGATGATGAATGGCTACGCCGAACAATACGCCGAAGGTGACGGATACCAGGCGCTCGAGCTGTCCTACATCGCGCCGGCAGTGCGGATGTTGTTCATCTTGCCGGAAGTCGACCGCTTCGAGGAGATCGAGGGCGGCCTGGACCGCGCCTTCTTCGACGAAGTGCGAGGCGCGTTGAGTCGGTGGAGCGTGACGTTGAAGGTCCCGAAGTTCAGCTTCGAGACGAGCTTCGGCCTCACCTCCGCACTGCAAGCAATGGGCGTCGAACAGCTGTTTCAAGAAGGGCGTGCGGATCTGTCCGGCATCGCCGGAGGCCCCGGCGATCTGTACGTGAGCGAGACCTTTCACAGTACTTTCGTGGCGGTGGACGAACAGGGCACAGAGGCCGCCGCAGCCACAGCGCTCGTTTCCAAGATAGGTTCCGCGCCGCCGCCCGCCGAGTTCTTCCTAGATAGGCCGTTTCTGTTCGCGATCGTCGACGATCCGACCGGACAGGTGCTGTTCATCGGGCGCTTGATGCAGCCATGACGGGCTTCACGCAGCAAGGCACCGCGGCTCAGAAGACGCC
>JBNKZR010000789.1:0-2253 GCA_050301735.1 Polyangiaceae bacterium | reverse complement strand
TGTCGCCTGCCAGCGTGGCCCCCGCCAGCTATCGCCCGGAGCCGCGCACGGTTCCTCCGGCGAAGCCGTCAGGGCGTCCCCGCAGGTCGAGTCATGCCCCCAACGGGGCCGGAAGCGTGGCTTCCGTGCTGCCCGCGGCTGCCGTTCCGGAAGACTTGGGTGAGCTGACGCTGGAGGTTTCCGATCTCGGTCCACCCGACACTGCCCTCGCGAGTGAACCGCCGACCGCGCTCGAGCCTGAGCCTGCCGAAGACGCCGCAGTCGACGGGATCCTCCTGGAAGAGGTTCAAGGGTTCGAAGACTTGCCCGCGGAGGTACAGCGGAAGCTCGCTGCGCAAGCTCGCATCGAAGTGCTAGCCGAAGGCGAGGAAGTGGCGTTCTTCGGTGCTGCCGTGGTGACCTCTGGCAGCGTGGACATTCTGCCGGCGTTTTCCGATGACGCTGGTGCCGTCGCCCATCAAGCCGACGTGGTATTCACTCAGGGCACGCTGTCCGATTCGATCGAGCTGCGTGTCGTCGCCAAGGTGGATGAAACACGCGTTGCGGTGTGGGCTCCCGACGAGCTCGAGGCCGCGCTCGCAGAGTGCCCGTGGGTCGCGGACGAACTGCGCTTCATCGCGGACTACTTTCTCGCGGTCTGTGGCGCCGCCCTCGGTCCCTTGGGCGAGCGCCTGGATGATTCACTGCGCGCCACGGTGTTTCGCCGTCTGGAGGTGCGAGCTCTGGCGCCGCGCGAGATGTTGCTCGAGGCCGGGGAGAGCATCCACAGCCTGTTCGTGGTTGGTGGCGGCCGCTTGGAACTCAATCGCGAAGGCACCTCACCGGTGGAATTGCCTCCTGGCGGATTCGTCTTCCCCGACAAGATGATGACGGCGCAGAACGCCCCCTGCAACGTACAGGCGGGTGAGCAGGGCGCGTTGGTGCTCTTCGCCCCCAGAGCCGTGGCGCACGAGTTGATGATGAGCGTGCCGCCGCTGCTCGAGGTTCTCGCCGGCTGAGCGCGGCGCAAAGCACGCTTCGCAGGCTGGGCGCGGCGTTCGGCTCGGCACACTTCGAAGGCTGAGCTCAGTGTGTTCGGCTCAGTGCGCTTCGGTGGCCTGAGCTCTGTGTTCAGGCTCGACGCGCTTCGAGCTTTCGTGACCGCGCGTGGCGCTCAGCGCTGGAAGTCGTTGACCGTCACGACGGCCAGCAGCGCCAGGAACATGAGCAGACCCACGGCGTGAATCTGCGCCTCGATCTTCGCGTTGGGCTTTCGGCGGGCGACCGCCTCGTAGCACAGGAAGATGAGTCGTCCGCCGTCGAGAGCGGGTACCGGCAACAGGTTGAAGCCGCCGAGATAGGCGCTGAGGCGCGCCAGGAAGTAGAGGATCTCGTAGGTGCCCGTCTCGGCCATCAGAGCGCCGTACTTCACGATGCGCACGGGGCCGCCGACGTCGGGTTTCGTGCGTTGGGTCACGAGGCTGGCCAGGTCGACCACCAGGTTTCGAACCACGAGCGCAGGGCGCAGCACCGATTCGGTCACGGCTTCCTTCAAGCTCATCTGCTCGTAGGTCTTCTGGCGACGCACTCCGATCTGCCCACCTCCGCCTTCTGCTTTCGGTGCGGGGGTGACCGTGAGGTCCAGCGCCGTGCCTTGCCGGTCCACCTTCATCGCCAAGGGCTTGTCGGGGTGTTCGAGAATGATCTCACGCATCTCGTCGAAGTTGGCGACGGGAGTGCCCTCGATGCTGAGGATCTTGTCGCCGTCCATCAGCTTCGCGGATTCGGCGGGCGTGCCCGGGATGACTTCGATCTCCGTCGTCTTGGAGTAGACGGGATTGCCGAAGGCCACGAACGCGAACAGGAAGAGGACACTGGCGAAGAGGTAGTTCGCCAACGGTCCCGCGAACACGGTCATGATGCGAGCCGTCAAACTTGCGTTGGCGTAGCTGCCCTCGTCGTTCGGATCGTTGTCTTCGAAGGGATTCATCCCCGCGATCTGGACGTAGGCCAGGAACGGGATCAGGGCGACTTGGTAGATCGTGTCGCTGCCGCGTGGCTGGTGTCGCCACAGCGCCGGGCCAAAGCCGATGCTGAAGCGGATGACCCGCAGCTTGAACGCACGCGCCACCAGGTGGTGGCCACCTTCGTGCACCACCATCAGGATGGCCAGGCCGCGCGGCGGTATGGATATGCCGCCTTGACTTTCACATTTGCCGCCGAGTTTCTCTTCCGCCATTTCCTACCGCCATTCCTTGGCCCATTCCCGGGCCT
>JBNKZR010000788.1:0-2266 GCA_050301735.1 Polyangiaceae bacterium | reverse complement strand
CTTGGAGTTCAGGGCGCCACCAGGGATCGCACGAACGGCGTCCTGGCTGATGTGCCCGCCTCGCGTCGCTGAGTCAAAGCTGAGTATCGAGCCAGGCCATGCGCTCCAACGTCCAATCGAGCATGGCGGCGACTTGCCCTGGCCAGTCTTCTGGCGGCGGGTCGCTTTGCTGGTTGCCGCCACCGAATCCACCGCCCCCAAAGCCGCTGTTGGTCTCTCCCACCGGCCAGCGCTCGAGGTCTCGCGGGGCGGCGTTGACCAGGGGGGCAGCGACTGCGTCGACCCGTGTGCTGATTTGAGCGTCGGACAGGAGTCCCTGACGCAGTTCACGCCAGCGCGTGCTCACCTGTTCGATGAACACGGGGTCGCTTGGCAGTACTCGAAACCAGTCGTTAGTGCCCTGACGGCCATCCTCCCACTGCCAACCCTCGATGTTGGTGGAGAAGTTGCCGAGCGAGAAGTTGTAGTCCCAGATCGGACCCGCCTTCAGGGGCAGGTCGCGGTCCTTGTGATAGTAGTGACTGCGGATGTACGCGTCCACGTCACGTGTTATCTCGTTGATGATGAAGTGATCGACAAACGACTGCATGTCGATCAAGGACGCGTAGTCACCCAGGGGCTCGGTGTGGAGCGCGTCGTGGAACTCCTGCAGGTAGGACGAGATGTACGTCAGCTGTTGCTCGTTGACCGGATCGGGGTCGACCAACTCCAGGTCGGACCAGCAATGCCCCGCGTCTGCATCTTGTTGATTGCCGCCCTGAATGCCACCCCCTCCGAAGCCTGACCCGGGACTGAGCAGTTCGGAGCCCGTGCATTCGATCAGCGTTTCGTTTTCATCGACGGCCGCCTGATCGAACTTGAAGATGTACCCGCCACTCAGCAAAGACTCGTCAACGTCGTCCGGCTCCAGTTGCTTGAGATTGACGCGGCTCTTCTGGTTCTTGATCGTCTGGGTGACCGCGTAGATGCCTTCGTAGTCGCTTTCTTCCAAAGGCCCGCCGTCCTGGTTGATGAAGACTTCGGCGAAGCGCAGCTCCATCGCGACTAGGCCCATGTCGCGGCTCAGCGAGTACACGAAGGCGTTTCGAACCAGGCTTCGATCGGTGTACGGCCCGATCATCGCCCAATCTGCTTCTGGGGCCATGCCTAGCATCGGGTAGTCGGCGTCTTCGTCGGCGTTGTCCCACAGCTCGACTCGGTAGGGCGCTTTGTCGAAGTTGGCCGAGGATTGTCCTCGGAGGTGATAGCCTGCACGCGTTGCGAGCGTCGGCAGGTTCGACAACGTCGCGCTGCCATCCACGGGTTCGAACGCCATGAACGCGAGGTCGATGAACGTCTCTTTGTCCTCGGGCTTGCCGCCGCCGTAGCCTTCCATGATCACGATCGGAATGTCCGACGTGAAGTCGAAGGTGCGGCGGATGTAGATGGCCGTGCTGTCCAAGCCGGCCACCGCGCCGTCGACGTAGGGCAGAGCCCGCAGCTGTGTCGTTTCCGTCAAGACCAGCGGCTCGCCGTCGTACAAGAGAGAATCGGACGACGGCAGCGTGCCATCCGTCGTGTAGCGGATCTCTGCGCCTGCGGTAGGCGACTCCAGCCCGACACTGAGCTCGTCTTGAAAGGTCTGACTCGGCACGGAAAAGGTCACGTTGCCGATCAAGGAAGGCAATGGGTCTTCGGTCGCGCCCGCGGGTTCCGTTGGCGCTTCTTCGGTCGGCAGTGTGTCTTCCGAGGCGGTTGGAGTCTCGCCAGCTTCAGTTGGTGCTTCCTCGGGCGCTGCGGTCGACTCTGGTTCGTTGCTGGGCTGTTCAACTGGAACCGCTGGTGCTGCGCCAGGGACGGGCGCCGCTGGTTGGTCCGAAGAAGGCGCGGCAGCAGTGGGGAGCGTAGATGTTGGCTGCATGGCCTCGACGTCCGCTCCAGAGCTCGTGGGTGCGACGGTGCCCTGCGGAGCACTAGCCTGGGGCTGTGCCCCAGAGTTTTCCCCGGTGGGGCCGCTGGAGCAACCGATGGCGCAACACGTCGTGATAAGGGTCCATGTGAGAGGGAGCTTCAACTTTTCCAGTCCTCCAGCTGTCTGCTGACGAAGCCGTGTGACGATGCTGTTACAACGCCCGGCACAGCTTGACCAAACCAGCATACAGTACCCGGAAAGCGCTTGGACAGGCGTTCCAGATCCACGCCTGGAGTTCGCGGATTCTCGCCAAATCCGTCCAAGTACCCCGCCACGAGTCGAAAGTTCCCTCCCTGCTACACGATCGCGTCCCGC
>JBNKZR010000787.1:0-2298 GCA_050301735.1 Polyangiaceae bacterium | reverse complement strand
TGAAAAGGGCGACACGCCGCCCTTGCACCTCGCTGCGCGTACGAGCAACATCGCCCCCCCATGAAGCGCGCCCTCGTACTGATCCTGGCTCTGTCGTGTTTGGGCACCGCCCTGTCGTGCAAGAAAAGCAAACAACAGGCCACGCCTCCAACGCCTCCGGCGGAGCGCTTCCTCGTAGTCGCCCAAGAGCAACAGGCCTCCTGGGTACGCAACTTCAATCCTCTGCTCTCCCCAAGCCAAACTCGATGGCCAACCCCCGCAGGGATCTACGAGCCGATGATGATCTACAACACGCTGAAAGGGCAGTACGTGCCGTGGCTGGCGACGAGCCACAGCTTCAGCGACGACAACCTCAGGCTCGACTTCGAGACGCGACCGGGCGTGCTCTGGTCTGATGGCAAGCCCTTCTCGGCCAAGGACGTCGCCTTCACGTTCAACCTGCTGAAGAAGCACCCCGCACTCGATCAGCACGCCATCTGGAAGGTGCTCGAGAGCGTCGAGGCGCCGAACGAGTCGAAAGTGACCTTCACCTTCTCGCGCGTGTTCACGCCCGGCCTGTTCCGCATCGCGCAGCAACCCATCGTTCCGGAGCACGTCTGGTCCAAACTCGACGACCCCGTCGCCTTCGCCAACCCCGAGCCGGTCGCAACTGGCCCCTTCACCGTCGTCAAGACGTTCCAGAACCAGATCTACGAACTCGGCAAGAATCCCAACTACTGGCAAGCGGGCAAACCACAAATCGCTGGCCTGCGCTTCCCGGCCTACCCCAGCAACGAACCGGCTGCCCTGGCGCTGATGAACGGCGAGATCGATTGGTCGGGCAAGTTCATCCCAGACATCGACAAGGTGTACGTCGCAAAAGACCCGGAGCACCACAAGTACTGGTTTCCGAACATGGGAACCACTCACAACCTCTACACCAACGACCTACGGCCGCCGCTCTCCGACGTCCGCGTGCGCAAAGCGTTGAGCATGGCCATCGATCGCGAGCGAATCACGAAGATCGCCGTGCACGGCTACACCTCGCCTGTCGCAGCGCATGGGCTGAGTCGGGCATTCGACAGTTGGAAGAACCCCGACGTCTTGGAAGACAAGGACTGGGTTTCCTACGATCCCGCGAAGGCCAACGCGCTGCTCGACGAAGCCGGCCTGAAGAAGAACGACGACGGAGTGCGACTCGGCCCCGACGGAAACCCGCTGGACTTGACCATCAACGTGGTCACGGGTTGGTCCGACTGGGTGACCGCGGTTCAGCTCATCATCAAGAACTTCGAGGCCGTCGGCGTGAAGGCTCGAATGAAGACGTTGGCGTTCAGCGCCTACTTCGACGCTTTGCAGCGCGGCAACTACGATCTGTCGATGGGTTGGGCAGAAGAAGGCCCCACACCGTACATGTACTATCGCTTCGTGATGAGCGGCGCCGCTGCCAAACCCATCGGAGAGGCCGCTCCGATGAACTGGAACCGCTTCAAAGACGACGAGGTGGACGCTGCCCTCGCCGCCTTCGAAAAGACACGGGATCCGAAGGAACAACGTGCGCTCTCCGACAAGCTCCAGGCACTCTACAGCAAGTACGCTCCGCTGATCCCGCTGCACCCCTCACCTTCTTGGGGGATCTGCAACACGAAACGCTTCGTCGGTTTCCCCTCGGAAGACGACCCCTATGCTCGGCTTTCGCCGTTCAGCGCGCCGGAGTACCTGCTGGTGCTGATGAACTTGCGCCCGACCGAGGCCAGCGCTCCCCCCACCAACGCCCCCAACTGACGGCCGCCGGCGCCTACAGCGACTCGATCCAACGGCGGATCAGCTCGACGCCCTCAGGGTCGATGAAGTTGACGCCCACCGGCGGCATCAGCTTCACTTCTGGGTCGTCGGTCTCCCCCGAGACGGCAGCGAACATCACGCTCTGCGCCGGATCGCCGGGGACCACACGCGTGCCCACAGCCGTTGCACTGCTCTCCGTGGGCTGCCCGACGAGGTTGTCGAGTGCGGCGGCGGGCCGCATGTCGTAACTCGAGGCGATGCCGTTTTCGCCGTTGTGGCAGTGGGTGCAGTTGCCCAGAAAGTAGCCGAGCACGTCTTTGGTGAGCCCCTCGACGCCAGCGACCGAATCGTTCACTTCCGGCACCTCATCCAAGAAGCCCGCCTCCTGCAGTTGCTGCAATTGCTCCAACCCGCCGTCGGCATCGAGTAGTTGCTCCGGTTGAAAGCCGAGTACGAAGGAAGTCGATGACTCGTGGCACTGACGACAAGTCAGTCGCCCGGGGATCGTGTGCTGCACCTCTCCCCATTCGGTTT
>JBNKZR010000786.1:0-2299 GCA_050301735.1 Polyangiaceae bacterium | reverse complement strand
CGTGCGGCTTCGCCGCCAGAAGCGCCGTGATCTGTCGCTGTTAGAAGCGCCAGGTCACGGACTCGATGCGTTGTGGTCTCCTGGAATCAGCGCTGCCTGACGCGCACCGCTGAAAGGAGATCACATGTCCAACGAAATAGAAAACATGACCCGCGACCTGGCCCTCAGAGGATACGCCCAATCGACGCAAAAGCAGTACCTGAAGACCGCTACGAATCTCATTGCTCGGTTTGGGCGTCCGGCAAGCGAGATCAGCCGCGATGAGCTGCGGGACTACGCGGAGGAATTGAAGGCGGCGTCCAAGAGTAGCTCGTCGCTGGGGATGGAGCTGTGTGCGTTGCTGTTTCTCTACAGACGCACGCTGGGCCGCCCTGAGCTGGTGTCGTTCATATCCCTGCCCAAGAAGCACTCCCCGCTGCCTGAAGTGCTCAGCGTAAAAGAAGTGCACGCGCTGCTCAACGCGATCGAAAACCCGCGCTACCAAGCCATGGCAATGCTGATGTATGGCACCGGACTTCGCATCAGCGAAGCTCGGGCCCTGGAAGTTCGAGACATCGACGGTGCTCGAGGCGTGATTCGCGTACGTCATGGCAAGGGAGACAAGGCCCGCGAGGTGATGCTGTCGCAGGAGCTCTACCTCTGGCTGCGCCAGTACTGGTCACGCCATCAGCCAGCACCGCCATACGTATTCGCCTCGAAGCGAGGGCAGTTGCCGTGCACGCCGTCAATTCGAACCGCACTCGCCAAGGCTGCCAAGGCGGCATTCATCACCAAGCACGTCACCCCGCACACGCTGCGCCACAGCTTCGCGACCCACTTGCTGGAGCAAGGAACCGACATGCACGTCGTTCGTGAGTTGCTCGGGCACGCCTCGCTGCGGAGCACCACACGCTACGCGCGCGTCACACGCAAAATCGTGCGTCAAACGCCAAGTCCTCTCGACCTGCTACCGAAGAAGCCCTGGTAACGCACCGTGTCTGCCCCGTGGGGGGCCAGACACTTCGATATCGCGGACATCGTTCGGGCTAAGCAACTCGAGCTCGAGGCCACCCAGTGGGTCAACACGCGGCAACGCCGCGTGCTGACGGACATTGCTCAGTGCCGCACCGAGGCACTCGGTGGTCACCTCGAGCAATGCACGGCCTGCGAGTACGAGCAGCCCGTGTACCACTCGTGCCGCAATCGGCACTGTCCGAAATGTCAGGCGCTGGCCCAGGAGAAGTGGATCGAGCAGCGGCAATACCGCATGCTCGATGTGAAGCACTTTCACGTGGTCTTCACGCTGCCCGCGGAGCTCCGTCCGCTCGCAGCTTTCGCTCAGAGAGTCGTCTACGACGCGATGTTTCGCGTCGTGGGGCGTACTCTGCTCGAATTCGGGGAGTCCAATCTGGGCGCAACCCTCGGGGCTACCCTCGTGCTTCACACCTGGAATCGCGAGTTGGGCTACCATCCGCACATCCATGCCATCGTGACGGCTGGGGGGCTGTCGCTGGACGGCAAGCGCTTCATTCACTGCCATCCCGAGTACCTCTTCCCCGTCGCCGCGTTGGCACAGGTCTTTCGGGCGAAGCTCATCGACGCCCTCTGGAACGCGTACCGAGCAGGCTCTTTCGATGCCTTCTCCGACTTCGCCGATCCGGAAGGCTTTTCGTATCTGATGCGCCGCTTGCCCAAAGACTGGGTCGTTTTCGCGAAGCCCTCCTTCGACCAAGGAAGGCACGTCCTACAGTACCTCGGACGCTACACCCACCGCACCGGTATCGCCAACAGCCGTCTGATCGACGTCACCGACGATGCGGTCACCTTCCGTACGAAGAACGGCAGGACGACCACGATCGACCTCGTCGAGTTTCTGCGCCGCTTCATTCGCCACGTGCTGCCGAATGGTTTTCACAAGATCCGCCACGTGGGTCTCTACGCCTCACCCACCAAACTAGACGCCGCCCGCGAAACACTGAATCAAGCATCGCCTCCGACGACCGAAAAGACCTGGCAGCAACGCCTCTTCGAACTGACGGGGCGCGACGTTTGCTGCTGCCCACGATGCAACGCTCCGCTCAACCGCACGCCCCTAGAGATCCGCTCGCGCGCACCACCACAAGAACGGAAAGCGTCATGACTACCCCCTCCGACGTACGCGCCAGTTTCAACGTCTTGTGCGGACGTGATGGCCCCCTTTTGTCTTTCGCACGGCCAGGTGCACTCGGAACGGTGTCGAGGACTCCCGCTCTCTCATCAAAGCGACCATTCACCCCTGCCGCACCGTCGTTTCGGACTTGCGACGCTGCTTTGCGCAGCC
>JBNKZR010000785.1:0-2306 GCA_050301735.1 Polyangiaceae bacterium | reverse complement strand
CCATTCGAATTTCGCCGCGTCGCCCTCGGTTTCACCGATGCGGCTGCTGCCAGCACCGGTCTGGCTCATGAATTGGCGAAATAGGTGGTGGAGGGTGTAGCCAGCAGGCGCTTTGGCCGCGTCGAAGTTGCGCGCCAATGCCAGCGCGACCATGGCGGCGCTCTGGGGCCGCGCATGGCCGGCGTCGGCGATCTGCTGGATGTCGCTGAGCAGCTGCTCCAGGTTGACGAACTGGCTCAGGGGCACCATCTCATTGGTGATTTTGTGGACAAGCAGCACGGTCCCGATGCCGCAGTTGGGGTGACAGCCGCAGTTGAGCGCGCCGAAGTCCTGATCGGCGCCGAGCATCAGATCGACCAAGTCGCTCATCGGGTTCATGGCGGACAGGGGGAACCAATCGCGCAGTGGTTCGGTGATGCCGAGCTGGTCGTGCACGTCGTGGGCGAGGTGACTGAGCGTGTAGCGCTGAGCGTGCCGTTGTTCGTCGCTGATTAGCTCGTCGCGACCCGTGAAGCTGACGGGCTGAAAAGAGACCACCGTGATCTTGTCGGCATTGTCGATGGCGAACTGCACGATCGGGCCAACCTGGTGGTCGTTGACGCCACGCACGATCGTCACGACGAGCACGACGTCGATACCGGCCTTGGCCAGGTTCTCGATCGCCTGGAGCTTGAGGTCGAAGAGATTGCCGACTTTGCGATGGCTGTTGGCTTCGTTCGTCACGCCATCGAACTGCAGGTAGCAGATGCGCAAGCCCGCCTCTTTCGCTGCTTTGCAGAATTCGGGCTCCTGAGCGAATCGGATCCCGTTGCTGGCAGCTTGCACACAGAAGTAACCGAGGTCGCGAGCGTGCCTGACGGCGTCGAGGAAGTGAGGGCTCAATGTCGGCTCTCCCCCGCTGAACTGCACACTCAGTTGGCGCCTCGGCTGGATCGCCAGGCTCGACCCGAGGATCGACTGGATGTCGTCCCAACTCAGCTCGTGCACGAAGCCGACCTGATTGGCGTCCATGAAGCACGGGTCACACATCATGTTGCAGCGGTTGGTGAGATCCACCGTCAGCACCGCGCCGCGCCCGTACTTGATGCTCGAACTGCCGTGGTCGCGCAGAGCCGACTTCGGCGACTCGAAGTCACGCCCGGGAAAAAGGCGTTCGATGCGGGCGAGGAACGCTGGGTCGGTGCTCATCAGATCGTCGATACGACCGTGCTTGGAGCACTCCTTGGTCATCCATATCTGCCCATCCCGCTCGACGATGTGCGCTTTGATCTCTCCGGGGTTGCCAGTTCGAAGAGAATCGAGATCCGCCTCGCCGTCGACGATGCGCTGACGCACGTCACGTACGCATTCCGGGCACAGCGAATCCGTTTGGCGCGGCCAACCGAGGGGCGGCTTGGTGCGGGTATGCGCTCGCTGCAGCGGTGCCGGGGCCCACCGTGGTCGTAGTGGGGCGCGAACGGCGTGCAGACTCAACTGACTGGCACCACGCCACAGGAGCTCCGCGCTCGAGGTCAGCACCCCGCCCACGGTGCGCCGGAGCCAACTGGTCGTACCACTTGGGCTGGCAGGGCTCGGGGCAGCGTCGGCGTCAAGAACGGGTCGCTCCGCCGGGCGATCGTCCGCAGAGCGCGCAATGCCAACCGATTTGGAGGTGGTCCACGTCTGGGGCGCCACCATGACAGCGGACCGTAGTACAGGCCCACGGAACTCCGGTGCTGATTTTGGCCTCTGCTGAGGTCAGGCAGCCGGGCACGTCTTGGCGCGCGACCACAAAACGGGTTAGTTGGTGGCGAATTGGAAGCGAAACCCGCAGCTGTGGTGTTGAGCGACGTGCATCTCAGCGTCGAACCACGCCCCGCCATTGCCGGCGCGCTGTGTGAGTGGATTGCCGCTCACGACGGATGCGAGATCATCGCGGGCGGGGATTGGTTCGAGTTTTCAGCGGTCGTCGAAGGCGACGCGCCGGCGATGTGGCGACGGGTGTGTGCCGCCAACCCCGAAGTGATCGCCGCTCTGCGCCGGCACACGGCCCGCGGTGGGCGGCTCACGCTGCTCGCTGGCAATCACGACGCACCGTTGTGTGCGGCTGCCGACGAGGTGATCTGCACGCTCGGCCCGGCGCGCTGCTCGGTCGAGTCGTGGTTCGTACGTCGTGGCGACGTCCACGTGGAGCACGGCCACTTGTGGGACCGGGACAACGCCCCGCTGCACCCGCTGGCGGATTGGTCGCACGCCACGGAGCCCTTGGGCATCGCGCTCATGCGGCGCTTCGTGGCGCGCAGCGGCGCGCTCGACTTTGCTCATGC
>JBNKZR010000784.1:0-2308 GCA_050301735.1 Polyangiaceae bacterium | reverse complement strand
ACCTCGCCTACCCTCGCCGCCGAGCCACGAACCAGCGTTCCAGCTGACGACGACTCGACGAAGGGGGCGGCATGGCGACCAACGACACGGTGCAGCTAAACCAAGTACTCTGGGAAGAGCTGCAACTCCTCGGCAAACACAAGCCGCACAGTCAGCCTCCTGAGGCGCCCCCGACACAGGATGGCAGCAACGGTTCAAAACCGCAGGACGGTGCCTCTCCTTCCGGCGCACCCCCGCCGCCAGACGAGTTGGCGCAGCGCCTGAGGATGGCGAAGCTATCGGGCATTGGCCTTTCTGGCGGGGGGATCCGATCCGCCACGTTCAACCTGGGACTGATACAAGGGTTGGCAAAGCGAGGCGCCTTGCAGGGGTTCGACTACATGTCGGTCGTCTCTGGGGGGGGCTACATTGCGGGTTGGTTGCACGCCTGGCAGCGGCAGCAACGTTCGGACCGCCGATCAGCGACGGCGCCACCCCAGACGCACGCGGGTCCGTCACAGCGCGAAGACGCCGCCAACGACCCGCTGCAGGCGGTGAGAGGAGAGCTCGCGAGGTCCTTGCCTCTCGAACGCAAGAAGGGTGTTCCGACAGAAGCCATCGATGGACATCAGCAAGATGATTCGCTCGCTGGTCGGTACTTCGAAGCGGAGCCGGTGCGGCGCCTTCGCGAGTACAGCAACTACCTCACTCCCAGAGTGGGGCTGTTTTCCCTCGACACGTGGGCCGCCAGCGCGATCTACGTCAGAAACCTAATCGTCAACATGGTGCTCTGTGGTCTGCTGCTGATCGTCTTCAGCATCCTGATGCGGGCAGCCTTCATCACCTTTCAGTCACTGGCGAAGTTGGAATTGTGGGCGCTTGGCGTTGCTGGCGCGTCGGCTCTTGCCGCTGGGGTCTTTTGCGCGTCGAGCCTGCGCCACGACCTGGTCAGGCCGGAAGCTGATCATCAGAGCTGGCCCGACGAAGTCCTGCGTCGCATGACTGCCTCATGGCGCCGCTTGTGGGCCAGGTGGAAGCCCGCGCCGGACGGAGCGCAGAGCGACGGAGCTTCCACCTCAACCAAAGCAGCGGCGAAGCCCGCGAAGCCGAGCGCCACCAAAGAAGCTGGCAGTCCCACGGTCGCAACCCATCTGGGAGTAGCTTTCGCGACACTGACTTGCTGGGCAATGGCAGGCTACGCGCTAGGAGACTCCCAGCGCTGGCAGTGGCATCAATGGGACATCCCCGTGCTCGTGGTATTCGTCGTGGGTACCTCGATTCCGTTCCTGTACAGCGTTTGCTGGCGACCCGATCAGTTGCGTGATGAGAGACCAGGACTGCTCGACGTCGCATGGGCTGGAGTCGCCACCGCTGTGGCGGGCGCTCTGTCGATGGCGGGGTTCTACTGGGTGATCCGACTCGTGCCGGACACGCACGCGGGTCACTGGACGGCGCCCCTGCTCCCGTTCGGCTTGACGCTGGCGCTCGGCGTCTCGATGGCCGTGCAGATCGGACTTTCTGGCAAGGCCCTGAGCGAAGCCGTTCGCGAGTGGCAGGCCAGGTTCCTCGGCACGGTATCCCTCGTTGCCGGACTGTTGGCGGTCGGAATGCTGCTCAGCGTGCACGTCCCCGACTGGATGCTTCGGGAGGGCGTACCCACGCAACTTCAGATCGCGACCCCGGTCTGGGCCGTCGTCAGCGCCGTCGGTGCGTGGCTGGGCCGGTTGCCTAGCGGCAAGCTGCTGCAGTCACGCCTCGTCAGGGGCTTCCTTCTGGTCGTTCCTTACTTGTTCGTGATGGGAGGCATGGTCATTGCCGGATACCTCTGCCGCGTGCTGTTGGTGGCTCACGTCGCGTCGCTCCTCAGCATCCCTTTCGAGCCACTGCAAACGGCTCTACTCAGCACGCCCGAACGCTCGGACGCAGCGGGCCTGCTCGTCTCCGGATCCATCGTCACTCTGATCGGGCTCATCTACCTCGCTCTGACGGCAGCAGGTTTTCATCGCGTCGGCATCAACGAGTTTTCGCTGGCTTCGTTGTACCGAAACCGGCTCATTCGGTGTTACCTCGGAGCAGTCAACCACGGCCGACGACGAGAGACGTTCGCCGGCCTCGATCCTGACGATGATTTTCGTTTGGCCTCTCTCGCGCAAGACGAGGACGCCGTCACCCACCCGTACCTGATCTACAACGCGACGCTGAACCTGGTGGGGGGCCGCAACCTGGCATGGCAGCAACGCAAGGCACGCCCCTTCACCTTCACTCCGAAGTACTCGGGCTATGCCTTGTTGTCCGGAGATGCGGACGTCGCCCTCTATGGTGACCGCGA
>JBNKZR010000783.1:0-2312 GCA_050301735.1 Polyangiaceae bacterium | reverse complement strand
GCCGACATCAAGCTCCCCGACTTGCTGCGGGTTTTGGATTACTGCACCAACCGTCTCCCCGATTTCGTCGCGCTATGGGCCGATCCAGCGCAAGTCCCCAGTTTGGCGGAGCGCTGGACCGAGCTCGAACTCGCGCGCCGCGCGGCATACGAGCGCCCGTGGTCCAACGCTGTGTTGCATTGCTTGGAACTGGAAGACTACCAGCGCAGCCCCAAGCACGAGGAGGGTCAAATCGCGGCCTATCTGGGCATCAGCACCCAGGAAGAGCGCGCCTGCCTCCAGCTGCTCGAACGCAGCAACCAGATCACCTGGACGGGCACCCATTGGCGCGGCAACGAGTCACGCGCAGTTTCCCTCAGTGCCGATCGCGCCGCGGCCCGAGCCCAAGCGGCCTGGTGGGTGCGGGTTGCAGCCGAACGCGCCGCAACGCACCGCGGAATGTTCGCCTACAACCTATGCTGCGTCTCCGGCGCGGATCTGCAGCGCATCGCGGAACTACAACGCGAGTGTCTGCGTCAAATCCGCGGCGTGATCGCCAACTCTACGCCGGGTGAGCGCGTCGCCCTCGTCAACGTGCAGGTGATGGCCTTCGACGCTCCCGAAGTGACGGACTGAGCGCCAGCGGCGACCGTTCGTCCTGTGAAACAGTCGGACGGATCTGTTCGTCCGAAGTCACTCCGATAGGTTCGTTAGGTTGGTGGAGCCCCTTCACTCGGTCCACATTGCGGAAATCACCTGCGATTTTCGCGATGCCGTGGCCACGGGTGCTCGCGAGCCGTCCATGACTTCTTCAATTCTGGACGAAGCGCGACGATTGGAGCACTGGGGGGGAGCGGCGACCTTCGCTCAGCTTCTCGTGCCGGGGATTTCCCCGCAGTAGCCGAGCGAGCGCGCGACCGACCGCGCCGATCCAGCTTCGCCCAGTCCTGCGCAGCCTCGAGGCTCCGCGATACCGCCCATCGACATGGCCCAACGCTGGACGGGCCTAGGCCGGAGCTGGATCGGCACAGAAAAATCGCGGATCGAGGTAGACACAAGCTGGATCGACCCGGACAGATCAGTGTTTTGGCCAGACGGAGGCTGGATCGACGCAGAAAAGAGGCGGACCGGGCGGCGCCGAGGCCGGCTCGACGCTCGCACGAGGCACTTGGGACTTCGCTCGGCGGACTTGGGGCCAGGCTCAACCGTTTTCGTCGTCGTCGTCGTCATCCTCGATTGTCTCTTCTCCACCGCCACCACGACGGATGCGGCTGAGGCCCAATTGGATGCGCTCGCGCAGCGAGTAGTGGGGGCGCAGCGTGGCTCCCCAGTCGTTGAACCAGAGCCGCAGTTGCTCCAGAGCCTCGTGCTGCTGCCGCAAGGTCCTTTCGACTTCGTCCGCATCGATCACCTCTTCCGGTGAACGGAAGTCACGCAGTTCGCTGATGAGCTGCCGGGCTCGCTCAGCGTCTTTCGCGAAGCCGCGTCGATACAGAGTCTCATGCACGTCCGCGGCCCCCGCCTCGTCGCTTTTCGCCAGAGCTTCGACGCGATTGATGAGCTTGTCGACCGAAGAGATCACGCCGGGCCCCTTGGGCTGTTGCGACAGGCCGTCGAAGAACGCTGCTTCGAAGCGCGCGAGGTCCGCTGCGGGAACCTTGCGACGGATCACTCGCAGAACGATCGGGAAGTACCGGTTCTCGATGTCGTCGAGCTCGGCCAGCGCCGCGTCGTTTTGGTCGTTGCTGTTCTGCGACAGGTCACGCAACGCGAACGCGTGCTGCAACGGGCGCTCACCCCCCGCAGCAATGCGATGCAGGCGCCACCCTTCGCCATGCTCTTCATCGTCGTACCCAGCCGCCACCGCGCGACCGACGTACGGCGGCGCCACTACCTGCGTCAGAAAGCGCCCAGCGCGGGCAATGAAGCGCCGGTCAGCGGCGGTAAGGGTCCGAACCGCAGCATTCGTCTCACTCATGTGTCACCTCCTCAATCTGAAACGACCACATCGTTCATCTCACACACTCATTCCCTCTTTCAACCTCCGGGGCGCTAGCGACAAAACGTTTTAACGGGATGGGCTGGAGGAACAGCGGGCCACCACGATATCCCGTGGCACCCCCGGCACGGGCAAGGTGCAGGCGCTCGCACCGCTACGCCAGGCGTTCAATCCTGCGAGCGAACTCAGAGGTCGACGAGGCAGAGTCGGCGCGACTCTGCCTGATAGCTCACTGCCCGTGCTGGCGGGCGGTTTGGGCGAGTTCTTCTCTCCGAGCGGCGAGCTGCCGTTCGAGTTCGTCGACGTATTCGAGATCGGCGTCATCGCGTCCCCT
>JBNKZR010000782.1:0-2313 GCA_050301735.1 Polyangiaceae bacterium | reverse complement strand
GCTTGCGGCCGCTACGCGATCCGGCGAGGTGCTGTTGGATCCAGCCATCGACGCTGTGGCAGAAGAGGTGCTGCCCACTGTTGGTTCATTGCTGGTGGAGGTCGCTGGACAGAAGCTCCGAGCGGCGTTGATGGTCGGCAACGCCCCCTTCGACAATACCTACCTGGAAGCACCTTCCACGTGCCCACCGCCCGATCCGGCAGCAGACCGAACCTTGGTCGACATGCACTCTTGGGCGCCCGAGCACGAAGCATCGCTAACGATGCCTGCCGGACCTCCAGATGAAGAGAGCGCGCCTGACCACCTCGCGCCCAGAAACCCAGCAGCCCCTCCGCCCATGCGCAGCGTGCAGGACACGCTGGTATCAGAGACCAGCTCGCTGGAACTCCAACTCGACGATCTGGCAACTGGCGGCTCCCCGCCTGCAGACGAAGCAGCCCCCCAACAATGGGCGCTGTCCGAAAGCGCAGCTTGGCCCAAACGCTCGACGTCCTTCGAAAGCGCAGCAGCGTTCGGGTCCCAAGACGCAGCATGGCCTGAGGCCGCGGCGTTGTCCGAAAGCGCAGCTTGGCCCAAACGCCCAGCGCTTTCGGAAAGCGCTGCGTTTTCAAGAAGCGCAGCTTCAACCGCAAGCGCAGCATCGACTGCAAGCGCCGCGTCCGCCGAAAGCTCAACCCCACTCGACTCACCGTCGCGCATCCGGACTGATGCCCAATACTACGGGGACCCCATACGGCCGCAGCGAGTCATCTCGACCAGACCGCCACCGCCCGTCGCAGGTTCCGCGCCACCGAGGCGGCTGAGCCAACCGCCACCGAAACCCGAGGCTGGGGAACGCTTCTCGACGCCCCCGCCGAAACCGGACGCTGCAGCAGGAGAGACGCGGGTCGCACCGCGACGCAGCCGAATCCAAGCGCTGCGTCGTGGCGAATTGGGTCAAGTGCTCGATCTCGTCGACCAACTGTGGGACGAAGAGCGCCGCCCGCACCTGATGCGAGAGGCTGAGCTGTTGACGCAACCCTCCGGCAACCCGATGGCAGAAAGCCTACAAGAGCTGCACGAAGCGCTGCACGAGGGCAAGCATGACGATGCCGAAGAGCGCGGGAGGCTGGCACTCGCTTATGCCGTGTGCCTCGCAAAGGCAGGCAAGCCAGCGGAGGCCCTGCTGGAGTCCCTGCACGCCCTCGCTACCGCGCGCCGAACCGGTACCGAAAATGGAGAGCGCGCCAGTGAGCTCTTGTTGGCTCAGTTGGCGCGCTACACCGGACAGCCGGAGCTCGCTGAACGCTGGCTCAAGATCCCGAAGGCTCTTTGAGTCGCGGGTGCAACGTGGGTCGTCCCAACGTTGCTCTGCGGCCCAACGTCGGCCTGCGTCCGACTCGAACGACGGGCTTCAGTTCACCTTCGCCTTGTTGACGGCCTCTGCCGCAGGATCGGTCAGACTGGCCAGTGAGGCCTCCTTCAACTCGTCGATCTTGGCGTTCGCCCATTCAGTATCAGCCAGCAACTGCGCGACCTTCTTCTGGCGTGGGTCTTCGGGTTCGAAGCGATCGGCTTCGATCGCAACGTCGTCACTGAGTCGCTTGAGCTCAGGGAGCATCTTGTCCATCTCAGCGCGCATCTGATCTGCTCGCTCCAGGATCTCCGACAGCTTGGCAGCATCCTTCGACAGAAGTGAGCGCTCACGATCCATCTTGCCACGGATCTTGTTCAGCTCGGTCTCGGGTTCCTTCGCCGACTGAGCACGCTCTAACGCTTCTTTCTGCTTGTTGAACCGCTCCAGCGCAGCTGTTACCCTGTAGCCAGCCATCTCCGCACGCTTTGCCAGCTTGGGGATCTCCATATCGATCCCGAACAAAGTGCGTTTACTGGTCTTGAGGAACTTGTCCAGACGAGAGATCATCTCGTTGAACGCCTTTGAGTAGTCGACATCCGCATTTTCGGCAACGGGCGAGGAAGGTTCAGCGTTGGTGAAGTTGCCAAAGCACAGGGTCGACGCGAGCACGGTTGCGGTCAAGATGGGTTTGATGATGGTCCTTTGCATGGTTCTCCGGGGTGTTTCTTCGGGTCGGTTCGCCAGCGATTTCCTCGGTGTGCCTGTGGCATCGCCAGCGACGGGGGAACGTGATCAAGTTACGGCATCGGCGACGCTCTCGCCCCCCGCCAACCGCTTCGAACTACGCAGTTTTGCTGGCAGCGGTTAGCCCAATGCCGAAACGGCGCAGTCGATCCGAATCGGCAGATGCTCAGCTGAACGTGTCTCTGCCCTGAGGTGCGCGGCAGCGCGACATGCGGGTTTGCTTTCGCCAGGTG
>JBNKZR010000781.1:0-2320 GCA_050301735.1 Polyangiaceae bacterium | reverse complement strand
CACGACGTTTCGATGCACGTCCCCAAAGCTTCGCTCTATGGGCTGATCGGGCCAGGCGCGTCAGGCAAGAGCGTGCTGTTGAAGACCATCACCGGCCTGGTCGGGGTGGAAGACGGGCGAGTCGTCGTGGGCGACACCGAAGTGAGCGACGCGGATGAGGGCACCCTCTTCGACCTGCGTCGCGACATCGGTATGCTGTTCCAGAACAACGCCCTGTTCGATTTCATGACCGTGAAGGACAACATTGCCTTCCCGCTGCGCCAGCTGTTCGAACTCGCGGACGACGAGATCACCGAGCGTGTCTCGGAGCGCCTGAGCTCGGTCGGCTTGCCCGGCTTCGAGCATCGTTTTCCGGCGGGGCTGAGCGGCGGCCAGAAGAAGCGCGTCGGTGTGGCCCGCGCGACGGTGACTCACGCTCCAATCATTCTCTACGACGAGCCCGCCGCAGGCCTGGACCCGGTCAGCAGCCAGAAGCTCTTCGAACTGCTGCGCAAGGAACAGCAGACCGCCAAGGCCACGGTCGTCATGGTCTCCAGCGACTTGGACCGTCTCCTGTCGGTGACCGATCTCGTGGGAATGATGGTCGATGGGCGTCTGATTTTCGAGGGCACGACGGAAGAAGCCCGCGAGAGCCGCGACCCCTACGTGCACCAATTTCTAAGGGGCAAGGTGGAGGGCCCGCTGTGAACCAGCAACCAATAACCCACGCGCTCGGCGCACAGATCGTTGCTCTCGCCCACGGAGGGGCGCGTCTGTATCGCACGTTGCTCCGCACCTTGTACTTCACCCTCCATGGCAAGGCAGAATTCGGGCGCGTCTTCCGCTACATGTACACCATCGGCAACCAATCGCTGGTCTTCCTGTGCGTGGTGATGGGCTTCATCGGCATGATCACCGTCTACCAGGGCGGCGTACAGCTCTTGCGCGTCATTCCCGACATGAGCCAGTTGGGCACGGCCTTCTTGGAGTTCTTGGTCAAGGACCTGGCGGCCACGATCTGCGCCTTGATGCTGGCCACCCGAGTGGGTGCGGGAATCGCCGCCGAGATCGGCTCGATGGTGGTTACGGAACAGGTCGATGCGCTGCGGATGTGCGCCGCCGATCCCATCGACTACCTGCTGCGGCCACGTTTCATCGCCAGCATCGTGATGACCGTCGTGCTCGTGATCATCGCAGGCACACTGGCCGCCTTCACCGGCGCCTGGACGGCGGACACCTTCTTCAACGTGCGACCGGAAACCTTCTGGGATTTCTCGCAGGTCGACGCGGGTGACGTGACCACCGGCCTGCTCAAGTGCCTCGCGTACGGCGCTTCAATCCCGGTGATCAGCGGCTACTGCGGGCTGTCCGCGCACGGGGGGTCGGAGGGAGTCGGTTCCGCCACCACACGTGCGGTGGTCAACTCATCCCTCGCCATCATCATTTGGGACTTCGTGCTCACGACCGCGGGCTACGCTGTGTTCGAGTGAGGTCCTTTCCGTCGCCATGTGGGTTCGTCCCCCAGCGACCAGCATGGTATTGTTCGCAGCACATGGTCCGCCGCAGCTCGAAAGTGGAACTGACCCGCACCCGCGCCCTGACGGCCCGACCGGCACTCGAGCGCACGCCAGAGACGGCGGCTGGCGCGTGCCTCGTCTTCCTGGCGGGTGGGCAGATCGGCCGCAAGATCGAGCTGGACGGTACCCTGACGGTGGGTCGTGACCCCGCGTGCGACCTGCCGCTGGACAGTGACCTCGTCAGTCGCAGCCACGCCAGGTTCGAGTCCCAGGACGAGGTCACCATCGTCAAAGACTTGAACTCCACCAACGGCACCTACGTCAACGATCGTCCGACGCACGAAGCCAGGTTGTTCGACGGCGACCGCATCGCCCTGGGTGAATTCGTGCTCAAGTACCTGGCTCCGGGCAACGTGGAGGCGCGCTATCATGACGAGGTCTTTCGTCTCATGAGCCACGACGGGCTGACCGACGTCTTCAACAAACGCTACCACGAGGAGCAGTTGGACGCGCTGGCGGCAAGTGACGAAAGCCTGAGTCTCGTCCTCTTCGACGCGGACCACTTCAAGCGCATCAACGACACCTACGGGCACGCCGCTGGAGACGCCGTGCTGCGTCAGCTCGCCCAGTGCGCCAAGAGCGCCAGCCAGGGTGTGGAGCGAGCAATTCTGTCGCGCATCGGCGGCGAAGAGTTCGCCATCCTGCTGCCGGGAAGCTCGCTCGAAGCGGCACGCGCCCTGGGCGAACGTGTCCGCACAACCGTGGGCGCACACTCCTTCGAGTTTGGGGGGCACGCCCTGCCCGTCAGTATCAGCGTCGGGGTC
>JBNKZR010000780.1:0-2321 GCA_050301735.1 Polyangiaceae bacterium | reverse complement strand
CTGCCCGCCGCCCGCGCGCCCGGGACCGCCGTGGATGCTCGCCGGAAGCACCATGCCCGGCGGCAGCGCCTGCTCGGCTTGGCAAGGTCGACGCGTGGGCGTACGGTGCGCGCATGATGAGTCTTCAATGGCTGAGCGCGATGGCACGGTACAACCGCTGGATGAACGACAAGCTCTACGGGCTCGCCGCCACGTTGGACGACGAGCTGCGCAAGCGCGACTCTGGCGCTTTCTTCAAGTCGATGCACGGCACGTTCAACCACCTGCTGCTGGCGGACAGAGTGTGGCTGGCGCGCTTCTTGGGCACGGAGGTTCCGGACGGCTTCATCGGGCCCGGCGGCATTCGCAGCCTCGACCAAGAGCTCTACGCCGACTTCGAGGAGCTGCGACGCCAGCGCGTGCTGACCGACGAACAGCTCTCACACTGGGTCGCTGGACTCGACGAGGAGCGATTGGCCGCGCCGCTCGTGTACCTGCGCCGTGGTCAACGGCAAGAGGTGCCGCTGTGGTGGGCGGCCGTGCACGTCTTCAACCATCAGACGCATCATCGCGGGCAGATCACCACCTTGCTCACGCAGCAAGGGTGTGACCCGGGCGTCACCGATCTGTTCATGATGCTGCGCGAGGAGGCCGCGGCCGCTTCCCGGGCATAAGGCTGAGCGAGCGGCGGCATCGCTTCGTCACTGTCTGTCCGGCCCTGCGTCGCGCTGGGGGCGTCACATGGGCAATCGCCGCGCCAATGGCCGCTTCACACGGCGATCACACAAGAGTCGCGCACACGTCACGCGGGCTCGGGGCGAAGTGATGTACCGACTCGGGCGAAATCACGAACGCGGAGGCGAGAGGGCTTGCCTTCACCCGAGGAGCAGAATCATGAGGAACACGAAACGTTTGGTCATCACGTCCACGGTTGCGCTGCTGATGGGCGCGCCGGTGGCGGCAACCGCAGTGGGTAGCGAAACCAAGCTCGACGATCCCTGGTACGCGGATGGACAGGCCTCCTTGCTGGAGGAACAGAACCGCGGCGATAACCCCAGCCGCGCCAAGAACGTCATTCTGTTCGTGGGCGATGGGATGGGGGTCAGCACCGTGACTGCGGCGCGCATCCTCGAAGGTCAGCGACGTGGCGAGACGGGCGAAGAGAACCACCTGTCGTTCGAGGAGTTTCCCTACCTGGCACTGTCCAAGACCTACAATACCGATGCGCAGACGCCGGATTCGGCGGGCACGATGACCGCGATGGTTACTGGCGTCAAGACCAAGCAGGGCGTGCTGTCCGTCGACGACAGCATCGTTCGTGGTGACTACACCACCGTCAAGCCCGTCAAGACGATCATCGAAGAAGCCGAGCGCCGAGGCCTGGCCACCGGCATCGTCACCACCGCACGCCTGACGCACGCGACGCCGGCTGCGTGTTACGCTCACAGCGCCGATCGGAACTGGGAAGACGACGGCGAGCTGCCGCCCGCTGCGGCTGCCGCCGACTTCCCGGACATCGCTCGGCAGTTGATCGAGTTTCGCTACGGGGATGGCATCGACGTCGCGATGGGCGGCGGTCGTCGTCACTTCGTTCCGAGCGAGGACGGGGGCCGCCGCAGCGATGGTCGCAATCTGACCCAAGAGTGGTTGGCGCAGTACCCCGGGGCCGCCTACGTCACCAATGGCGCCGAATTCGACGCCATCGATACGAGCCGCACCCACCATCTGCTCGGGTTGTTCGAGAACTCCCACATGGAGTACTAGGCCGACCGCGCCGACGACGAAGCCGAAGAGGAAGGTGGCGAGCCCTCCATCGCCGAGATGACCAAGAAGGCCATCGACATCCTCGACAACAACCACAAAGGCTACTTCCTCCACGTCGAAGCCGGCCGGATCGACCACGCGCACCACGCTGGCAACGCCAGCCGCTCACTGCAGGATACCATAGCGTTCGCCGAAGCCGTGCAAGCCGCCGTGGACATGACGGATCCGGAGGAGACGCTCATCGTCGTCACCGCCGATCACAGCCACGTGTTCACGATTGGCGGTTATCCCATCCGCGGTAACGACATTCTGGGTAAGGTGGTGGGCGTCGATGGCGAGATCGCTCTGGCCGCCGACGGCATGCCCTACACCACGCTCAACTACGCAAACGGTCCCGGCTACCTCCCCGAACGCCCCGATCTGAGCGACGTGGACACGTCCGACCTCGAGTACCTGCAGGAGGCGGCCGTACCGCTGGGCAGTGAGACTCACTCGGCCGAGGAAGTCGCCATCTATTCGCGGGGACCGAACGCCCACCTGTTCCGCGGCACGAAGGAGCAGAACTACATCTATCACGT
>JBNKZR010000779.1:0-2339 GCA_050301735.1 Polyangiaceae bacterium | reverse complement strand
GACAGCTTGAGCACCGTTCAGATGCAGTACGAAGCGCAGGAGTCTTGTGGCGAACAGGGGCTCGTGTTCGCTCAGCTGCAGATAGCGACGGCGCTGCAAACTTGCGCCCTGGTCGAGCCGGCGTTGACGTCGCAGCTCAACGAGTGCGATGGGGCCCCAACGGGCCCGTGAAGGGCGACCGCACGGGCGCTATCGAGTTGCTCGTCTCACGCCTGCCGCCCATCGAAAGACTCGAGACCCTATCCCGGACGCAGCCAGAGCTGCCTGCAGACACAGAGCTATCGCAAGAAGAGGTCGAGGTGTTGATCCTGCTCAAACGCGACCAAAAGAAACGGACGGAGGTCGTCAGTGACAGCATGCCAACGATTGCCCAGGCAACTGGCCCGCGCACCTCGGAAGGCCACAAGGACAGCACCGTGACGAACGCGCGGGGGGTCTTCGGGTTAGAACAGGTGCCGCGCGGGCAAGTCACCTTCGAGGTCACCCACGACGACTACGCCGCCCTGCGCGTATCGACGAAGGTCGAGGCGACTGGGCGTGCCGACCGCGCTTTCGCAGAAGGTGCCGACGTTTGCGTCGTGAAGACGGCGATCCGCGCCCCGCGCAAGTTACTGAGGCGCTGGGCACGGCGCATGAAGCATGAGCCGTCGCGGGGAGAGTGGGCGTTGTGGCAGGCGCTTCGCTGCTCACGGTTGGGTGTTGTCTTGCTGCGGCAAGTTTGCTTCAGGGATACATCGCAGATTATTACGCGTGCGTGCCGACGAAACCCACGCGGCGCACGCTGGACGCGTGGGCGGTCGTGCTCGACTCGATGCAATCATCAGGGCAGAGCCCACAGTCGAGCACCTCGCCGCAGCCATCGACCCTGACCCGCACTCCATCCCCAAGGCCTGACACGTGTCCGGCGCGCAGGGTGAGCCGGCGGGGGGCTCGTCATCTGGCAGCTCTTCTTCGCCAGGAGTTCATGGCTAGGGCGCCGCCGGTGGCGAGCGAAGACCGTAGCTGAAAGCGCGCGAATGGCCAGCGCGGCTCCAAACGATGGCTCTCCGATGCCGAGCTGAGGTATTCGACGGAGGATCGCTACAGCGTGATGTTCGCGATGTAGGTTGGCTCGTCGCGAAAGCTGGCTTGGCCGCCGTCCCCCAGCTGGCTGTCATTGTTCAGGCCCCAACAGAACACAATGCCCTCGTCGTTGACCGCGCAGGTGTGTGCGTTGCCGGCTCCAAGGGAGACGAAGGTTTGATTCGTGGAGATGGCTTGGGGCGTCGTCCGAATGTCCTGATCGCCGAGGCCAAGTCGTCCGCGGTCGCCGTCACCCCAGCAGTGAACGGTACCGTCCCCGTCCAGTGCGCAGGTGTGGTCATTACCGGCAACCACGCTCACGATGTTGCTGAGTCCACCGACTACCATCGGGGTGCTGGTGTCCTCTTGGGACCCGTTGCCCACTTGCCCGTAGTCATTGTCACCCCAGCAGGTGACCGTGCCGCCCTCGAGAATGGCGCAGCAGTGGGCCGAGCCCACGGCGATGGCAGTAGCATCGACGATACCGCCCACCGTGACGGGGACCGTGCTCGGCTCGGTGGAGCCGTCGCCGAGTTGGCCATCATCGTTATCGCCCCAACACTGGACACTTCCGCTCCCGGTCACCACGCAAGAGTGCCAAGATCCCAACGCCACGTCGACGACCTCAGTGATGCCCACCACGGCCGCCGGCGGGTCGACATCCAATCCGAGATCAGCTTGGATTTGGTCGTAACCGTTGGAACCCCAGCACTCGAGGCTTTGGTCGGAGAGGATGGCACAGCTGTGCCATCCTCCAGCAGCGATCTTGACGGCGGGTAGGCTCAAGGCGAGGGCTGGTTCTTGCGGCCCCGCACGTTCATCTCTCACCGACTCCTGCCCGAGTTGGCCGCGACTGTTCGAGCCCCAACAGTAGACGCTGCCGTCTCCAGTCATCGCGCAGGCATGGCTCTCACCCAAGGCAACGGAGTCGACATTGCTCAAGTCACGTACCTCGTCGAAGAAGTCGATCGTGGTCGGTGTGCGGACTGGACTCGAGAAGCCATCTCCGGCCTGGCCCGCGCCACTGTTTCCCCAGCACCGGACGCTGGTGTCGGTCATGACAGCGCAGCCGAAGTTGCTCCCACCGTCGATCTGCACCACTCGGGGTGGCTCAGAATTCGGGGTCCCCCCGCTTCCGCCAGTCGCCGTTCCGCCGGCCCCTCCAGCGCCGTTTGCGCTGGAGCCCCCCATCCCGCCGATCCCGGAGCCTGCGCCTGAGGAACCCGCCGTGCCAGAGTTGTCGGGGGTCGGGCTGGAGCCCCCAGAGCCGTCGGACC
>JBNKZR010000778.1:0-2346 GCA_050301735.1 Polyangiaceae bacterium | reverse complement strand
CCGACACGATGCCGCGCAACATGATCGAGTGGTTGTTCGATCCTGCGGGGGTTGCGCGCACACGCTTCGATGCGTGGACTGCCGTCGCGTACGCGTTTCTGCGGCGGGTGCGCCGTGAGGCGATGAATGCTCCGTTGGACGCGCGCTTGGCGCGGCTGCTGGCTGTGGCAGAAAAGGAGCTGGCGTCGGCCAACGTTTCCGCCAGCAGCGGTCCTGGCAACGACTTGGTCGTGTGCCCAACCGTTCGTTTCGGAGATGCCGAGGTCAGCCTGGTGGGGATGACATCTCGTTTCGGCGCGCCGCTGGACGTGACGCTGGACGAGTTGACGGTGGAGTGCCTGTACCCGCGAGACGAGCAGAGTGAGCAGTTTCTTCGTTCGCTCGAAGGGCGTCCCGTGTTGCGTCTCGCGAGTGCCAGTGGTTGATGTGGGTGTTCATCTGGTAGACGCTTTTTAGACGCGCTCATTCCCTGTCTGGGTATGGGGTCTGGGCGCCTTCTCCTCCAAGCTCTGAGCATCGGCGACATGTCCAATCGAGACGATGTCGTCGGATTCAGAAGCCTGAAGGAGAAGTCCCGTGAAGAACCGAAGCATCAATCGTCTGCTCGAATGGAGCTACCACTACAGGTGGTGGGCTGCGGCCGCGACCGTCACACTGGTACTCGCAGCACAGTTTGCAGGCATGAGCAACGTGCTCAGCTTTTCGCAGAAGGTAGACTCACTCAGAGCCGAGGCTACGGGGCTGCCGCGCTTGTTCGACATGCGCACGGACATCTGGTTCGACCCGGCGGATGATGGGCTCGAGGCGTATCGGGACCTGGAGGACCAATTCATCGCGGAGGACACCGTCGTCGTTGCGTTCGAAGAGACGGACGACGAGTGGGGGGCCTTCGGCGAGCAGGCGCTCAGCACCGTCGGGGAATTGACTCGAGAGATCGAACAAGTGCCTTACGTACGTTCGGTCAGGAGCCTCACCTCGTCACCGTGGATACGATGGGGGGAAGCCGCCCCCGGTGAAGACGGCTTGGTCGTCTCCGACTTGTTCGAAGACTCCGTCGCTGGCGCAACGCCCGAGCAGCGTCTCGAGCGAATGATCGCGGTCCTCGGGGCCGAACGCGCCGCCAGACTCGCTGGCGAGTCCGCCGTTCGCAGCATCATCGGTCAGGGTGCGGACTTCGCGGAGTTCGCGGGCGAGCCGCGCTTCATCAACGCCATCGTCAGCGAAGACGGGAGGACCGCTGGGATACAAGTGCAAGTGCTGCGTCAGAAGCCGACCCGCGAGGCCTTGGCCTCCACCTTCGACAGTCCCACTCGAGCGGAGGTCGGTGGGGCACTGGCGACCATCGAATCGCAAACCCAAGCCGTGCAAGCGATCAAGAGCATCCTCGCCAAGTACGACCGCTACGACATGCACATCGCAGGAGTGCCGGTTCTGGAGCAACATTTCCCGGAGGTGGGTACGTCTGACATGGCCTACTTGGCGCTGATGTTCGTCGCGATCGCTCTGGCGTTGTCGTTCGTGTATCGACGTATCAGTGGCGTCGTTCTGCCGCTGCTGGTGGTTTTTCTCAGCATTGTGGGCATGAACGGCCTGGTTTGGTACGCCGGAGATCTGGTCAACAACCTGACCGCGACGGCGCCGATCGTCATGGTCGCAGTGGGGATAGCCGACGCGGTGCACCTGGTTACGGCCTACTTCACGTTGCGCCCCGAACATGCGACGCGGCGAGAGTTGATCATCGAGGTGATACGGCGCAATGCGGTGCCCGTGCTGCTCACTTCGGTTACGACGGCGGCAGCCTTCTTTTCGTTGGTGGTCAGCCCCATCACGCCGGTCCGTCAGTTCGGCTACACCGCGGGCGTCGGCACGGTGATCGCCTACCTGCTGTCGATGACGCTCATCCCCGCGGCGCTTTCGCTGATTCCACTGGCGCACTCAACCCGTGCTGCCTCTGCGTCCGTCGACTCCGAAGGTTTGCAAACTCCTCCGACTGAGCGGCGCGGTTGGACCGATCGCTTGCTCGACGTCGTCCTGCCCAACAAGCGCCTGGTTCTGGCGGCGAGTGCTGGCTTGCTCGTTCTGTCGACGGTCGGCGTGCACCAGCTGCAAGTCGAAAGTGACTTGCGTGTGATGTTCCCCGCGGACGACCCAGTGACCTCTGATTTGCGATGGTTGGAGCGCAAGCTGGGCGGTGCTGGTGACCTCGATCTGGTCTTCTATGGTCCGCCGAATCACGAACCGGTAGATCAAACCGAGAGTCGGCAAGTTGAGATCCAGCGTCTACGAGCGCAGAGTCTGAAGCACGCGCTCAGTGACGACGAGGCGAAGCAGCTGGAAGCATTGGCA
>JBNKZR010000777.1:0-2347 GCA_050301735.1 Polyangiaceae bacterium | reverse complement strand
ACCTCGGGCAGTTCCGCAAGAGTACCGCTACCCCAAGCGCTGAGGATCTCACTCGCCACAAGCGATGCGTTCTGTTGACGTATCTCGACAAGGCCAGCCGCATAGTTGCGTGCTCTCTCCAGCTCCGAATCGGTCACCGGTCAGCACCCATGTTCTTCGCCAACGGCAATTTTCCACACCCGCTCCGCATTGGCAGTCAGATTTTCGATCCCGAGGCGGCGCGCGCCGGATTGAGTGCGCTCGTCGGGCTGCTTTGGCCCGCCAGGCACGCCCACAGGAGACACCATGGTTCGAAGAGTCGACTTAGCCATATCTGCTGCACTTCTCGCGTCCACGGCGGCATGCGGGGGGGAAGATACGACGCCCGAAGATTTCCAACCGCCCGCATCCGTCGCTGGCCCGAGTGATTCCAACACACAGGTCGGGGCTTCCGGGGAGACCACACCAGGCGGCTCAGCGTCCGGGACGATGACGCCGGAACCGACGGTCAACTCAATGACTACGCCGAGCCAAAGCCCGCTAGCGACACCGTCGAGTGGAGCGGAACCGGCGCTGCCAGCCACTCCGATCAGCGGCGACGAGACGCCGACGATCCCCACGCCCGCAAGCGGAGAAACCGAGGACACGACGGAGCCCGCAGCCGACATCACGATGCCGGACATGTCCGAGGACGGAGCCGGCCTTGGGGAGACGCCCGACGAGATGCCTCAGAGCACGCCCGTCGAAGAGGACCCAGCCGAACCCGTCGACCCCGTGGAGGAGATGACACCGGATACGACCGAGACGTCGCCCGTAGACTTCTCCTCACCGGAAGGCACCATTCCCAACGAACCTCAGCCGGCCTCGGCGGTCAACGCCGACAAGAATACCTGGCAGCAGGGGCTCGTGTCCCCGTCCTTGTTGGAGGGCAAACAGATCAACCAGCCCGCCGTCATCAACGGCTACATGCTCATCGCGGGCAACGAGGACTTCTGGTTCTACGACGTTTCCAATCCCAAGTCCCCCCAGGAGCTCTCCGCCTTCAGCACGCCGAACCGGCGAGTGGGAGGCGAGGCTGAGAGTCACACCGTTTCCTTCGCGCGTCGGGGTGATGAGTACTTCTTGGCCACCATCAGCGGAAAAGGCATCGACACTTGGAACATCACCGACGCCCGTAACCCGCAGCACCTAGGAAACATCGGCATCAACGGTGTCAACTATGGCGACTACACCGAAGCGGTGTGGGGCGTGGCTTGGCAAGGTCAATACATCTACGTCGGCGCCACGAACAACGGCGTCAAGGTGGTGGACGCATCGGATCCGTCGTCGCTCAAGCTGGCCGGCGAGATATCTCCATCACAGTACGGCGGCGTCAGCGCTGGACCGGTAGAAGCGGTGGGCAACGTGCTCGTCGTGATGACGCCCAAGGAGAGCGGCGGCATCGCCACCTTGGACATCAGCGACCCGACGAATCCGACGCGACTGGCGTCGCTTTCGGCAAACAAGTCCTACATCGGGCAGTTCTATCGCCACTACGCCTTCTTGATCAGCCCACTCCGAGCGTGGGACGTGCTGTCGGATCCGCGCAACATCGGCTCTGGCAACTCGCCCGTCGGACAGATCAACCACGGCGGTGCCGAGTACCTCAGCTTCTCCGACGACAAGCTGTTTCTGGGTATGGTCCGCGCGGAAATCGGCGGCACTCCGGGCACCGACATCTTCGACATCACCAACGTGCGCGGCATGCGTGAAATCCGGCACGTCTGGGGTCGGCAGGATCGCGGCGGGCTGAACGACGACCAGTTCAACATCGCCTTCGGCAACTTGGTGGTCATGGGCGACGATCAATCGCCCTACGCGGGATGGGTCATCGGTGCCTACGCCGAGGAGCCCGACACGACGCCTCCCGAGGTCGACACCGTGATCCCCAAAGACCAGGAGACCGCCCCGGCATCGTCGCGTATCGGCATCTCCTTCTCGGACAACATCGAACTGGCCACGGTCAACGCCGCCAGCTTCATCGTACGACCGGTGGGCGGCGAGCCCCTTTCCGGAATCTACGGTTCGCGCATGGGTGTCGTCAACTTCGACCCGGATGAGGACCTCCAACCCGGAACCTACGAAGTCGTCCTGCCCGCGGGCGGCGTCACCGACCTCGTCGGCAACGCGCTGACGACGGAATGGAAGTCCACGTTCACCGTCGAGTAGCCCCGAGCTCGCAGTTCGATGCAGCGCAGGTGGTCCCCCCGTGGGGCTGCCTGCGAACTGCGTCCATCGAGGCTAGTCTCAACTCCATTTTCAAGCGCACTCCCGGTGCAGGCCATGGCGTCAAAGTTCATTCGTTTCTCATAGATCGGAAGAGCGTCGT
>JBNKZR010000776.1:0-2335 GCA_050301735.1 Polyangiaceae bacterium | reverse complement strand
CAGCTACCGAGCTGCGAAGTGACGCCTCTGGCGTGTCACGACGGGCTCGACAACGACGACGATGGCTACCGCGATTGCGCGGACATGGGTTGTCGTGAGGCGTGCCTCGAGCCGGTGGAGGAGATTTGCGACGACGGCCACGACAACGACGAGAACGGAGAGACGGATTGCGAACAAGCGAGCTGTGCGGGCGCTCCCAACTGCTTCACGGTCGAAGTCGCGGTGCGGCTCGAACCTGTCGAAGCGGATGCATCGGTCGCGGTCGACGTGAGCGCTGAGGCGGGGGTTGCGTCAGGTGAGGCAGGGGTCGTGGCGGGGGAGGTGGAGTGAAAGCAGCGTTGGAGGCCGCGCGCAAGTCCCACTTCGCGCTACTTCTGGCATGTGCGGCGACGGCGTGGCTCGCCCTGCCCACGCCAACGGAGGAGTTGGCGGCTTCTGCGCTCGAATTCGAGGGTCAGTGCGTTGGGCCCATCGAAGACGAAGTGCTGAACGCCGCTTCGAAGCTCGCGCTAGGCCCCGGCGCCGACGAATGGTTGAGCGGCGCGCCGCAACAGGCACCAGTGCAGTTGACGTTTGCCGACGCTCTCGCCGCTCTCGATTCCAGTCCCGACACGGCACGGCACGTCATCGCCTACCTCCCCGAGGTGGCGGCGGGTTTGAAGCAAACGCTCACGACCGACGTGCGGGAGCCGAATCTCGAACTCTTGGCACGGCTCGAACACCCCGACGGCTTCTGCAAGGGCCAGGCGCAGGTCGACGTGAGCCAGATTGCCAGTTGCAGGCTCGACTGGATACTACCGGCCTTCAACGAGGGGCCATTCGTGGAGACGGAACGAACGGTTCGCGAGCAGCAGCAGGAGCTGAGCGCACTGCGCGACAACCTGGCCAGCCTTTCCGGGACGTCGCTGGGAGCGCGCCGCGAAGCGGAAGAGCGCTACCACATGTTGGGCCCGCTGAGCAAGGAGACCTTGGCGGCGGAAAGCCTGGCGACGACGACCAAGAAAGTCTACCGAGCGCGTCGAGCAGTCTGCAATCAGTTGTTGCACGATCATGCGCAGACGCTGCAAACGCTGCACCGACAACGTCCGGTCAAGCGCGACTTGGGTCACACCAAGTGGAGCGCGCGTCAGCTGACTGGCGGAGATGGTAGCGGGCGCTTTCGGTTCATCACCAAGGCGCCGACCCACCTGGTGGCTGCGGTATCCTGTGGGGCAAGCTCCAAGCCAGTGGCCGCGACTGATCCTCCGGTTTCGGATTACTACTTGGCGTTGGCCGTGATGCCGAGGGTTGTTCCTCTGGGGCAAGCGACTTCGGATTCGACCAAGGGCTGTCAGAAGCTGGCGACCCGACTGAAGACGACCGCCAAGTCCGTCGGGTTGTGGCAAGACCTCGAAGATCTCAGTCCGCCGATGGCGATTCGCGAAATCACTGGGAAGGCACGAGGTGAACTGCGTAGCGGAACGCTGTTTGGCATCGAGATCGACCGCGGTTCGATCCTCGACTACGCGCCGTTCGCGCTATTGTTGATGTTGTGCCACCTGTTGGTGAACGTGGCGCGGGTCCGGCGGCAGTGGACGAGTGAGGACGAGGCTGCCCAGGCGACGTTTGCATGGTTCGGCATGGACCGCAGTGTGCTGGCCGTCGCGTTGACCGCAGCATCGCTGCTGCTCGTGCCGTGGACGAGTGGGTGGTGTGGGCTCGTGGCGGCACGCCAGGCGGGGGTCGAGGGGATGAAGATCGAGGCTGTGGTGGCATCCCTGCCTAGTCCGGCCCTGTTGTCGTCAGCGATGGGCAGCTTGCTGGTGCCTGCCTGGGTGCTTTTCCGGCGGGACGGGGCCAGTCGACGGACGATTGGGCTGGCGGTGGGAGCGCTGTTCTTGCTGGTGATTTGGCTTCTGCGCGGCCCGGATGTGCAGGCGCCGATGACGCTGCTGTCGAACTTGCCTTCGTGGGTCGTGTGGATCACTGCACTCAATGCTGCGGTTGCGCTGCTGACGTACCACTTGGTGTTGGACTGGCGGTTGCGCGCGAGCGCAAACCTCGACGACGATAGCGTGGGTGTCGACGGTGAGAGTGTCGACCTCGCGCAGCCCACCGAGTCCGGCGACGCGGCGTCCAAACCGATGCCACCAGCTGTGCCGGATCCGACCTCCCGTCCTCCGCCGATCACTGGAACGTCTCAGGCCCAACAACTGCGTCCGCGTCGAGGAACGGGCAGCGACGGATCTTCTGGAGACGATGCAGAGGATTGAGCCGACGACTGGAGGTGGCTCAGACTTCTCGCCGAGTTGGGCACGGGCGTGACTTACGGGAATTGCCGTCAGGCGTTGCCGTC
>JBNKZR010000775.1:0-2362 GCA_050301735.1 Polyangiaceae bacterium | reverse complement strand
TGAGACGCCCTGCCTCTTCCAGGTGAGCCTCCCGTAGTTGATCGCTTGCCTCGATCTCCCGTCCTCCAAGCGCCAAGAACATCTCGAGACTCGTGAGGCCGGGATGGTCTTGGGAAAGGCGTGCCACGAGCGGACCGTCTCCGGTCGCCGGCCTCATCTCGTTGATGTGGACTGAGCCGTCGCCCCCTTCGAACTGTACGAAGCGGACACTTCCCCCATCCTCCCACTGGACCTCACCGATGACCCGTTCCTCGCTGCGCTCGGTCTCGCCCATCAGCTGCTCCAGGGCCGCAGCACCTTCACCAGCCTCCGTGCCTTCGGAGGCGCTACATCCGACTGAGGCCAGGGCACCAACGCATAGACACGCGACAAAGTTCGTAATGTTCATTCTGTTCTCCTTGGTTTCGATTTTCACGATCTGAAAGCCGGGACCGGATCTGACACTTCAGTCTGGTCCCAGTGCGGGAAAGCCCGCCTGCGAGACTCAGAGCAAGTACTGTGCCGACGCCGCGAACGAGAAAACCCAACGGACACTGCTACCCGTGCGGACACGTCAGGCGTCATTTGCCGCAAGTACTGGCGTTTCGGCCAGCGGCGCTGGGCAAGGACGCCTACGCTCCGCCACAGGTGATCGATCACTTTCCCGAGTGGTCGATCACCTGTGGCCACAGCAGGCTCACACTCATGCGCCACGTGACAGCTAGCGCCCTAAGGGTGGCGTCGACGGACCGAGTGCTTCGTGAGGATGAAGGGGCGTCGCGTTCAGAGCCCGCTCGAGACGACGGTGCAAGCTCCGGTAGCGGCGGTACAGTAGACGATGGCGGGCCGGACGGCGCATCCACCGAACCCGAGCAGACTGACACGGAGGATAACCCGGGGGGGCACGGGCGACGACTCCGTCGAATCCAGCATCGACCCGCGCGAAAGCTGGCGATTTCTTCGTCGTCTCGACGACGCGCGAGGATGCGGATGGCACCGCAGCTGGTTCGCGCGAGGCGATAGCTCTGGGTGGGCAGGCGCTCGTGATCGTCGTACCCGTGGGCGGGGATAGTCGCGGCCTCGAGCAGACGTTGCGCACGGTGATGAGGGAGGCGCGCTAGTGATCCCTGCAGGGACCAAGGTTTACTTCGCGGTCAGACCGGCCGATTTGCGGCGTTCGTTCGATGGGCTGTCGGCGTTGGCGATGGGTGAGCTGCAGAAAGATCCGAGCGAAGGTGGATTGTTCGTTTTCGTCAACAAGCGTGGCAACCAGGCGCGGGTGTTGTTCCGAGACCGACATGGTTGCTGCATTCTGGCGAAACGTCTGGACCGAGGGCGCTTCAGACGACCTCGAGTGAAGGACGGCTGCTTCTGTTGGGAGTTGGAGGCATCGGCGTTGATGGCTTTCCTCGACGACATCGACCTTTCGCGAGCCCAAACGAAACGACAGAACCGATCGGTCCGTCGACTGGAACTCGTGAAATCGCCGAAGTGAATCTTGCGCCTGCACACCGGTAGCTGGCAAGTAGTCTGGCGTGTCAGCACCCGAGTCCACGGAGGATGATTCCAACAAGAGCGTGGACTTGGTGCAACTACGCGATCTGCTCGAAGAGCTCGCTGAGCGCAAAGAGCCTGGCGCCCTGTTAGAGGTCGTCATGGGGGTGTTGCTCAAGGCCGAAAAAGTGATCGAGGATCAGGCATTCGAGATCCAGCAGCTACGCAAGCAGCTCTTTGGGTGACGCAGCGAAAAGCTCTCACCGAATCAGCTCAGTCTGTTCGCTCAGATGTTGGGCACCGTAGTCGGCGCCGACGCTGTAAGCGATGAGCCAGCGCCTGTGGATGGGCCGAAGCGGAAGCGCAAGAAGATTGTTCGGCGTACGGTGGTCCCCACCGAGAGCCACGAGATCCTCGTGCCTGACGACGAGCGACCTTGCCCGAAGTGTGGCGAGGCCCGGTGCACGTTGGGTCACGTGCGCGCGTTGGTCATCGAGTACACGCCTCCGAAGATCGACGTCATCGAGTACCTCCGGGAAAAGATCGTGTGCCGTCCCTGTGAGGGCGAGATCACGCTCGCGCCGCCGCCAGCGCAGCGCGTACTCGATGGCGCGATGCCTGGTCCACAGCTGCTTGCCGCGTTGACGATCAACAAAACGGTCGACGGTCTGCCTCTGAATCGCACGCAGAAGATCTTTGCCAGGAGCGGGTTGGACATCCCAATCCAGACGCTGAATCGCTGGGAGGGCTACGGTCACCAGCTGCTTTCGCCACTCATCGAGCGAATACGCCACGCGGTGCTCAGCTGCGACACCATCAACTTGGACGATACGGGTTTGCGGGTCCGAGACAAATCCCTGAAGCGCAAGACTCGTCGTGGGCACATCTG
>JBNKZR010000774.1:0-2383 GCA_050301735.1 Polyangiaceae bacterium | reverse complement strand
GAGCCTACTCGCGAGTGTCTCGGCGGGCGGTGCGGACGCTCGGTGAGCTCGCGTCTTCGCAGGACGCAGCGACGCGTTCGCGCGCGGTGAACGAGTTGGCCACGTTGGCGACTTCCTGCCCCGATTGCCAAGCGCTCCTACCCGTCGTCGAGCGCCTGTCGAAGGCGCGGCCTGACCCCGTGGTAGCGGAGTCGCTCGCGACAATCCGAACTGCCCTTCGAGACTCGCGCTCTCAGAGTGGCGCCAACACACCAGCTACCGACCCGCTTTCAGGTGCCTCTGGGCAGTCACCCGTCGCGGCTGATTCCAAGTAACCCAAGCAAGGCAGGCCCGCAATGAAGTATGCAAAGCATCTGCTCGTACCCTTAGCCCTCATTGGGCTTTGCTCGTACGCGTGTTCTGAGTCGTCCGAGCAAGGCGCCGCTGAGCAAACCGTTTCGACGACCTCGCAGCGCTTCGTAACGAACGCCGCTCCGGCCAACTTTCGGATCTACGACGCAAGCTACGAGAACAGCGCGAAGGTCATTCCGCCAAGCACTGCCTGCCCGAACGGCGGCATAGCGGTCAGCTTGGGCGCTAGCCCTGGGTTGCTCTATCGCCCGTTGTACGACGCGAGCGGCAACATTGATACCGGCACGGCGTCGGCTTTCATGGACTACCCCGTCTCGGCCACGATATCGGTGGGCACCGATAACCAAATGATCCGCCTGCCCGACGGCAGCCTACTCGCGGAAAAGGATTCGAGAGATTGGACGCCGCTCGACCCGGAGCCCGAGTGGTTCGACGACCTCGTCGGTGTCCCGCCGAAGGCGAACGAAGGCATGCGCGGTAACCCGGTCTTCTTCCGCTCGACGGATTGCGGTCAGAGCTGGGATCTGTACTCGAAGGTCGAGTTCGGAACGCTGGAAGGCGGCAAGTATGGCGTGCCGCGCCCGATGGTCATCGAAGACGACGGATCGGTACGCGTTGACGTCCCGTGTGAAGAGCAAGGCTCGTACGATGACGGAAGCCTGCAGTGGTGGGTGGGCGGTATGGACCGCACGGAGGTTTACACCTGTCCGTTCACTGGAAACGTCTACCTGACGACCACGGCGTATGGTGGCCCGTACTGCCCCAACCCCACCACGAACATCAAGACGGCGGTGCTGTTGGTCTCCAAAGATCAGGGCATGACCTGGGAGCTGATTCAGGAAATCGGCCCCAAGTGGGTCCCCTACGTCATGACCTCGACGCCAGACGGTCGCCTGTTCGTGCTCCACCTAGTGGGGACCCAGCCGGAGCTTTTCTACTCCGGTCCCGTCGCACCAGGCGAGACGCCGACGATGGAGGGGGCGTACCCGGTGTACTACACGGATAGTGCCGGTAACCCGGTGCCCGTTGCCGGCTCTGGCGATACGACGATCGACACTGAGGTCAAGCTGAGCTCACCGTCCATCTCGCGTATCAGTACCGACAAATCCAGCAGCAAGGTGCGCGCCTCCTACAATACGCTCACTGCATCCGGCAAATTGGGGACGAGCGTCATGCGCATCGAGGTCGGTCCAGATGGTGGCCCGCCGCTCGTGAAGCCGGTGGTGACACTCTCTGCGCTGGACGCAGCTGACAACTCCACGACCTACATGAACTTCAGTGAGCCGGACTACCAAGACATGCCGGCTGACGTGAAAGCCAACACGGCCATGGCGTACTGGTTCGAGGTGCCTGGCTGTCGTGACGGCGAGGTGAGCTGTGGTGGGACCTGCGTCAACCTGCAGTCCAACTTCGTGCACTGTGGTGCCTGCGGGAATCGCTGCGACGACGGCGACACCTGCGACGCTGGTGTGTGCGTGGACAGCTGTGATGCCGGCGAAACCGAGTGCTTCGGCGCCTGCGTCGACCTCGACAGCACCGACCGTCACTGCGGCGCCTGCGGCAATGAATGCGGACACGGCGAAGTGTGCGACGCCGGGGCGTGCGTTTCCGACGGCGTCGATGGCTCGGGGTACAGCATCCGGCACGCGTTCTTCGAGGGCGACTGTCGAGTGACTACCCCAACCCATTTGTCCGTCGACGACAACCACGACCCGCGCACTTGGGGGACGCGCATCAACATCGGTGACTACTTCGCTGGCGGCTTCTGGTGGGACGACGGTCTGAACTACCTCGCTCACTGGTCAGAGCCGTATCAGAACGCTGCCTACCCGGGCGGACTGATGGGCGCGGCGGTATCGAGTCCGTTTGGGCCATCCGAGCCAGATCCGCACGTTTGGATCCAGGGCCGCACCCAAGCCGACTTCGTCTCTTGGGATGGCAACGTGAGCAGCGACGGTTGGAAGATCGTCGACATTGGCACGTACCTCCTGTCCGACGGGTCGGGGCGTGTCGACGGCCTTTGGCACCATTC
>JBNKZR010000773.1:0-2385 GCA_050301735.1 Polyangiaceae bacterium | reverse complement strand
GGTCTCTGGAGAACTTACTGCTGGCGAACGAGCCCAAATCGAACCCATCGCCAACAACGGGGGCGATGATGTCCCAAGCGCGTTCCTCAACTTCTTCGCAGATCGACTCGAGTAACATGGCACACCTACTCTTCGTCCACGCACTTTCGCCGCTACACTCGGGTTCGGGTGACTCTGTCGGCGCCATCGACCTTCCGATCGCGCGCGACCGAGCCAGCGGTATCCCATTGGTCCCTGGGTCGTCGCTGAAGGGCTCTCTGCGGGCCAAGGCCGCGGGCATCCTGAAGAATGGGGAGATCAACGACCTGTTCGGTCCAGACAGGGCCAACGCCGAGCTGCACGCCGGAGCGCTGGTCGTCGGCGACGCCAACTTGTTGTTCCTGCCGGTTCGGTCTCTGGCGGGTACATTCGCCTATGTCACTTCCCCGCTGCTGCTCCATCGCTTTGCGCGTGACGCGACTGAAGCAGGACTGAGCGGGCCTTGGAAGATTCCAAGTCCAGACACCGAACAGAGCTGCGCGGCAACGGCCAGCAGTCGCCTTCTGCTCGACAACAAGGTCGTCATCGAGGAGCTCGATCTCGCACCCAACGACAGTCTGAAAGCCCCGACCACGGACCTCGTCAGGAGCATCGCGGCGCTGCTATTTCCCGAGGACTCCGACCTCGACGTATGGCGCGATGGCCTCGTCAGTCGCGCTCTGGTGGTTCACGACAACGTCATGGCATTCCTCTACGAACACGCGACGGACGTCGTGGCCCGCATTGCGCTGGACGCCGACACGAAGACCGTGGCGAAGGGCGCGCTCTGGTACCAAGAAAGACTCCCCACTGAGAGCATCTTGGTCTCGTTGGTTGCTGGCATGGGAAACCGCCGCTTGAAGGCGAGTGAAGCGGTTCCCAAAATGAAACCACTGCTCGAGACGTCCATCCAGCTCGGCGGTGATGCCACGACAGGCTCCGGGCGTTGCCGACTCGTACTCGCAGGGGGTCCCAAATGACGCGACAACAGGTTTGGGCGAAACTGGCGTTCGAGAAGGTGCGTGCCCAGAAGGGTAAAAAGGACGAGGAGAAGTTTGCCACCTACTGCATGCGCGGCCCCACCTTGATCCGTCAAAGTGGCCTACTGCACACGTTGGCCTTCCTTCTGCGAGACGCAAACGACCAGATGGCTGAAAACTACGTGCAGAGCATGGCCGAAGCGCTCGAGATCAAAGGCGGCGCATCGGCTTTGCTGGCTCGAGCCCGCGACGAGCGGGAGCTGGGTCGCTACGTCGCGCTGGCTCGGGATGCGGTGCACTTCGCTGTTTGGCTTCGCCGTTTCGCTCAGAGCGAGCTCAAGACGGAGACCGTGTAAAGATGCCGCGCGCGTCCCTCGCCAACGTCAGCTTTCAACCGTCCACCCACGTCGGACTCTGGTTGGACAAGATGTTCGATCCGAGCGCAGGAGATCAGACAGCGCGGGCTCGCGCAAAAGCGCAGCACGTCGCCCAACTGGAAAGCGCGCGAGCGCCCTTCGGCTACGAGCAAGCCTACAAGCTGCGTTCGAGGGGATTCATCCAGGGCGGCGCTCGAGTGCTGCACGCGCGAGCCCGCGGGCGCGTGATCGTCGGTCTTGGCGCGCGCGGGGTTCTCGAAGCTGGGATACGCGTGGAGCCGACTTGGGGTGTACCCATTCTCCCGGGACCCGCACTCAAGGGACTCTGCGCTGCGACAGCCCATCAGCTGGGGGTCGACCCACAGTGGCGGAAGCACGAGGACTGGCCGAGGGCCAAAGCATCCGAGCCCGCGACGAGCTTCGAGTTGCTGTTCGGCACGCAATCGGCAGCGGGCCTGGTGGCTTTTCACGATGCGTGGTGGGTACCGCGCGACGGCAGCCCCTTCGCGAATGACGTGATGACAGTGCACCACCCGAAGTACTACCAGGACAGTCCCCCCAAGGCGCCAAGTGACTTCGACTCACCGACGCCCATTCCCTTTGCCACGACCAACAGGGGAGCCTTCATGGTGGCGCTGGAGGGTCCGGAAGAATGGTGCGAAGTGGCGCAGAAGTTCCTGGAACGCGGACTTCAGGAACTCGGTATCGGCGCGAAAACCAGCTCGGGCTACGGGCGGCTCGTCTTGGAGACTCCATTCAAAGCAGAGCTACTGCGGGCAACCCGGGTCCCGTCACATCAACCGAGCCGGCTACGAGCGAACATTCACGCGCTGGGCATGGACAGTTTTCCCGAGGCCGCAACCGCCGTGCGTGCAGCCGTCCAGAGTTGGCTAGAGCGAAACAACGTCGGCCCGGCACAGCTGAAGAACTTGAGCCAAGAAGACCGAGCGTGGTTCGCTCAGTACTTGCCTTCGGACGCCACACCGGCACCCCCTCCTGAAGCGGACCCC
>JBNKZR010000772.1:0-2391 GCA_050301735.1 Polyangiaceae bacterium | reverse complement strand
GTCGATAGCATCGACGTGGAGTGAGTGTTGGCGGAGCCCTCGTCAGCCCCCGTGCGCCTTTCGCTGCTGCTGAGAGGTACGGTGCAGGGCGTGGGTTTGCGCCCTTGGCTTGCCGTCGAAGCGAAACGACGCGGTCTCGTGGGCCACGTGCGAAACACCTCCCTTGGGGTGGCGCTCGAGGTGCAAGGTGACGGCGCGAGCGTCACGGCGTTCAAGGACGCTCTCTCATCGCCGCCCGGTGTCGCCGCGATCACCAGCGTCGAGGAACGCTCGCTGCCATGCGTGGCGCAGAGCGACTTCCAGATCCTGTCGAGTGCCACGAGGGAGGGCGCAGCGAACACGGCGAACCCGATCGCGCCCGACGTTCGGGTGTGCTTCGCTTGCCTGGCGGAGGTCGACGCTGCGAACGACCGTCGCTACGCCTACGCGTTCACGAGTTGCAGCCACTGCGGCCCGCGCTTCACCATTGCCGAAGGGCAGCCTTACGATCGGGCTCGGACCACGATGCGGGAGTTCGAGCTGTGCGCCGCCTGCCGTCGCGAGTACGAAGATCCCGCTGACCGACGCTTTCACGCCCAGGCCATCGCGTGTCCTCAGTGTGGCCCACAGCTCGTGAGCGACCCCGAGCACGAGCTGCCGGCAGTCAGTCTCGACGAAGCGCTTCGGGTTCTCGCCGAGGGGCGTATCGTCGCGCTGCTCGGCATCGGTGGTTTTCAGTTGCTCGTGGATGCGAGCAACGACGCGGCGGTTTTACGTTTGCGGCAGCGCAAGCGACGCCCGAGCAAAGCCTTCGCCGTGCTCTTTTCGAACCTGGCGGCGGTCGCGGATCACTGTCAGCTGAATGTGGAAGAAGCAGCCTTGCTGACGGGCGCGGCGGGACCGATCGTGCTCTTGCGCAGGCACTTCGATCGGGAAGCGCTCGAGGCATCGCCAGCGCCTTCGGACGATGCGGGGGCGCTGGCGAGCTCGGGACGAGCAGCGCAGGCGGAAGGAGTCTCGGCGGAGCCAGCGACGGCCGAGCGCGGTGGGGACAAGCCGGTGGGATCGACGCAGGCAGCGCCCGCGAGAGAAGCGTCTGCATCGGGAGCGTCGCGGGCGTCGTCTGCTGGCACAGGTGCGCTCAGTGCGGCGATCGCCCCCGGCAGTCCGCAGCTCGGTGCTCTCTTGCCCACCACCCCGCTGCACCACGTGCTCGCGGTGCGTTTCGGCAAGCCACTCGTCTGCACCAGCGGCAATCTCAGCGACGAACCGCTGTGCATCACGACCGAGGCCGCGCGCGAGCGACTCTCGGGCATCGCGGACGTGCTCGTGAGTCACGATCGACGGGTGCTCTCTCCGCTGGACGATTCGGTCGCCCAAATCGTTCGCGGTAAGACGCAGCTCCTCCGCCGCGCTCGCGGCTACGTGCCCCAGCCCAGCGCTCGACTGCGGGCGGGGCGCTGTGTTCTGGCGCTGGGGGCACATCACAAGAGCAGCTTCACCTTTTCGCTCGATGGCCAGGCGCTGACGAGTCCGCACCTCGGTGACCTCGATACGCCGCTGGCACGTGCGGGCTACGAGGGAACACTGCGCCGCTGGTTGAGACGGTATGGGGCGAGTCCCGAACTGATCGTGTGCGATCAGCACCCGGGTTACGCGACGTCGCTGCTCGGGGAGCAGCTGGCGCAGGAGTGGGGGGTGCCTTTGATGCGCGTGCAACACCACCACGCTCACGTGGCTTCGGTGATGGCGGAGCACGCGCGAGAGGATGCCGTGTTGGGGCTCGCGTGGGATGGTGCCGGCTGGGGCGACGACGGCACGTTGTGGGGTGGTGAGGCGCTGTGGTGTGAAGGTGAACGTTGGCGGCGTGTGGCGTCGCTTCGCCAGTTCGCGCTGCCCGGCGCGGCAAGAGCGATGCGCGAGCCGCGGCGGTCGGCGATGGGCCTGCTTCACGCGGCGGGCCGATGGCAGGAAGTCGAAGCCCGAGACTGGTTCGAACCCCGGGAGCTCTCCACGCTGCGCGTCGCGCTGGAGCGTGGTATCAATTGCCCACGAACGTCGAGTATCGGCAGGTTGTTCGACGCGGCCGCGGCGTTGGCTGGGGTGCGCCTGTGTTGCGACTTCGAGGGGCAAGCCGCGGTCGAGTGGATGGGCCTCGCCCAGCGCGCCGGTTCCCGCGCAGGTGCCTACGAGTTTTCGCTTGGGGACGACGGCGTCGCTGATTGGCAACCCCTGGTCGAGGCGCTGCTCAGCGACGTGAAGCGGAGCGTTTCCGTCGAAGTCATCGCGCGCCGTTTTCACGAAGCCTTGGCGCGGCTGGCACTCGGCATCGCTCGACAGCAAGCGGCTCCCGCGGTCGCCCTCGTCGGCGGCTGTTTTCAGAATGCGCTCCTGCTCGAGCGCGCTAGTAGC
>JBNKZR010000771.1:0-2391 GCA_050301735.1 Polyangiaceae bacterium | reverse complement strand
GAAACGAGACGGGGACTTCCTCAATCACTCCCCCAGGCTACGCCCGCCGGCCGTCCTCGCCCAGCGGTGAGTCCGGGCTTTCCGTAAAACGTGGAACGCGCGGCCTGCATCGCCCTAGTCCGAGATGACACCTAACGCCACTGGCCCATCCTGGTGTGTTGGGGGTCGACTTGTTCCGCTGGGAAGGTGACAATCCAAGGGTGAGTTCCGCTATTTCGTCGTTCGCCCTCCGGGGGTTCTGGGCGCGACACGTCGGCGCGTTCGGTCTGTGTACTGCGTGTTTCCTGGCGTGTGCCCGAGGCGGCTCAGCGCAAGCAACGGGCACGTCGAAGACCTCACGGACATTTCCGCCAAAGCTTGAGACGTCGTCGTCTGTCGGCAGTCCGGAGCGCAAGCCTGCAGACGTCCGAAGACGGCAAAGCGAGCACGCACGGAAGAGACAAACGACCGACGAGGGACTGGCGCCCGCGGCCTTGGTGTTTCCACAGCAGGCACACGAGTTCCGCTTGGACTTGAGCCATCCCGAGTTCGGACCGATCCCTGTGCTGGTGGCTGTGCCCGCGCGGCAATCTGCGGCGCAACGCCTACCGTTGCTCATCGCTTTTCACGGCCGAGGTGAGAGTGTGAAAGGGCCGGAGAAAGGCGTGCGTGGATGGTTCGAGGACTACGCTCTGAGGCGCAGTATCGAGCGCTTGGAGAAACCACCGCTCACCCGTGAAGACTTCGAAGACTTCGTGGCCAAAGAACGCCTGGCCGCAGTCAATGAGCGGCTGCAGTCTCAGCCGTTTCGCCCGTTTATCGTGGCGACTCCGTACCTGCCGGACGTGTTGGGCGGGGCCGCTGCCTTCGACAACGGGCCGAAGTTGGCTCGCTTCGTCGTGGAACGCATGTTGCCGACGTTGCGTGAGCGAGCTCCAGTGTCGGACAACCCCCTAGCGACGGGGATCGACGGGGTCAGTCTCGGGGGACGCGCATCGTTGCTGATTGGCTTCGAATACCCTGACGCATTCGGCGCCGTTGGCGCGCTTCAAGCGGCCATCGACGAAACCGAACTCGACCATTTCGCCCAGGCCGCCCACGACGCCCAAGCGAAGAATCCTGGGCTGCAGATCCGCTTGGTCACCAGTTGGGGGGACTACTACCTCGACGTGATCCGCCAATTACAGCGGCGCTTCGAGCGGCGCGGCGTTCGAAGCGAGCTCTTCCTAGCCCACGGCACCCACAGCTACCGCTTCAATCGCGGGCCAGGTGGCTACGAGATGCTTCTCTTTCACGAGCACGCGCTGTGGCACTGAGCCGACGTCGAACGCGGATGCCGTAAACGCGCACCGACGCGCGGCCGCAGCGAGCTCACCGGTGCGCGTCGCCTCATGCGGAGGTGACCAAGCGGGGGACGTCCTGACGCGTCGCGAGCTGCTCCATCACGAGGTGGAACGCCACGTAGCCGTAGCCGGTTGCGAACAGGAACGTGAAGGGGGTGGCGAAGTAGTGCCCCGACTGGACGGACGCGAAGACACTGCAGGTCGAAATGCCGCACAGGATCAATTCCGCCCATGGCAGGCTCACCCGCTGGCGATAGCGCGTCATGCCAGACCCCTTTTTCGGCGTGCGCACGAATTCACCCGCCATGTGACGCAAGCCCCCCCAAGCCGCTCGCGTCACGAGTGGGCTGAGGCCAGCTCCGAGTGCGATGACTCCGGGCAAACGCAGCAAGGCGCCCCAAGGCGAACGCCCCTGGGCTCTCTCGGCGAGCATGAAGAATGCGGCGATCGAGCCAGTCGCGCCCAAGCACAGTGGCAAGTCGACCATGATCATCGTGCCGATGTCCGTTGCCGGCACGACCAGCAGGGCGGGCAGCACCAAGATGGTCAGCAACATCATCAGGAAGTACGCCGCGTGAGGCGTCATGTGGAAGAAGGCTTCCAGGCGCTGAGAAAACGTCAGCTGGCGAGCGGAAAGCACTCGACCCAGGAGCTTGCGTGCCGTTTGCACGGTACCCTTGGCCCAGCGGTATTGCTGCGCTCGAAGTGCGCTCATTTCCTCCGGCAGCTCGGACGGAGTCGTCACGTCCGGTCGATAGATGAACTTCCAGCCCCTTAGCTGGGCTCGATATGAGAGGTCGAGGTCTTCGGTCAACGTGTCGTGCTGCCAGCCGCCGGCGTCGTCGATGGCCTGGCGCCGCCAGATGCCGGCGGTGCCGTTGAAGTTGAAGAACCGGCCCGAGCGGTTGCGCGCGATGTGCTCGATGACGAAGTGCCCGTCGAGCATCATCGACTGCACGCGGGTGAGCATCGAGTAGTCGCGGTTGAGGTGGCCCCAGCGGCTCTGGACCATGCCGACGCCGGGGTCGGCGAACCACGGGACGATCCGGCGCAGGAAGTCCGGGCGCGG
>JBNKZR010000770.1:0-2413 GCA_050301735.1 Polyangiaceae bacterium | reverse complement strand
GCATCGTTGCCGCCGAGTTCGGAGCGGCACGTCCGTATGGCGTGGCGCCCGATGCCGCCCAGCAGGAAACCCCATTCCGTACCCTCGACTTGGGGGTTCGCGTTGGACAGCAAACGCCTGCTTCGCGCATGCTGTTCGACGCCGCAGGAAACCCGATCGAGCCGAAGACCAACGTCGTGGATACGTTTCAGACGTTGTTTGGAGGGCTCGTCGACCTGCAACCGGAGCGCGCTGAGCCTCGCCCTTCGGAGCTTGCCAGCCTCCGGTTGCTCGCCAAGCAATTGGAAGCCGTGCGCACTCAGGTCGGCTCGAGCGACTACGACAAGATTGAGGCCCACCTGGACGCGCTACGAGAACTCGAGGTCGACGTCACTCGAGCCGCAGCAGAACGCACCACGGGCTGTTTCCCGCCCGCGACTCCCGACGCGGCGACGTCAGGCTTTCCAGAAGATGCGGACTGGATGATGCAAATGCTCGTCCACGCTTTCGCCTGCGATCTGACGCGGGTCGCGAGCCTGCAATTGAGCACGGGCAGAAGCGCTCTGAGCCCGTCTTGGTTGGGGCTCAACCAAACCCAGGAAGAGCTCAGTCACGACGATTCGGACGAGGCACGCCAGCAGCTGGCCAATGTCCACCGCTGGTACACCGAGCAAGTGGCAAGCTTGCTGACGCGCTTGGACAACATCGGCGAGGGTGATGGTACGGCGCTGGACAACACTCTGGTCGTTTGGGGCAGTGAAGTTGCGAACTCCGACCACGCGCGGCAGCCGCTGCCGCTGGTGCTTGCGGGTGGCGCTGGCGGTCGGCTGCAGTTCGGGCGTGGGCTCTTGACGCCCGGGCAGCCGCACGCGAGTGCTCTGGTGTCCATCTGCAATGCACTCGGAGTCGACCTCGACTCGGTGGGTGACGTCGATCCGAACACCGGCGGGCTCGCAGGACTCTGAACGAGCGATGGTGAATCGCGCTCGAGTGTCGGCAACTGGCCCCGCGTAGATGCTCCAAGGCACTGCCGCGGTGACCTGCGCTTGTCAGTTCAGCTCGAGCGTGGGCACCCCCGCATCCCCGTCTGGCCTGGACTGGAGATACAAGGCCTGCAGTTGCTCGGGCGAAAGGGCCACGTCGAAGATCATGAATTCGTCGTAGCGCCCGAGCAGCATGGCATCCACGCTCCACAGTGACTTGCCCAGCCAGGAGTTCGCGTCGTCGATGTTGTCCAGGGTCAGCGGAGCCGGCGCCTGCGCAACAATTTCTCCGTCGACCACGATTTCCAGGCCGCGCTCTGGATCGACGACGAGACCGGCGAAGGTCAGCGCGCCCGAGGGAAATTCCGCTCCTTGCGTGAAGTAAACGCTGCTGCCGACGTGGAACTCTGCCGACACGACGGACTCGTCGACGACGTCGAAGTGGGCGTAGCGACAAGTCGAGGGGGTCAGGAACACCGATGTTTGCGCTGAGGTCACTCCATCGTCGGCGACCACCAGGCTGCCGAAGTCGAATACACGCTGCCAGCAGTCGCCCCCGCCCCACTCCAACCAGGCGACGAAGGTTGCCGTCGGCAGCCCGGAGATGAGGCCCGGGGGTAGCTCGACGTAGTCATCGACACCATCCAGGACGACGCCGCCCATGCCGTCGAGCAGCGCGCCGCCGAGCAGTTCCCCGTCAGCATCGCCCACCCGGTCGTAGACGATACTGCCTTCGCCGCTGAAGTCGTAGTAGTGGATGGGAGTGAGCGGACCCCGCTCCGTTCCGGCGTCAGATGCGCCGGCGTCGGCGACCATCGGTGCGGGCTCGGGTTCTTCCAGGGGCTCCGGTTCTTGCTGCGGCTCACTCGTCGTCTCGTCCGGCACCGTTACGTCCGTTTCGGGCTCGGGGTCCACTCCGGAATCGACGATTGGGGCATCCGGCTCTGGCTCCGCGGGCGTCGCGTTGGGGCTGGGTAACTGGGGACCACCTGCGTCCGTGTTGCCTGACGTCAGAGGTGTGTCGGGGGAAGTGGAACTCGCCGGCGGGCCAGCCTGCAACGCTCCTGTCTCGAGCAGGTTAATGCTGACCTCTCGACTACAGCCCGGCGTCGCGGTTGCCACGACAACCAGGCCCATGCACGTCGAGATGGGTCGTTTCACCATTCGGGATCCTAGCCCTGCCGTTCGGGTTCGACCAGCAGGGCTGTCGCACAGTGTGCCTCAGTGTTCGGGAAGGGTCGACCGCTCTTCGTCCTGGGCGATACGAACAGCGGACGGCGGCCTGTTGCGCCTGCTGCCCCATCGAGTATCGGCAGCCCATTGCCTCGAATCTACGGCGAGCAAAATCGGTCTGTCGGCTCTCACACATCGGCCAGTGGTTTAGTCTCCTGGCAGACGTTTCCGCTTGCCCTGACCGCGCGCCATCCGCGTTTCGAGCGAAGGAGATCGGA
>JBNKZR010000769.1:0-2420 GCA_050301735.1 Polyangiaceae bacterium | reverse complement strand
ACTGCGTACGCTCGAAGACACAGCGGAGAGCATCCCCGGTCTGCCGGCAATTCTGCAGAGCGTCGATCGACTCACCTCCGATCTGCAAGAAAGCATCATGCAAACGCGGATGCAGCCGGTTGCGATGTTGTTCTCCCGCTACCCGCGCGTCGTTCGCGACCTGTCGCGACAATTGGGCAAGCACGTCACCCTGCACACGTCGGGCACGAGCGTCGAGCTGGATCGAACCATCGTGGAGGCGCTCGTCGATCCACTCACCCACGTCATTCGTAATTGCATCAGCCACGGGATCGAGTCACCTGCTGAGCGACGCTTGGCCGGAAAACCCACCAGCGGCACCCTGACCCTTGCCGCCTACCACCGCAGCGGACACGTCACCATCGAGATTACCGACGACGGGCGCGGGATCGACCTGCGTCGGCTGGTTCAGCGCGCAACTGAGAAGGGTTTTCTCCACGGCAGGGACCCGGCAAAGCTCACCGAACGCGAGTTGCTCGAACTCGCAATGCAACCGGGCTTCTCCACCGCCGATGAAGTCTCAGACATATCGGGGCGTGGTGTGGGGCTCGACGTGGTGCGCACCAACATCGAGAGTCTGGGGGGGGATGTCGAGCTGTCCACCCAACTCGGCGGCGGCACGACGGTTCGTTTGCGTTTACCTTTGACCCTTGCGATCATCCCAGCACTGATCGTCGGGGCGGGCGATGCGCGTTTCGTGCTGCCCCAAAGCAGCATTCTCGAGTTGGTCTGGGTTCAAGCTGCACAGGTGTCCCAACGTATCGAACAAGTCGACGAAGCACCAGTGCTGCGGTTGCGGGGACAATTGTTGCCACTGGTACGCCTCACCGACGTCATGCAAATGGCGCGGAGCTACGTCGACCCAACGACGGGAAGAGCGCACCCGGACCGCCGCGAGAGCATCGTCGACCGTCGTACCGACCCGCCCCCGTCAGACAGCTCCGAGCCAACCTCCCGTCGGCAGCATTGGACGAGCGACTACAGTGTCGTCGTCTTGCAGGCGGGTCCCCATCGCTTCGGGCTGATTGTCGACGAGCTCTTCGACAGCGAGGAGATTGTCATCAAACCCTTGCCCACATACTTCACGGAGATCGAGTGCTTTGCCGGCACAGCCATCCTCGGCGACGGCAGGGTCACCATGATTTTGGACCCCGGCGGCGTTGCTTCACGCGCCAAGTTGTCGTTTCAGCACATCACCCAGGGGGAGCAGAGCAAGGCGGGAGAGGCGCGACCAGACAAGCTCACACACAACGAGCGCTCACTGATCCTGGTGGACGCCGCTCCGGGCCAGCACCTTGCCGTGCCGCAGGAGTCGGTGCTGCGCGTCGAACGCATCAATCCACGCGACATCAACCGGATGGGAGACAGGGAGTACATTCAGTACCGCGCCGGTGGGTTGACCCTCGTGCGCCTCGAGAAGCACTTCCCCGTTTCCGCCGTTCCAACAGATGCAGACGAGCTATTCGTGATCCTACCGAAGACTGGGGAGCTCTCTCCGACGGACGTACGAGCGGGCATCTTGGTGTGGCGTGTCCTCGACGCCGTCGACATCGACGTTGCTCTACAAGCCCCGCTTTTCGACGGACCTGGCGTGGTCGGCAGCGGCATCATCGACGGCAAGCTGACGAGCTTCTTCGATCCAGCGTCGTTGACCAACATCGTGTCTCAGTCCACGGGGGGCGTACGATGACGCGTCAACTGGTCTCGTTTCGTCTGCACCGTCAGTTGGTGGGTCTGGACATCTTGTACGTGAGAGAGATCAACCGGCAACTGGATGTCACCCGAGTCCAGCTCGCGCAGCAGGACATCATCGGTGTGAGCAATCTCCGCGGCCAGATCGTCACGATCTTCGATCTGGTTCGGCGGCTGGGCCTCAACCCAAATGACCGCGCGTCCGAACGCCACGACGTCGTGTTGAAGTCCGAGACCGAGCTGGCCCCCATCCGCGCACGCGAAGGGCGCGGCGATCTGGTCGGCAGCCACGACGTGGTGGGACTGCGTGTCGACAGCATTGGAGACATCATCGAACTGGACGAATCGGATCTTCAAGCTGTCCCGGCCAATCTGACCCACCTCAACCAACAGTTGCTGTCCTCCGCGGTCCCGCTGGACGAAGAGCTGCTCATCGTCCTCGATGTGGGGCAGCTCCTTGCGCCACGGTCTCCGACGGGTGCCACGAGAGCTACGTAGCCATAGGCAACGGCTATTGCGTCCCCCTTCGATCAAGGAACATGAGCATGTCCGATACTACCAACAGCGTTGTCCCAGTGAGCGATCAGCCGGATACCGGCCTCAGCGTCTACGAAGAAGTCGTGCGCCTGCTCGTGCATGCGCGCCAGGGCGATTTCTCTGAGCGAGGCGAACTGGAGCAGGTAGCGCCCGGGGATCGGAAGCTGCTGCAG
>JBNKZR010000768.1:0-2421 GCA_050301735.1 Polyangiaceae bacterium | reverse complement strand
CCGATGACACGATTCTCCAGCGCGTTCTTCATCCAGATGCCGTTGCGCCCGCCGACTTCATTCGCCTTCAGCATGATCTGAAGTGCCGAGCCCTGCTCGCCGTTGATGGCGACGCAGCGACCGCCCTCGAAGCGCAGAGTCACGCTCTCGACCGCATCGGGCGCCTTGTTCGGCCACACGCCCATGATCGGCTCGACGATCTCGCAGCCGGTCTCGAGGCTCTCCAAGTCTTCGGCCTCATGCGAGAGCCCGGCCAGATTCGCGTCCGTGCTGTAGCGCTTACGGGGCCCGACGTCGGCCTCGATGCCTTGCGCTTTGAGGTAAGCGGCCATCTCTTTGCGGCCGGGGAACTCCGCCAACAACGTGGGATCGCGCCATGGCGCGTACACGCTCATCTGCGGCGCGAGCACGTTGGTGTAGCGCTCGAAGCGCAGTTGGTCGTTGCCGCGACCGGTAGCGCCGTGGGCGAGCACGGTGCAACCGTTCTCTTGTAGCTTCTCGAGAAGGCCACGCACCGTCACCGCGCGAGCGATACCGGTCGTGTTCCAGTAGCCACCGTCGTAGGTTGCCTGGCAGCGAATGACGTCGAAGCACGCTTCGGCCATGTCATCCTTCAAGTCGACGATCAGCGTCTCGGCGCCAGTGGGCGCCATCTTGTCTCGGATGTCGTTGATGTCCTTCTCGTCGGGCTGGGCCAAGTCCGCCGTGAAGCACAGTACGTCCAGGCCCGCCTTCTTCAAGCGCGTCGTGACAGTCTTGCTGTCCAGCCCGCCAGAGACGCAGACGCCAATCTTCTCGCCTTTCAGGTCTTCGATCCGCATTTGGCGGCGGAAGCTAGCCCAATCGTCGAGCGTTGGCGAGAGGCTGAGAAAGGCAGGCGTCAAAACGCGACAAAAGGAGTCAGCTCGGCCCCGCCCGATTGGCAGCCTCGGTGGATCTGAGCTATCCCAGAGTCAATGCTGGTCGACCTGGGAGAGCTATCGCGGCGGGGGAGCCTCGACTGGTTGACGACGGCTCTGGTGATCGCCGCGGACGCAGCACCGGGCCTCGACTTGCAGTTGCAGCGCCGGCGTATTGCTGCGCTCGCGGAGCCCCTCGCCGACGCCGACTTGCGCTTGTGCCCACCTGCCGAACAAGCGCGCTTGGTCGCTGACTACTTGTACGGGGAACTGGGTTTCCGCGGAAATGACGAAAACTACGAAGACCCGGCCAACTCGTTGATCCACTACGTGCTCGACCGTCGCATGGGCATCGCCATCACCTTGGCGTTGATCTACGTCGAGCTCGCGCGCCGTTCGGGGGTGGACGCGCGAGGGGTCAGCTTCCCCGGGCACTTTCTGGTCAAGGTCAACGACGTCCACCGCACCGCCGGCGTGGACCGCAGTGTCTTCGTCGATCCGCTCGGAGGAGCGCTTCTCGAAGAGATGGATCTGTCGCTCCTAGCGGAGCGTGCGACTGGCAGCTCGGAGGTGCTCGACGGCTGGCTCGAAGTCGCTTCTCCACAGAAGATCGCGCTGCGCATGCTGAACAACCTTCGGGTCGCATATCGTCGGCGGGGTGATCTTTCGCGCCTGCTGGTGGTGCTGCACCGGATGTGTGAACTTCAGCCCGACTCCGGTGCGCTGCTGCGCGACCGCGGTTTGTTGCAGGCCAAGCTCGGGGCGCCGCGGGCTGCGGTTTCGGATTTGGAGAGCTACCTGCACTCCATGCCCCATGCCAGCGACGTGCAGGAGGTGCAGGAGTTGCTCGACGAGCTCGCCGAGCGCTTGCACCGCGATAACCCGCTGGATGCGCTGAACTGACGCTGCCTGAGCCGGCTAGGCGAAGAAGCGTTCGCGCATCGCGCTCGCTCTGTTAGGCGAAAAAGCGCTCGGGCGCGGCTTGGGTGCCGGCCGTTCGCTTGACCACCTTTTGGAAGAAGAGACTGTTCGGGATCTGAAGCTGGTAGACCGTGCCGTCGTCGGACTCTTCCTGCAGAGTGACGAAGAGCAGATTCATGTCCACCACCTGTCCGCTGGGGTTGGGCGTGGAGCCCTCGAGCAACTGGATGTGGTCCCCGACGCGGAAGGGGCGAAAGATCAGGATCAGCACCGCGCACACCACGTTGGACAGCACGCTCCAGATCGCGAAGAAGCCGATGGCAACCGTGGTCAGGAATGCCGTCAGTACGGCCCAGGCGTTTTCGAAGGCGCCGCTGCTGTGCAGCAGGAAAAGCACCACCCCGACCACGGCGACACTGCGCACGATGAAGCGCAACCGCAGAGCGATCTGTCCCGTCAGCTGCCCGCTCTGCGCCAGCTGGCGGATGCTGCGCGCGACGATCAGGTAGGTGGCATAGGTGACCAGAACGACGAGCGTCGCTCGCAGCAGCCGCAGTTCGGAGTCGCCCAAGCGAGACAGGAAGTCGTTCACGCGAGGTGT
>JBNKZR010000767.1:0-2423 GCA_050301735.1 Polyangiaceae bacterium | reverse complement strand
GAAGCCGTTGTCGAAGAGCCCTCCGTGCTGATCCACGACAAGAAGATCTCGGCAGCACAAGACCTGGTCCCGATCCTCGAGAAGATCGTGCAGCGCGGCGAGCGCAACTTGGTCGTCATCGCCGAGGACATCGACGGTGAGGCTCTGGCAACGCTGGTCGTCAACAAGCTGCGCGGCACCCTGGCTTGCTGTGCCGTCAAGGCACCTGGCTTCGGCGACCGTCGCAAGGAGATGCTCAAGGACATCGCCGTCCTCACCGGTGGCAGCGTCGTGAGCTCCGAGCTTGGCGTCAAACTCGAGAACATCACCATCAGCGATCTCGGCCGCGCCAAGACCGTTTCGGTGGACAAGGACAACACGACCATCGTCGATGGTGCCGGCAAGAAGGCCGACATCAAGGGTCGTCAGCAAGAGATCCGCACCCAGATCGAGAACACCTCGAGCGACTACGACCGTGAGAAGCTCCAAGAGCGTCTTGCCAAGTTGGTCGGCGGTGTCGCGGTCATCAAGGTCGGTGCTGCCACCGAGACCGAGATGAAGGAGAAGAAGGCGCGCGTCGAGGACGCTCTGTACGCAACGCGCGCTGCCGTTGAAGAGGGCATCGTTCCTGGCGGCGGTGTGGCTCTGCTGCGCGCTCAGAAGGCACTCGAGAAACTCGACATTCCCGACGAGCAGCGTTTCGGCGTGCAGATCATCCGTCGCGCTCTGGAAGAGCCGTTGCGCCAAATCTCGGCCAACGCGGGCGAAGAGGGCTCCATCATCGTGCAAAAAGTGCGCGAGGGTAAGGGTTCCTTCGGCTACAACGCACGCACCAACACCTTCGGCGATCTGATCGCTGATGGCGTGATTGACCCGACCAAGGTGGTGCGCAGCGCGCTGCAGAACGCCGCAAGCGTTGCGGGTCTGCTGCTGACCACCGAGGCGCTCGTCGCCGAGAAGCCCAAGGACGACAAGGGCGCCGCGGCAGCAGGCGGGGGCGGCCCCGAGTTCTGAGACCGCTGACGCCAACGAAACCGCGGCGAATAGCCGCAACATGAGAAGGGCCGGTACTCGACCGCTTGCGGTTGGGACCGGCCTTTCCTATTTCCGGTACATGCTAGAGGGAGCAGCGCGGCGAATGGCGGAGCTTGCTGTGCAACAGCGGGGGGGGCGCGCCGCTCGAGGCGCTGCCTTCGCCGCACTCGCGGCTGCCTCCATTCTGGGCTGTCACGACCCAGGGAACGAGGATGACCCCGTGTGCCCACGGACGGCCGCTGCATTCGACGTGCACCTGACAGCCGCCGACGGTGAGCTGCCCCCCGGCACACGCATCAGTGTGACCTACGGTGGGGCGAGTACCGAGCACTATACCGTGGGTGAGGTGCCGAATGCCAACCACTCTTCCGTGTGCTGCGTGCCGGGTGATGGCGACGGGCTGTCGCTCGCCCCGGCTACCTGTGGGCAGCCCTTGGGCGACGCCTCGCTGCGTGCGGCGGACGCTGACGAGGTGCGTTGCCTGATCTGGTCGAATGGTGCCGCAGACGTCCTCGTCGAGGCGCGCGGTTATCCCTTGATCGCGGAGACTCTCGCAGCAAAAGAGGACGAACGCTATCCGGAGTGCGGGGCTTGGGATACCATCCTCGTTCCACTCGAGTTGACGCGAGGAGACGCCGGGCACGTCAAAGAGTTCTAGCCCGATACGCAGCGTCAGTGCGCGAGGAAGGTCCAACCGACGAGCACGGCGAGCAAGCCGAGGGCCATGGCTAGCAGCACGTACGTAAGCGGATCGGGGTCGATGCGCTTTCTGAGCTCCCGGGCCGCGGCTTTGACGGCGGGGTCTTCACTGCTTTCGGCAAGCTTCGGAGCGTTCTGGCGCACGGTTGCGAAGTCGCCACGCTCGAAGGCACGGCACAGCTGCTGCAACTCTGGGTCTTGCGGATACTCGAGCAGGAAGCGGGGACGTTCTCGGCCTCGGGAGTCCAAATAGTCGGGTTGTGACGATGGCTTGGGCGCCGACGGTTGTCCGGACGACGCGCCCTCGCTGGTTGCATTGGACATCATGCTCTCAGAACTGGAAGTAGACGAAGGGAACGGCCTCGGCACTGAGCATTTCGCGCAGCGCTAGCGCGGCTAGGCAGAGTACCACGCCCTGTCCGATGGCGGGCAGCTCTATGAAGCGCTTCTGGCTCGCGAGGTACCATCGTTCCGGGAGCAGGTGAGTCACCAAGCCCAGAGTCAAGACTCCCAGCACTTGCCAATGCAGATTGGGATGAAACCAGGTGCCCTGGCAAACCTGAGTCAACATCGCCCACGCCTTGCTGAACGTCTCTGCGCGGAAGAACACCCAGCAAAGACAGACGAAGTGGAAGGTCACGAACACGCCGAGCCAGTGGCGCACCGTCGACGGCTTGCTCGCGTTTCGACTGCCCCACGCGCGTTGCACG
>JBNKZR010000766.1:0-2425 GCA_050301735.1 Polyangiaceae bacterium | reverse complement strand
ATCGTCACGAGGTGCTCGTCGCGGGTAAAGTGGTGCCGCTGACTCACACGGAGTTTCTCATCTTGGGCACGTTGATGCGGCGACCTGGCATCGTCTTCGAACGGGGGCAGTTGATGCGCAGCGCACGCAACGACGACACGCACATCACCGAGCGCACGGTGGACACCCACGTGCGGCGCATTCGCGCCAAACTCAGGGACAAGGGCTTGTCGCCCATCGCCACCGTGCACGGCGTGGGCTACAAGTTGGTGGCGGACGCGTGCTCTCTCGACTGAAACGCTTGGGCGCGAGCCTCCACGTCCGCATGCTGCTGCTCAACGCCGTGGTGGTGCTGGTACCCATCGCAGGTCTCGAGTTCGCTCGCATCTTCGAGCGCGAGTTGCTCGCCTCCCTCGAACGCGACATGCGCCACCAAGCGGTCCTGGTGCGCCGCTTTCTCGAAGCCCGAGGCGATGGGCGCTTCGATCCGTCTGCGGAAGGCATCGTGCAGCGAGCAGCACGAGACACGCGCACCCGTGTGCGCGTACTGGATGCGTCGGCCAACGTGGTGCTGGACTCGCACCGCGACGGTCCTCCTGAAGGCCACGAAGAACCAGCGCCCCGGCACGTTCCCCCACTCGACGTCGCTCGGCGGGCGCCCGGCCCACGCTGGAAGCCCATCGCCGAACGCGCTGAAGTCGTGGATGCTCTGGGAGGCATGCGCAGTGCATTCACCCGAGTCCGAGAGCGTCGCCCGAGCGTGTTCCTGTTCGTCAGCGAGCCGATGTTCAGCCCCGAGGGGGTGGTGGGAGTGGTCTACATCACCCGTTCGACCAAACCAGTGATGGCGGAGTTGTACCGCATCCGCTCGGGACTGCAGCGAGTGCTGGCAGTCGCTTTCGTCTTCACCATCGGCATCACTCTGTGGCTGACGTTTTCGATCACACGACCGTTGAAACGGCTCTCGGCCGTCGCCGAACGCATCGCGGCCGGGGAGACGGGCCTGACCGTACCCATTGCGGGAACAGGCGAAGTGCGATCGTTGGCGCGAGCGTTCGCCACCATGACCGGACGACTGCAGCGTCGGGTCAACGACATGCGGGACTTCGCGGCCGACGTCGCCCACGGCTTCAAATCCCCCCTCACCTCCCTACGCGGCGCCGCCGAGCTGCTCGCTCAGGGCGCGGCGGACGACCCAACCGCCCGGCAGCGCTTCTTGCGCAACATCGAGCTGGACGCCGAACGCCTCGATCGTCTCGTCGAACGCCTGCTGGAACTGAGCCGAATAGAGAACTCGAGCGACGCCCCGAGCACTGTAAACCTTCGCCAATTACTCGAAACCGCAACGGAGCGCGCCACCACCCCCGACGTGCACATCGAGCTCGCTTGGCACGCCACAGATGAACTCTCGGTGCGGGGCCGCGTCGCGGATTTGATGACAGCGCTGTCGAACCTGCTCGACAATGCGGTTCGCCATTCCCCACCCGGTGGCCGCGTCGAGGTCGGCGCGAATTGGGACGCTCAGGACCGGGGGGCGATGGTGCGCATCACCGTTCGAGATCAGGGACCAGGCGTGGCGTCCGAGGTACAATCTCGCCTGTTCGAGCGGTTCTTCACGACTGATGCCGAACAGGGCACGGGCCTCGGGCTAGCCATCGTGCGTGCGGTGGCAACGAACCACGGCGGCAGCGCCGAATTGCTGACGAACGAAAAGCCAGGCGCATGTTTCGAGCTCCGGCTGCCGGTGTGGTCAGCAGAAGCACGCCCGCCGTCAACGCGCGCGGACCGCGCCTAGGACGCGCGCGCTGCTGCGCTCCTGGACGAACGCGACGAAAAACGCGTCGTTCAACTTGGACGCCAACTTCGGATGCCACCGACCGCTTTCCGTCTCCTCGTACTTGCGAGTCTCCAGCTCGCGAACCACCCCGACGTGCTGCAGCGTCTTGCCCGCGTTTTCACCCCGGTGGACCGCGTTTCGAGCGTAGTCCTGGGCCAGTATCAGGTGCAGCTCCGCGCCCGAGGCCTTGCCACGCGCGCGATAGAGCACGTTCCCGTCAGCGTCGACGCGCAGCTCCAGTCGCAGCGGCTGGGCGAGCTTCGCGGCACGCGCTACGGCCTCTCGGGCCAAGGTCTCTTTCGAGCCGACGAAACCACGTCCTCCATCGACGATCATCTGTGGCGTGTACACCCCGCTCCGCCCTTCGATGGACGCGTACCAGCGCTGACGTTCGGAAAACCGCGGGCTGGAGAAGGGATCCTTCCACCCCAGGTAGTCCCAGTAGTCCACGTGGAACGACAGCGGAATGACCTCCACCTCGGCACGGGCGTCCTGGGCCAGACGAGCCAAGACCGCATCAGCCGGAGGGCAGCTGGAACACCCTTGCGACGTGAACAGCTCGACCAAAACGGCGCGCTCCCCTTCGCTCGGCGCCGGTGCCTTCGTTTC
>JBNKZR010000765.1:0-2435 GCA_050301735.1 Polyangiaceae bacterium | reverse complement strand
GTGCTCTCGGTCGAGGCTCGACTGCTGGGGGCACGCGACGCACAGCCCAAACAACCAGAAGCCGTCTCAGCTGGCCCACCAAGCGCAACGGAGCGCCGAGCTCCGAGGTGCTGGTCGTCGCGCTGCGCGAAAGGTCGAAAGCTGACGAAAATGGGCGTCGAGCTACCACTCGGCCAGATTTGTTTCACGAGTGAATCGCCGAACCCTGGGCGCAACCTGCGCGCTCATCGATTGGGTGAATCCGCAACGTCCGAGAAACAAGAGAGTCTGGTGGAGGCAGGCGCAAGTCGGCTTGGTTTCTTCCCCATTTCTCAGTGTTCTCGTTTCGCACTGCCACTCTTGTACCAGACCGGCAATTCTCGCGCAGGACACGCCCGGAGCCGCGACACGAAACCTGAGTGAAAGAAATGGCTTCCACAATGTGGCTTACCTGATGAGCCGCGGTGGGTGATCGCCTGACGTCGGTGGCAAGGGCCAAGGAACTGTCCATGAGTCAAATCCTCGATCGATTGCTCTTCTTCAAGAAGAACGGCAATGGCTCCTTTTCGAACGGCTACGGCGCGGTGACGCACGAAGACCGTTCGTGGGAGGACGGCTATCGCAAGCGCTGGCAATACGACAAAGTCGTGCGCTCGACCCACGGCGTCAACTGCACGGGATCCTGCGGTTGGCAGGTGTACGTCAAGGGCGGTTTCGTCACCTGGGAAACACAAGTCCTCGATTATCCGCGGACGCGTGCCGATCTGCCCGATCACGAGCCCCGAGGCTGCGCGCGAGGGGCCAGTGCGTCCTGGTATCTCTATAGTGCGAACCGCATCAAGTATCCCTTGGTGCGTCGTCAGCTGATCGAGCTGTGGCGCGAGGTGCGACGCAAGCACACCGATCCGGTCGTTGCATGGCACAGCATCATCGACGACCCGGAGCTGACGAAGCGCTACAAGTCTGCTCGCGGCAAGGGGGGCTTCGTACGTGGCACCTGGGCTGAACTGAACGAGCTCATCACCGCGGCCAACATCGCCACGATCAAAGAGTACGGACCCGATCGAGTCGTGGGTTTTTCGCCCATCCCGGCGATGAGCATGATCTCGTACTCTGCTGGTACGCGCTATTTGTCGTTGCTTGGAGGAACGTGCCTGAGTTTCTACGACTGGTACGCCGACTTGCCGCCGGCATCCCCGCAGACGTGGGGGGAACAGACCGACGTGCCAGAGAGCGCGGATTGGTTCAACTCCTCGTTCCTGATGGTGTGGGGCTCGAACGTGCCACAGACGCGGACCCCCGACGCGCACTACCTGACCGAGGTGCGCTATCGCGGTACGAAGACGGTGGTCGTCACGCCCGACTACAGTGAGGCGTCCAAGTTCGCGGATCTTTGGCTCGATCCGAAGCAGGGTACGGACGCAGCGCTGGCGATGGCCATGGGACACGTCATCCTCAAGGAGTTCTACGTCGAGCGGGAGACGCCGTACTTCACGGACTACGCCAAGCGCTACACTGACTTGCCGTACCTGGTGAAGTTGGAGGAGAAGAACGGACGCCTCGTCCCGACGCGCTTCGTGCGCTGTAGCGACTTCTCCGACAAGCTCGGTCAAGAAGAGAATGCGGAGTGGAAGCCCGTAGCAGTGAGCGATGCCGGCGACCCGGTGGTGCCTAGCGGGGGCATCGGCTTTCGTTGGGACGAAAAGCGTGCTGGCAAGTGGAATCTCGATCCGGTGGACGCACGCTCGGGGCAAGCGCTGTCATTGGGCTTGAGTGTGAAAGACATCGGTGGCGGCGAGGTCGTCGACGTCAGCTTTCCGTACTTCGGCGGGCGACACCACGAGTTCTTCGAGGCGACTTCCCACGACGAAGTGCAGGAGAGGCGTGTTCCCGCCAAGAAGCTTCAAACGGCGGACGGCGAAGTGCTGGTGACGACCGTCTTCGACTTGATGCTAGCGCACTACTCCGTCGATCGGGGCTTGGGGGGCGTCGCTGCGGCGGACTACGACGCCGACATACCGCACACGCCCGCGTGGCAAGAGCGCATCACCGGCGTGGACCGCAAGAAGGCGATCGCCGTCGCTCGCGAGTTCGCCGACACCGCCGCGAAAACCCGCGGTAAGTCGATGGTCATCATCGGCACCGGCGTCAATCAGTGGTTCCACAACGACATGACCTACCGCGCGGTCATCAACATGCTCGTCTTGTGCGGCACCGTGGGCCAATCGGGGGGCGGCTGGGCCCACTACGTGGGACAAGAGAAACTGCGTCCGCAGCCCGGTTGGGCTACACTGGCGTTCGCGCTGGATTGGTATCGCCCGCCGCGCCAGATGAACGGAACCTCCTTCTGGTATGCGCACACCGACCAGTGGCGCTACGAGAAGATCACGACGGACGAGTTGCTGTCGCCGCTAGCGGATAGCAGCGAGCAGCCGCCGACGCTCATCGATTGCAAC
>JBNKZR010000764.1:0-2437 GCA_050301735.1 Polyangiaceae bacterium | reverse complement strand
CCTCCTGTGGGTCGCTGTCTCGCGGAGCTCCGACGGAATCAGTCTGGGCGACAATGTCGGGCCCGTTCTGATTGGCATCGCCATCTCGCTCATTGTCTCGCTAGCTTCACTTGCACATCCTGGCAGAAGTCCAACTCGCTTCTACTCCCTGTTTGCGTTGTGCTCTACGGTGCTGCTCCCCTTCCGCGCTTGCTCCCTTGCCACGCGACCGTCCCAGACAAACGCCGCCGCCACTCGCCCACACCCTGGGCCTGACCCCCACGATCTCCTTGTTCACGACGTCGACGCGCTCCTCACCGAGCGGAAACGGCTGCTCGATCGACTTGCCGAATTCCCACCGTTCGGTCCAACTCAGCTGGCAACGCTGGCTGACATCCAGGCCAGCCGAGAACGCACCGCCCTTCTTCGAGGCACCGCGTCGGATATGGAGGAGCTCCTGAAACAGCAGGCCAGTTCTGACGCTGGGACCTTCCCGAGCGAGCTGCGCGGGGCCCAGCAAACCATTGCAACGACGCTAGACATCTGCCGTTCTACAGACTCAGCTTTGAGCTTCCTCCAGTCGCAGTGGGGTCGCTGGGCGCTGGGCGATTCTGGCACCATCAGGTTTGAAGTTGCCCTCGACCAAACCAAGGCCGAACGGCTCCTTGAGCAGGCCAAGGCAGCCTGGGGTCGGCTGGACACGAACGCAGACGACGTGGAGTCGCCATAGCTCATCGGAGCTGCCCAACAGGCCATTGCACACCGACGAGCAGGCTGATGCGCTTCGCCTTGCTGACAGGCCCCGTGAAGTGCCGGCTGGTCGCCGGCACGGTTCGTCGGTAGTATTCCTTTCTGATAAGGCCTTCCGGTACCTGCTCGCGGGTGAATGGCAGGTCGTTGGGCGGACAGCGCTCTGTCGCGCTGCACTCTATCTCGACACTCAGCTGGCGGCGCGCGTCCGCTGGGCTCTTCTGCGTCGGCGCCTGACGGCAAGCAGCAGCAGGAGTCCCGCCAATGGTGCCGTTGTCGAACTCCCTCCCGCCACTACGCTGCAGCCAGAGTCTTTCCGCTTCTCCGAGTCGCCAACGTCTGCTGCAGCGACCGCTGCTGCGTCCTGCCGCCGCCCTTCAACGCCAGCGTCTTCAGTTTCGGCGTCATCGCTGACCGTAGGGGCCTCATGCTCAGCTGGGGGCTTCGCGTCCTGCACTGACTCGCTCCCAGCATCAGTGATGTTTCGAGACATTGGCCCGCCATCGGGCTCGCCCGCCAGCTGCCCAGCGTCCACTTGCACCCCGCCGTCCACCACCTGCTCGTCACAGCGGAATTCGAACGGGACCTCATCACTTGCGAAGACCACATCCGACCCTGGCAAGCGTGCGTCCATCCGTAGCTCGTGCACTCCTAGCGAAACACCTTCGTCTCCCACCTCACACAACGCGAACACTCGGTCCCTCGCCGCTCCTTGCCACGACCGCCCGGGTTGAACTTCTGAGCACAGGCTCTCCTGAGGGCTCCAACGTCGCCCGTCGACAAATGTCTCGAAGTGCAGTTGGTCGCTCAACACCTCACCCAGTTCCGGTAGCTCCAACGCCAGATCAACGTATGACGCCTTCGCCGTCTGGGTGCAGGAGCCTTCGCTACTCTGCATCGGTATTTCGCCCACGAACATCGGCTCGAATTGCAACGCCAACGAAAGCGACGCGTTCAAGTCGCCCGCAATCTCAAACTCAGCTGCGGCGACTTGAAGATCCGACGGACCGGACACCGCCCCACCCAAATCCGACGAGACCCGATACCTTTCGCCGACTAGCCAACCCTCCGCCGGACCAGCCACGTAGCTCCCCCAACCAATCTCCGTGACCCGGACCTCCACCTCCCTCGCCCCACCATCGCCAAGCTGTTCCAATGTCAGAACTTCTCTCAAGTCCGATACCCCATCGCCGCGCGTAAACCACCACGGGACTCCAGGCGCATTCCTCGGCACAACCCCCTGGCCAACCTGAAACTCATTTCGAAATGGTGGTTCTGAACAATCGCAAGCATCCACCCTGATGCTCGTCGCCATCGTCACCAATACACTTCCCGCTGCAACCACTGCCCGAAACCGCATAGAATCTCCAATACCACAGCGACCGAACTTGTCCCGCCTTGAACCCGCCTGGGCAAAGTGCCACCCACACATCCAACGGAATCACTGTTCCACCGTCACAGACCTTTACTGCCGCCCAACAGGCCATTGCACACCGACAGCGGGCCTTCACCGCCTCGCCTTGCTGTCATGCCCCAGCAGGAGGCGGCTGATCGCCGCCGCTTCTTCGTGGTCGTCTCGCCGACCGAACTGCCCTCCCCGCCCGCTGCGGGTGAATGGCAGGGCGTTAGGCGGACTTCGAAACGCCTCTCCCTATTCGTAGCCCTCTCACATCACGGAAAGCAGCTATTGCTCCGCGGCACCTACGTC
>JBNKZR010000763.1:0-2448 GCA_050301735.1 Polyangiaceae bacterium | reverse complement strand
CAGCCGCGCACGTCGCCGAGTCGGTGATCGCTCGCGTGAACGAGCAATTCGTGCTGCCCGAGGTGTCGTCTGTCCTGACGGCCCTACCCGTGCTCGACGGACTGAACGACGACCAGATCCGTCGGGTGGCAGCCAGCTGCCAGGTCGTCCACGCCGACGCTCGAGAAGTTCTGTTTCGACCGGGCGACGCTGCCGACTGTCTGTACGTCGTCTTGTCCGGCAACGTCTCGGTTTCCAGTGGCTGCAACCCCTGGTGCGAGCTGGGCAGCGTTGGCGCCGGCGACGCGCTGGGCGAATCTTCCATGCTGACGCAGACACCACGATCGGTTGCCGCGCGCACCACTTCGGAGACAACGCTGGCGCGCCTGACTCAAGACACACTCACTGAACTGGCCCGCTCCCGACCCGACATAGCCCTGGTGCTCTACCGCAATTTGACGATTGGGCTCGGAAAGAAGCTCCGCCAAAGCAACCTGTCGCTTTCGTCAGCCTTCGACTAGCTGGCGGACGAAAGCGAGCAGCGTCCCATGGTTCAGGCTCGCAGGAATCGCGTGTCGGGATTTTCGCGGCGCCAAATCACGAAATCCATGAAGTAGTGATGAATGTTAACGGCCGTTACGATGGCGGCTAAATACGGCGTCGGGCCGAGCGGGGCCAGTTCGTCCTTCATCACGAAGTTCTCGTCGAGCGTCTCCGGAACCCCGTGAAAGATGAAGAACGCGAGCACCAGCGTCGTTGCCCCGAAAAGCAGCAGGCGGCGCCCAGCGGACCCGAACTCCCCCACCAGCTGCCGCGTCTCTCCACGCTTGAGCAGCCACACGAAGTACAAGTACTGGATCGAATGCAGCGCCGGAATCACGTAAGAAAGCAGCGGGTCCAGATCGGAGTAGACCGTCCACATCCACACGGTGATGAGCAGCCCGCCCAGGGGCGCTGGCGGAGGCAGACGCCCCTCACGCCGCCACTTGAAGAACAACACGTAGAGCAGCGCCGCGGCGCTCGCAAAAAATAGTACCTCCGTCACCGTTTCCAAGCCCGGAGGGTGCGCTATGGAGGTGTAGACGACCCCGCTCTCTTCGTACTGGCTTCCCATGTCCGCGGGCGTGGACCAAGCGTAGGCCCAAGCGAGGAAGCAGTGCGCCAGGATCACCCAGCGCTCCAACCGGGTGAAGCCAACGCCCCGGCGCAACGACAGCACGCTCAGGACTCCGAAACCCTGTTTGACGTAGTGCCAGCCAACCAAGAAGAACATCAGCTGCATCATCAGCCCGAGGGTTTGTGGCGTGGCGGATGCCAGAGCGTAGATCCCCCAGCCCAGCAGAACGACGGGGACGAGCGCTCCTGCGACGATGTAGCGCAGGCGCTGCATCGGACCGAAAACGTCACCGAAGGCTCGATTCTTGGCGTCTCGGTAGAACAGGACGTAGGTGACGGCAAAGTGCGGGTCGTTGATGATGTAGGCCGCGTAGAAAGCGACGAAGCTCACGGTGTACTCGGAGGTGTCGACGCCCACGAGGTCCTGGTAGAGCCAAGCCAGCGGCAACAGGACCAATGTGGCCCCCCCGACCAGAAGGAACTCCAGCAAGCCCGACCAACGTGCGGTTTCCGGTGAGGCCGGCGTTGAACCGACCAACGGCGCCGTCGCCATACTCATCGAGGCAAAGCTAACATGCTTTCGGCAGCGATGGACGCTCGCGGCCGCCGCTTTCCAAGCGGAGTCAACACCCACACCCGCAGTATCCCACCACTTTCAGGCCCCCCTGCCCCACGCAGGCGGGTTGACGACATCGCCGAATCGTTGAATACCTGCGGCCGGGCATGCAGCATCCAAACCCAGGGGAGTTGGCGGTGACAGCGCCCGAGACGCCACCGATACTGACACCGCTCGGAGCCCTCGGCAGAGCGAGCATCGAGCTCACTGGCGATGCAGGTCGCGCAACGATCTTCCTCGGGCACGCGCTCTTCAGTGTCCCCAAGGGATTGCGTCGCGTGGGAGCTGTCTTCGAGTCCTTGTTCTTCATCGGCAACCGGTCACTGTTGGTGATCACCTTGACGGCGGGCTTCACCGGTCTGGTGCTCGCACTCCAGGGCTACAATGCCCTCGAACGCTTCGGTGCCGAGCAGATGGTGGGCGCTCTGGTCGCGCTATCACTGACGCGCGAGCTCGGGCCCGTGCTGGGCGCTCTGATGGTGACCGCGCGCGCCGGCTCGGCGATCGCCGCGACGCTCGGCAACATGCGTGTGACCGAACAGATCGATGCCTTAATTACGCTTTCAACACATCCTTTTAAATACCTCGTCGGACCACGCCTTCTGGCCGGCATCCTTACCCTTCCTTTTCTGGTTCTGATTGCAGACATTATCGGTGTTTATGGTGGCTACCTGGTTAGCATTTATAAATTGGATTTTTCACCTGGCAATTATCTGAAAAATACCTTTGAATTTCTG
>JBNKZR010000762.1:0-2464 GCA_050301735.1 Polyangiaceae bacterium | reverse complement strand
AGCGCTCCATCCAGCCCCGGTATTCGGCTTCGACGTCCGCTGACCGGCTGTGCCCGCACGCCGCAGCGCGGGACCTGGGTCATGGGTGGATGCGGCTGGCTGCCGAGGTGTCGCGTCTGGCTACTGAGGTGTTGCGTCTGGTTACTGGGAGTCTGCGCCTTGCTGCTCGTGAGCCACTCGAACGCGAGGGCCGACGAGTTGCCGCGCATGCTGTGGGGGCCCGCTGCCGAGCTGCGTTCGCTGCCGTGGCCCGCGACGAAGCATCCATCCGGCACGGAGCCGTGGCAAGTGTACGGTCCGGACGCCGAGGTGACGCTGCCCCAGGGGCGCGTGCTGCTGGTACCGGTACGACAGGGAGACATCGTCGAGATCAGCGCTGAGAGTTTCGTCCCGGGTTTCGTGTATGGCAGCCTGGAGTTGCCGGATGCCATCGTGTGGCATGCCGCGGAGACGGGGCGCGCGGTGATCCGGGTCCCGACCTGGGGCTACGCGCGTTTCGTCGGTGTGCGTGTCGAAGCAGAACAGTCCGTGCGCGTGCGGGTTGCGGTTCCCGTCCGTGACCAGCTCGCGTTTCATCGGCTGGATGCGGAGATCCAAGAGGTGCTCGCCGATCCGGCGCGGCCCACGCCGGTGTTGCCGGATGGCGAAGGGCAAGACTTGCTCGACGCCTTGGTGGTGCAACGCAACCTCGTCTTCGAAGCCCTGCGTGAGGTGCCGGAGCCGCGTCGCGCTGAGCTCGAGCGCGCAGCCGTGCGCTGGTTGGCGGCGCGTTGGCTTGCGGGCTCCTACTTGATCCGGCCCTTGCTGCGTCCGTTCTTCCTCGAAGAGCCCGTCGTCGTCGGCGGGGCGAGTGGCCCCGTCGAGTTGGACGCCGAGGGCAAGCGCTGGTACAGCGTCGGCCAAGGGCAGACGCTGACGTTTGCCGCCGAGCGGGCGGACGTCTTGCGCCTCGCCATCAGCGTTTGGGCCGGACAAGACGCGCGCTATCAGATCCTCCAAGGCGACGAACTGGTCAGCGAGCAGGTGCGCATCATCCCCGAGCGCAGCATGATTGAAGAGCGCTGGACGCCGCCAAAGTCGAGTCGCGTGGTCCTGCGCGGTGGGGCCACGACGCGCATCGTCGTCTTGGCGGGGCGCTTGAAGGTAGCCACGAAGGCCGTCGCAGCTCAGGTCGCTCTCTTCGAGCCCAGTGACTTGCGTTCACCTTCGGCCTTGCTGGATGGCGCGCTGCAGGAGATCGGTGACGGCGCCGAGGCCACCGATCAGCTGCTGCGACTGCTCGTTTTGGACGAACGTTTGCGCTCAGCCAAGAGTGGCGAGAGGCTACATCGGCTGCTCGAAACGGAGACGCGAGTGCCGCTGCGGGCGCTGCTTTGGAGCGTACTGTTGCCGCGCTTCTCCGAGCAGCGCACCGTCGCAGAGCAGCTCCTGGAGTTCTGGGAAGCGGCGGCTTCCGCTCCGCCCGAACAGGCGACGGTCTTGCGCGAGTGGGTGTTCGGCCGCATCCACGCGGCGCGCGACGTTCCTGCGGTGGAGCCCGAGCAGCACGAGCCGCTGCGGGCGCGCTTCTTGGCGGGCATCGCGCAGATGGAGCCGTCGCGGGCGTTGACCCACCGCGCGTTGGTCGACCTGATACTGCCACCGACAGATGGTTTGCGTCCGGCGACGGCCGCAGCGCTCGAGGAGCGTTCAGCCTCGACGCCCTTCCGCGCCGACTACCGTCGTCTGGCGCGCACCTTTTGGCGGCGCGTCTCGCCGTGGACGACGCTGGATCCGGACGATGCCGCGGGGGGTGAACTGCGGTGGCAGACGCCGCAGCCGAAACTCGACGAGGAGCTGTGCGACATCGAGGGCCCGGTGGGACTGCGCTGGACTCGTCTCGGCGCGGAGCCCCAACGTTTCGAAATAGCGCCGGGCGTGGGAACGCACATCTCGGTACCGTTTCGGCCCCTGCCGGCTGATGATGGCGAGTTGCCGAACGACAGCAAGGTGTCGATTTCCGGCGAGCCGCTCTCCGTGTTGGTCGTTCCGGGCCGCACGTCGCGGGTGCTGTTAGCCAAGGGCGCCTATGATTTTTCCGTTTCACGCGGGCCCCCGGTAGTGGCTCGCGTACCACGCTCAGGTCAGGCGCCGTGCGAGACGTTGATCGAGTCGCGTCGCTGGTACCAACTCGGAGGCAAGATCACGGTTCCGCTGCCGCCAGGGGACACGCCCACCCTGGCGAGCCTCGTGGTGGAGCCCGACTCGGTACCCGAAGCGGGTGCCCAGCTGAAGCTGCGCATCGGCAAGGTCGAACATCACGCCGAGATCCGTCGGCCGGCGACGGGAGCCCTCGAGATCGCCGTGGCCCCGGGCGAGACGGAGCTCGAGGTCGAAAGCGCAGCGCCGCTGTTCGTGCGGGTACGCATCCGTCAGCACCGCACGGGTCTTTCGCCGGGCACGCCCGAGAAGACGAGCAACGAAC
>JBNKZR010000761.1:0-2466 GCA_050301735.1 Polyangiaceae bacterium | reverse complement strand
CCGGAGGTGTCTCCACTGGTGATGGCAGCGAGGGTGCTGGCGGTAACTCGGCAGCAGGAGGCACCGGAGCAGCACCTGCACCCGCGCCAGAAGTCGTGTGCGACGAGGACCCCGCACCCGGATGGAGGATCTGTTCCGAGGTCGTCGTGCCGGACGCAGTGGCTACGGACGTCGCCGTCGGCGAGTGGGACGAGACGCCGGGCTTGGACTTGGTGGTCGCCAACAGCGGCGACTTGATGGTCTACCCCAACGATGGTGCGGGCAACTTCGGCGATGCCACGCCGACCCTCGCACTGCCAGAAACTGCATTTCATCCGGCCGGTGCCATTGCGGTGAGCGTGGGTCAGCTGAACGACGATACGCTGCTGGACGTGGTGGTGGGCATCGCCCGCAAGACGAAACCGTTCATCGCGTTCGGCACGGGTGGCGGGGCTGTCGGCCCGCCACTGGAGCCACCCTTCGCCGAAGGCACTCCAGACAACCTCTTCGTCGCGGATGTCTCGGGCAGCGGCCCGAGCGACGACCTCTTGATCGTCTCCGAGACCGATCTGATGCTGGTCGTGACTTCGGGCGAGAGTGACGAGGCGTACCTCACCGCGTCCAGCGAGTTCAACGGACAGGGCTCGAGAGACGGCGCGTTGGCAACACTCGGCAGTGCGCAATACATCGTACACTCGATGGTGACCGGCATCCAGCGCTCGCCAGTGCAGTACACGAGCGCGACCTCGGCGCTGGAGATCGAGCCCGGCACACAGACGGCGGTGGGTGGTCGCCCGCTACAACTCGACGTCGGTGACTTCAACGAGGACGGCTTCGACGACGTGGTCACCACGCTGGAAGGCAGCGGCGAACTCGACGTCTTGTTCGGCGACGGCATCGGCGCTGGCGACTTCGCCGAGGTCGCAGCTGGCGAACGTTTCATGGCGCTGAGTGTCGGCGACGTCCCGAACGACGGCGCGCCAGCCGACGTCAGGGTGGGCGACTTCGACGCCGATGGCCACACCGATCTCGCCGTCACGGTGCCGAGCCTCAGCGCGGTCGCTATCTTCTCCGGCGATGGCAGCGGCGGGTTTGGCGAGCCACTGATGGTCTCCACGGGTCGAAACTCGAACCCCACCCGCCTGGCCGTCGGTGATCTGAACGGGGATGGCGCCGACGACTTGGTCAGCGTGGAAACCACCAATGGCAAGATCATCGTGGTGCTGAGCGCGAGATGATCGTCACACTGCCAGATCTGCTCGACGACGAGACCCTGGAAGCGGTGCACGACGCACTCGACGCCGCTCCCTGGCAGGACGGCAAGCGCAGCGCACATGGCAGCACGCGGGAGGTCAAACACAGCCTCACCGTGGCGCGTGAACACGAGACCTCACGGACGGCGGGGCGCCTCATCCTCGAACGCTTGTCACAACACCCTGGGTTCAAGGCGGCGGCACTGCCGAAGGTCATCCTGCCGTTGGAATTCTGTCGCTACGACGATGGCATGGGTTATGGCAACCACCTCGATTTGCCGCTGATGGGCAGCGCCAGCGGTGCCTTGCGCACGGACCTTTCGCTCACGGTATTCTTGACGGATTGCTCGGAGTACGAGGGCGGCGACTTGGTGTTCGAGAGCGATTACGGTACCCAGCGCGTACGGGGTCGGGCTGGCGAAGCGGTCTTGTATCCGGCCTCCACCATTCACCGGGTGGAGCCAGTCACGCGCGGCTCCCGCCGCGTCGCCATCAGCTGGATCCAAAGTCAGATCCGCGACCCGGCGAAGCGCAAGCTGGTCTTCGACCTGGCACAGCTCGCCACCGATCTGGAAGCATCGGGTGCTGCCACCGAGCACGTGCTCAGACTACGGCGCTCGCAGTTCAATCTGCTGCGCCTCTGGGCAGAGCCGTGAAACGAGGAGCGGTTTGCCCCGAGCTCGGTTCTGTGCACAAAAAAGCAACGAGCGCCGCAAGCGGCGCTCGTTGACATTTTGAAACCCAAAACTCCAAGGTATCTATTCAGTGCTCAGGTCACCTCCGGGACCGGTGTTTCTGGGGTTACCGACGGCTCTGCAGCTTCGGCACTGCCTGAGCGACGGGACTTCCACTCCTCGTGAGCAGCGACGAGTGGGGCGAGGGCGTTTTCGGCGGATGCCTGGTTGGCGAGGTCCTGATTGGCCCAGGCCATCACCTGCAACATGTAGCCACGAATCGCGGAGCGCAGGTTTTCCACGCCTTCTTTCAGGTCGACGTCGATGCTGGGCCCCGCAGCCTCGGTGATGTTGAGAGCGGCGCCGTAGGACTGATGTGTCGCTCGCACCTGCTCGAGGTACTCGGTGCCGCCGACGGCGCTGGTGATCGCGGGCTCGAGGTCGTTGTCCTCGATCACCTGCAGGCGACGTTCGGCTTCCGCCCACTGATCCTTGTGGGCCAGCGCCAAGAACGTGCGGCCCTCGGGGAAGATCTGTTGCAGCACCACTTCGGCGGCATC
>JBNKZR010000760.1:0-2468 GCA_050301735.1 Polyangiaceae bacterium | reverse complement strand
CGCCTCTGCTAAGTCGTAACTGGGCGATCTTCCTGCCGCGAACGAGTCCATGGCCAAACCTCAGCTACTCCTCGTCGACGCCGATCCGCGCAGCGTGCGCGTACTCGAGGTGAGTCTCAAGAACGAGGGTTTCAGCGTGACGACGGCCAGCGATGGTGCGGACGCGCTGGAGAAGCTCGAGTTCGCCGTTCCGGACTTGATCCTCACCGACACGCGCTTGCCGCGCCTGGACGGCTTCCAGCTCGTCGCTGATCTGAAGTCGAAGCCCGAGTTCAACAGCATCCCCATCGTGTTCCTGACCGCGGAGACGTCGATCGAGGACAAGGTGCGCGGTCTAGAACTCGGAGTCGAAGACTACCTCACCAAGCCCATCTTCGTGCGCGAGCTGATCACGCGCGTGAACATCCTGCTGGCGCGCAAGACACAGCAGCGCATCGCGACGGGTACGGTCAGTTCGCGCACGCGCTTCTCTGGAACCCTCGACGACATGGGCGTCGTCGATCTGTTGCAGACGCTGGAAGTGAGTCGCAAGAGCGGTGTTGCGCGCATCACGAGCGGTCAGCGAGAGGTCGTCGTGTACTTCCGCGACGGGCAAATCATCGACGCGGAGCACGGGCGTTTGCGCGGCGAGGAGGCCATCTACCGCGCACTACTGTGGACGCACGGCAACTTCGAAGTGCAGTTCCGCTCCATCGACAACGAGGTCGTGATGACGACTTCGACTCAGGCCCTGCTGATGGAGGGCATGCGTCGGGTCGACGAGTGGGGCCGCCTTGCCGAGCAACTGCCGTCCAGCACTGCCGTCTTCGACGTCAACTCGGATCTGTTGCTGGAGCGCTTGCCCGAGATCCCCGACGAGTTGAACGGCATCATCCGCCTGCTGGATGGCACGCGGTCGTTGATGGCCGTGATCGACGAGTCCCCATTCGAGGATCTGTCGACGTTGGAGGTCATCTCGAAGCTGTACTTCGAGGGCTTGCTGGTGCAAGCCGCGGACGCCACGGACACGGCCGGCAGCGTGATCCCAGGTACCTCAGGTGCCGGTGGGGACCATGCGCCCGAGTCCGAGGAGCGGCCGGAGCTGGAGTCACAGTCTCCTGATGACGCGTTCGAGCGGCGGCCCTCCCAACGCACCTCACGCCCCAGCCGCCATTCCTTCCGCCCGTCGGCGCCGCCCATGGAGCCGGTGCAGACGGCAGGGGTTCGTGTCAGTAAGCCCCCAACCCAAGGGGGGAGCCATGCGGTGATGCCGCAGCAGCCGTCGAAGCTGTCGATGGCCGAAGAAGAAGAAGACGTACGGAGCGCGGGGCTGGCACCCCCGCCGCAGGATTTTGCCGCGGCATTGGCGGCCGGTCTCGAAGAGGCGCTGGACGAGCCTCTGGAGTCCGCGGTGCTGCCCCCACTCCCTGCTCTCGACACGGCCCGCGGACTCGGACAGGCCCCGTCAGAGGAGCCGGCGGTCGTGCCGAGTAACCCTGAGCCTCACGAGCCGTTGCCTCCGCCTGAAGAGGCACGAACGCCCACGCCGAAGGTGTCGTCCGCCTCGGTGCGTCCCGCGCTGCCGCCGGAGATGCTGGCGAACCAGGAGCCCGAGCCTCGAGCGCTCAAGAACGAGGAGCAGCTGGCGGACGTGCTGGCGCCGGCGCCCTCGGTTCGCATCGGGTCCGCGCCCGATGACGCACCCGTCAGGCGTTCTCAGCCGGTGCCCGTATCCGCAGCGCCGACCGCCGAGGCGATGGAGCCTGCGCCCAAGACACCTCGAGCCGTGGTCGAGCAGCCGCCAGTGACGCCCAGGGCTCCGATCGAGAAGCCGCAAGTGGAGCAGCCCGCGCGCACTTCGGTGGCGGCGGTATCCCAAGACGCACAGCGTTCGCGGGGCCCCGACCCGCGCGGCGGCAGCACCATTCTCGGCATCGGGACGCCGAAGGCAACGAGCCCTTCGCGCTCGCACACGCCGCAGAGTCCGACCCCACCGCCTCCGCTGGGAGGTCACGAGCCAGTGCTCGATGAAGAGCAAGCGCCGCCGACGTTGGGTCCCTCGCGTCACGTGCCCTCGCAGCGCTCGACGTTGCGCCCGGGCACGTCGTCGCAACGGGGCCCGAAAGTGACGCCGCCACCTCGCTCCGTCGGGGTTCGCAACGACTTGGGTGACGCTCGCCGCTCGTCTTCCGGACCGCCTCCGAGCTCGGAACGCACAGCGCCGAGTTCGAAACGCACAGCGCCGAGTTCGAAACGCACAGCGCCGAGTTCGCCCCCGAGCCCCGCGCCGCCGCCACGTGGGCCAGCGAGTTCGCGTCCGGCATCCAGCCGCGCTCCAAGCCGACGCGCCCCAGTCGATTCCGCCATCGACGAGCTACGCATTCCCGGGCTCCCGTCACGCCGCGCTCAGGAGCGGCGAAGACGGAATCTGCGTTGGGTCGTGCGTGTGCTGGGGGTGGCGCTCGGCATTGCCGGCTACGGCATCTACG
>JBNKZR010000759.1:0-2470 GCA_050301735.1 Polyangiaceae bacterium | reverse complement strand
GCGGCGAGCTCCGAATCGAACTGGCCTGGCAGATCGTCGAGAACGAACTCGAAGTCGGGAACGTAGCTGCGGAGCGCGGCGAGCGTCGGCGCGTCTGCGTCGAGCAGCTCGGAGTAGCGAACGGGGTATCGCCACGGGCGGTTCTTGCCGGCTTCGAGGTGCAGCCGGGGCCGCCATTGAATGACACGACAAAGGATAGAAAGATGAGTCTAACGATTGGTCAGAAGAGCGGACGCGTACTCAAGTTCTTGCGCGGCATCCGCCACCCTCGGGCGTTTGGAGCGCTCGCTGCTCACGGCTTTGACGAGTCCGATCTGGAAGAGGGCTGGAGGCTTTTACGTCGGGCCAGCGGTACCCATCTGCTCAAGGTACCGCGCGTTGCTCCTCAACGGGGTCACATCTACGATTCGCTCGACAAGCTCGAAAACAAGTGGTTCCCCATCTGTCGCATGGCACTCGAGCGTCACCATCCCCCGGTCGGCAAGCGCGTATTCCTCAACTTGCGTCGCACCACAGGCGTCGAGGTCAGCGTCAGCACGAACACCTTCGTCGAGCGCGTTCGCGATTTGGAGAGCAGCGGCGAAGCCAAAGATACCGAGGCCTGCCAGCTACTCGCCAAGCGCGGGTTGACGGAAGCGGTCGTCAGTCAGATCGAATCCCTCTTGAAGCAACTCGAAACCAGACCCGAGGCGCCCCAGGCAATCACCCCCAGCACTGAAGACATCGCTCGAGCCGAAGAGGAGATGTGGTCCTGGTACAAGGAGTGGTCGACGGTTGCACGCCAAGCCATCCACGACCGTCGTCTGCTGCGCGCCATGGGCTTTCTCCTCGCCTCCGGCGCCCCCGTACCCGACGACAGCCCCACCGAAGAAGACGCCTCGGATGACGAGGCTGCGCTCGACGACGTCGAAGCCGACGCGGATGAGCGAAGAGTCGACGCGGCTGAGTGAAGAGTCGAGTCAGCCAACACTTCGAAAGAATGCCCGGTCATCGCCGGGCGTTCGTCGTTTGTGAACCGCAGCAACCGAGAGCCCGAAGCGTCAAGTCCGGGCATTCGTCGTCTGCCCCTCGCAGCAACGACGTCGAAGTGCTGCGCTCAGGCTCCTGACGGAGCTTGTCAGCGATTGTGACTAATCAACACCGCGCCGTGCGCGTCAGCATCCGTTATCAACGGTTTTAGGTCGACCCTTCGCGCGCAGGTGGACGCCAAGATGGTTCAGCTCACTTGGGTTAGGTGTCGTCATTTCGTCACGGCGCAACCGGGCCATCGAGTCGAAAAGATAGACTCGTTGTGTTGGGGAAGACACACCGGCGAGCTCTCCATCCCAGCGCTCCAGTGCATCGGTCCAGGCTCGATGGTGCTCTTTCGTGCTGCAATAGCAGCGAATCGGCGTCGGGAGCGCTTCCGGTTTTTCGCGTGTGCGTAGCCCGCCCTGAATTCGTTCTGTGCGGTGAGACTCGCCCTTCTTTCCTTTTTCGATCAACTTCCAGCCTCGACGGCGACCTGGACCCCGTCGTGAATTCTCCCACGACATTCGGCCCGGCCGGAACTCTGGCAGCTTGTTAACTCTAGACGAATAGCGAATTCCCTGGACATCATGAGCCCACGCATCGCGGACGGGTCCACCGACCTCCCAGCGTGCGCAGGGTGTTTCACGAAACGGCACACGGGGATCAGAGTCATGAACGCGATCACACGGACGAGGGTTTGGCTGACGGCGCCGCTACTGACGTTACTTTTGCTCAGCTGCGGGCAAAACAAGGCAGCTGACGGCACGGCGACGACGAGCTCAGCGCTCTCGACGACTGGCGAGGTCCTCTCCTTCGAGACCCTGAGCGCGTGGACATCGAGCGCTGGCGGCATCACTTTGAGCTCCAACGCCGTACATGGTTCGAGTTCGCTCGCCTACAGCGCTGGCACGGGCGGGACGGAGCTTACGAGCACGCCTCTGGGCAGCGTGGCCCCGGTCGGCCCCGAGCTGACGCTCGACGTGTTGCAGCCCGAGCCTTTCCCCGATCCGTACTGGCGCGGCTCGGTCAAGGTCGCGTTCGTGGTGCCTTCGCTCGGCATGTGGTGGCAAGAGCTGCCCGAGCAATCGCTGCAAGGCACGCCCTTGAACGAGTGGGTGCGTCTGACCTTCCCCATCCCCGCGTCCGTGCAGAACCAACTCAACACGGCAACCTACGACGACCTCACAATCAAAGTTCAGCTCAACGTTCCGGGAGGAGCGGGCACGTGGCTGGTAGACCGCATCTCCTTCGGGACGGTGGAAGACGACGGCAGCAGCGGCGGCGGCACGGGTGGCGGTGCCGGGGGCAGCAGCGGCGCAGGCGGTAGTGGCGGAGCCGGAGGCAGCGGCGGAGCCGGAGGCAGCGGCGGTTCAGCAGGCAGCGGCGGAGCAGGCGGCACTGGTGGTGCGGGTGGCGGCGCTGGCACAGGCGGCGGTGGAACTGGCGGTAGCGGATCCGG
>JBNKZR010000758.1:0-2472 GCA_050301735.1 Polyangiaceae bacterium | reverse complement strand
GACTGGCCCGAGTACTTCGAGCGGCAGCTCAGAGCCCACGCGATCGACACGGTGTTCATGTTCGGGGACAGTCGGCGCTACCACCTCGCCGCGGCAGAGGTGGCCAAGCGCGCCAGCATCGACGTCCGGGTATTCGAGGAAGGTTACCTGCGGCCCGACTACATCACGTTCGAGCGTGGCGGCACGAATTTCAAGACCACGGTGCCGCGGTCGTTGGACTTCTATCGCCACCTGTCATTGCCGGAGCCACCGCGTTCGCGCTCCGTCGGCGTCACTTTCTGGTGGGTAGCCTGGTACGCCATCATGTACTCGGTCGTGCTGACGTACTTCTCGGCGCGGTACCCGCATTATCCCCACCATCGAGACATGCGCGCCGGGCCCCAAGCGCTCGGCTGGAATCTGAGCGCTGTGAGAAAGGTGTATCATGTCTTTCTCGACTTCTTCGCCGGACGGCGAATCAAGCGCCATCAGGGCGACTACTTCCTCGTGCCGTTGCAGGTGCATGACGACTTTCAAGTCAAGAACTCACGCTTCGACGACGTGCGGGACTTCATCGAGGAGGTCGTGGCTTCGTTCGCGGATGCAGCACCGCAGGACGCGTGGCTCGTCTTCAAACACCACCCTCGTGACCGTGGTTTCCGCGATTACACCCGGCTTCTTCGGGACCTGGCTGAGCGACACGGCCTGCAGAACCGCATCGTGTACGTGCACGACGTGCACTTGCCGACTTTGCTTAGGCGGGCACGCGGGACGGTCGTCATCAACAGCACCGTTGGGCTCTCTTCGCTCTATCACGGCACGCCCGTCAAATGTCTGGAGCGGGCGGTTTACGACATGTTCGATGCCCCGCAGACGTTGGCGGAGTTTTGGAACGGCCCAGAGCCCGTGGAGCGGGCCCTGGTGATCACCTTCATTCGTTGGCTCAAACTCAACGTGCTGCTCAATGGGACGTTCTATCGTCCTCGATTCTGGCCGCGGCCGGCGTTGGCACCGGGGAGTCGCAACACGCCTCGCCCTCGGAGTGCCACGCTCGGGAAGTGATGAAGGCGGCCGGGTCCCTCGGCGCGTTGATGGCGGCGTGCGCCTTCGCGCCCTCCGCGACGGCTGGGCCGTCTTCCAAAGCCAGCGCCACTAGCGTCGGTGTCGAACGCGAATCAAACGATAGCCGCAAGGGTTTGACGTCGTCAGCCGACGACGAGCAACTGCCCCCCCTGCCTGCGGCTTGGCTTCACTCTGGCGATGCTCACTATGGGCGTGCTGCCTTGGAGATGTTCGGCTTCTTGGGTTTGGGTGCTGTTTGGTATTGGCTGGACATCGACCGCAACCTCGCTGATTGGGACCGCCTCAGCATCAAGCAGCGCTTCCGTTGGGAAGCCGTGCGCCTCGACAATAACGACTTTTCCATCAACTACGTCGCTCACCCGTTCGTCGGGAGCGCATACTACGCGTTCGCCCGCAGCAATGGGTTGAACGTGTTGGAGGCCGCCGTCTACACCAAGCTCACGAGCATGGCCTGGGAGTACGGTCTCGAGTTTCAGGAACGGACGAGCTACAACGACTTCTTCGTTACACCGCTGGGAGGCATCGGACTTGGAGAAGCCTTCCACGCGTTTGGTCTGTACGTGAACTCGGGGCGCGGTGCGTTGGCGCAGAACCTGCTGGCGTGGTCACTCGGCTTGCCCACGGCACTGCACCGAGCGCTCGACGGCGTGAGTGCCCCTCCGGTGGCGCGTCGCGACGCCTTGGGTTTCGACGCTGATGTCGCCCACGAGTTCGAGGCTGCCTATGGCGTGGGCGCGCTGCGCACCGCGAAGACGGACTCGATCAGGCACTCGCTGCGTTTGTCCTCGGAGTTGATGGCGATACCCGGCTACGGCACCGACCGGGCCAGCGAACGTTGGTTTGCTCAGGGCCTCTGGACGCGGCTCGCCGTGGCGACTCACTTCAGCACCGAACCGGCGGGCCTCGAGTTTTCGGGGCACTCGGTGCTGGCCGGGGTCCACCATCAAGCGGGCGCGCCCCGCGGGGGGCATGCCGCAACGACAGGCTTGGGGTTGGGCTTCGACTACTCGGTCTTCCGAGCAACGGAGTTCAAGCAGCAGGTGGGGTTGCTGCACATTGGGGGGCTCTATCACAAAGCGCTGCTTCGGTGGTTCGACCTGCAGTTGGAGTTGCGCGCGCGGGTGTCCCCAGACTTCTCCGCGGCCAATTCATTGCCCTATGAGCGTTGGTGGTCTGCGCGACGCGACGAGGCACAGGGCAAGAGCATCCTGCGGAAACAGGGCTACTACTACGGCTGGGGTTGGTCGTCGGAGCTGGCCATCGAACTGCGCTGGAGGCTGCTCTCGGTGGGAGCGGCCGCGAGTTACCAATCTCTCGACTCGATTTCCGGCTTGGATCGCACCCAGGAGCAGCTCGATCTGGAAGAGCGCGCCAGCGACGACTGGGACGTCGGGCGGATCTATGCGCGCC
>JBNKZR010000757.1:0-2475 GCA_050301735.1 Polyangiaceae bacterium | reverse complement strand
CGGGGTGCTGCAGTTCTCGAACATCCGCGCGATCACCCAGCTCCTTCGAGATTGCGGCCAGGCGCTCCTCGCGCTTCTCGCCCTCGATGATACCGATCGTGATGAGGCCCGCACCTGCCAGCACTCCGACGAAGCCCAGAACGAGCCCGGCCGTTGCCTGAACCGGCAGCACCAGCTGATACTTCCTCGCCATCTTTCGGGCGCGAAAGCCCATGACGATACCCACGACGCTGGGCACGAAGGCGCAGCACAGCACGAGTCCACCGAGACTCCAAAACAGCGCGTGGCGCGAGGTGCGCGCGAGCGACATGCGCGCATCGGCGAGCACTTTCTGTTGCCGGCTCTGCTCGTTGTGCTCGCGAACGGCCTCCAGCTGTGCGGCCTGGTGTTGGCGCTGATGTTCGAGTTGTGCTCCGTAGGGGGTGACCGTTCCGCAGTAGCTGCATCGCGGGTCCGTTGCCCCCAGTAGAGCACCACACGCCGGGCACTTCATTCTGCTGGCGTAGACCAGCGCCGGGCGGCGCACAAGATTTCTAGTCGACCCGCAAGCCGGGCCTCCCGACGCCGACCTTGACCCATCCTCACAACAGCTCGATGTTGCGAGGCCCGATGGCGAAGCGGATCACGATGGTCAAGAAGCGCTTGCTCAATGGCGAGCCTTGCAAGAAGTGCGCTCAGGCGGAGGAGATGCTCAGGAACCGTGGGTACTGGGAGCACATCGACCGAGTGGCTTGGGCCGAGGAGGGCAACGAGGACTCCGAGGGTATGCGCTTGGGGAAAGAACACGGGGTGGAGCTCGCTCCGTTCTTCATCGTGGAAGAGGAGGGCCAAGCGACCAAGGTCTACGTCAGCGCCATCAAGTTCACGAAGGAGCAATTCGGCAAAGCCAAGGCCGCGAGTGCCGCGTCCAAGGACGAAAGCAGTCCCGAACAACTCGCGGAGCGTTTCGACGACGCCTCGCCACAAGAGATCCTGAGGTATGCTTTGGAGCGATTCGGTTCCAGCTGCGCGATCTCGTTCAGCGGTGCGGAGGACGTCGTGTTGATCGACATGGCATCGCAGCTCGGTTTGCCGTTTTCGGTCTTCTCGTTGGATACGGGTCGACTGCACCCGGAGACTTACCGTTTCATCGACAAGGTCCGCGGGCACTACGGCATCGCGATTGAGCTCTACTCTCCGGATCCGGCCAAGCTGCAGCCCTTCGTTCGCAAGAAGGGGCTCTTCAGCTTCTACGAAGACGGTCACTCCGAGTGCTGCGCCATTCGCAAGGTCGAACCGCTGACGCGCGCGCTGGCGAACGTCGATGCTTGGGTGACCGGGCAACGCAAAGATCAGAGCGTCACGCGCAAGAGCCTGCCCGTGGTGCAGTTGGACGCAGCGGAGCTGCCGGCGGGTAGCACCTGGGGTCAGGGTCCGCGACGTATGAAGTTCAACCCGTTGTCCAATTGGTCGAGCGAAAAGACTTGGGCCTATATCCGGGACAAGGGCGTGCCCTACAACGAGCTGCACAGTCGTGGCTACATCTCGATCGGCTGTGAGCCCTGCACCCGCACCATTCGTCCCGGTGAGCACGAACGAGCAGGACGCTGGTGGTGGGAGCTGGAAACGCAGCGCGAGTGTGGCTTGCACGTGCCCAAGGGGTGAGTCAGAAACAAATGCATCGTGAACTCCACCTTGCAGCAGCTGATGAGCGACTTCCCGCTTCCCGCGGGGGTGCCTGAGCCTGAAGTCTTCAGCGAGTCGGTAGCGATTGACGGGCTCCAGCCCATCGAGCTGGCCGGGGTGATGGTCCAGGTTCGAGGAGAACCTGTCACTGGCAGCGCCGCGGCGTTGGGGCGTGTGCCCTGGGAGCGGGCCTACTTCGAGCTGTTGGAGCGTCTCAGTCTCGTCGAGTCGATCCACGCGGGGCGACCGCTGGCGATGAAGAGTGCTGACGGGCTGCCGCTCGGTGACGTCCTGTGCGACGAGGTGTTTCCTTCCAGCGGCGAGTCCGGTTGGAACTACGCCCGCTCGAACGGCGCGGCCATCGCACCCTCCTGGGAGCAGGCCTGCGAGCGTGCCCTGGGCGAAGCGGTCGAGCGGGATGCGGTGCTCCGCTCGTGGTACGGGGAGCTAGCCCTTTCGCCGTTGCCCGAGGAGCAGGCGGCGTCGTGGAGCCCGCTTCGCGACATCTACGACCTCGAATTGCGGTGCGTGGAGAGGCACGGCTTCGTGGTTACCGTGGGCGTCGGCTTTCCTCGCTCCGTGGAAGTGCCGACGTGTCTCGCTTTCGGCGCGCGTCGGGATGCGGCGGCGTCCAACGCGGCTGCTCACGGCGAGTTCATCCAGCGGCTCGGGTTCCTGTGGGGCGAAGAGATCCCGACTTCCGAGCCAACTCCAGAGCCCACTCCTGAACCAACTCCAGAGCCCACGCCTGAGCCCACGCCTGAGCCAACTCCAGAGCCTACCCCGGAGCCAACTCCAGAGCCCACGCCT
>JBNKZR010000756.1:0-2480 GCA_050301735.1 Polyangiaceae bacterium | reverse complement strand
GTGCGGGCTCCGCAGCGGGCTCTTCGGCTGCATCATCAGCCGCCGCATCATCAGCTGCCGCATCAGCAGCCGCCGCATCGTCAGTCGCTGCCTCGCCGGCAGCTGCTTCAGGCTGAGCGAAGGCGGGGGTGGAGGATAGGACTGCGACCAGTACGATCGACGTTTTCAGCTTTCGCATGCTGTCTTTTTTCCTTCTTAAACGCTTGCAACTCACGGCCTTGACCACCATGTCCGATGATATTGGGGTCGGCCGAGGCGGCGCGAGTCAATCACACATCGATCGTCGCCACCAACTAAAAGTCGCCAGACGTGCGATGTCGGTGCGGCAGCTCAAAGCCGCAGCTCGCCCGTCCGAACTGGGCCAATGGACGTGATGGGTACTATGAAAATACAGGCTGACTGTGTGAGCACCTGACGCATCGCGCCCAGCGCGACCTGGTCGCGTCAATGTGCCTCGAGTCGACCCGATGAAGCCCACAAGTTTACGATCGACGCGATCGCAGGAGAGCCCCATCGGGTCCCAACCGAGGCGAGCGCGGGATAGCCTCATCGAGCCAGGGGAGCCGAAGCGGGCTGCTCGCACGTCCTAGCTGTATTGTCCGCGGGTGTATGATATAGCCACGCCGCTTTACCGGAGTACCCTCCTGAGAAAGGTCCTTACTGTGCACTTGAGCAAGACTTCATCCACCGTGTTCGCCACCCGTGCCGTGTTCGCCACCCGTGCCGTATCCGCCACCTCCGTGCTGCGCTCAGCCACGCTGATCGCCGCTTCGAGCTGCCTGCTGTTGGGCTGCGGTGACCCAGAGCGCAAGGCGGACAACGAGACGGACGACATCCCCGGCGCCATTCTGATCGACAACGGCGAGGACGGGAACAACACGACGCTCGAGAATGAAATCGGTTTCATCGGCTTCTGGTACACCTTCGACGACCGCTGCGACTGCGAGAACACGGATCCTGCNGGGGAGACCACCCCCAACCCCGAGCCCACCGGTGGCGGCGAGTTCACGATGTCGGCCTACGGGGAAGGCTTCCCGGCAGCCCCGACCGAAGGCACGCAGAAGGCAAACAAGTACGGCATGCGCGTGCGAGGCGGAGGGCACAATTTGTTTGGCGCGGGCGTCGGCGTGGGTCTGAACAACCAATCGGGTAGTCTGTTTGATTTCGATCTGACCGCGCAAGGCTTCACTGGCCTGCGCTTTCAGGCGCGCAGCGGCGTCCCCGGCGAAACGCTCGACCTGAAGGTGCGCATCAGCGATGGTAACTCGGAGCCCGCCGGCGGCAAATGCGCCGAACGCCCCGACAACCAGGACCAGTGCGACCCCACCTGGGACGGCACCTCCTGCGAGACACAGGGCTGCTTCGACTCCGCGACGACGACCATCAGCGTCGGCAACGAGTGGCAGACCTACGAGATTCCGTTCACCGAGCTGCAGCGTGAAAACTGGGGCGTCTACGTCGACGGCGTGATGCCCCCCGCTCTGACGCTGGACGCCGCGCACGCCTACCAGGTGCAATTTGCGGTGTTCCAGGGGCTGACGCAGTTCGACCTGTGGCTGGACAACGTCGGCTTCGTGGGTCCAGGCAGCGGCGGCTGAGGCGCGAGCCAGACGTCATTTCCCAACTTCCACGAGATCTGAAAACCAGGAAAGCAGCGCGGCCCCCCGCGCTGCTTCTTCTTTGTGTCTCGTGTGAGCCCCCCGCAGCGCCAGGCCTGTCGCACCGACGTCCAACGAGCTCACCCGACAGCACCCGACATCGAACCCACGACTGCACGCTTCGCGATTCACGGTAGCCCCGAACGCGATTTGACTGCCGTTTCGTAGCCGAACGGCGGCCGCTGATTTAGTCTAGGGATCCGGTATGAGTGACGAGCGCGACAACAGCCGTGCAACCGCCTCCGCGGGGAGCGACACGGAGCAGGCCAGCGAGCGCTCTGGACCCATATTCAAACCCGCGATGCGCTCCATGCAGGCTTCGGAGCTCGACGTCGATGCCCTCTTCGATGACCTGGACGAAGATCCCGAAAGCGTCGGTTCGTTGACTTCGGGCGCGAGTCGAGCGTTGACTGGAGGCGGCTCCAACGCGGACGTCGCGACGACGGGCGGCAGCCCCGACTCGACCGTACCGCGTCCCGAGGTGGACGCGAAGCCTGCCGTGAGCCCAGAGCAGGACGTCGCCCTGGTTGCCAACGACCGAGACGAAGTACCGCCACCAGACGCTCCGCGCGTCAGCACCGAGCTCCGCGTCGACGCCAAGCTCGACGAGGGAAACGATGCCTCGCTCGCCGCCATCGACGACGACGACATCGACCTGGAGCAAGAAGCGCTCCCCGCCCACAGTAGCGGTCGCCAATCGTTGCCGCCTGCCCTGCGCGGCGCCGGGATCCCCGCGCCCCCGATGTCCGTACCTTCGCTTCGACCACCTGCGGCGGCGCCTCCACCCCTGCGAGCATCGGTGCCGCCGAGCATCGCTCCGCC
>JBNKZR010000755.1:0-2484 GCA_050301735.1 Polyangiaceae bacterium | reverse complement strand
AAAGACATTAAACCTTTCAGCTTACAGAATCCTTACAGCCGGGCCGTTCCCGGGATCTAAGTCGGCGGAATGTCAGTATGAAGTCCCTCAAGTGATGAACCTGGACAGCAATCAGATTTTCTCGCCTGCCGGGCTTCAGCACCCATGAAGCTGCTGCTGATCGAGGACCACGAACGCCTTGCAAGCTACATCACTCTTGGGCTGGAAAAGGCACAGTTCGCCGTCGACCACTTCGCCACGGGGCAGGAGGCGCTGGATGCTCTCGCCTGCAGCAGGTACGACGCGATGATTCTGGACCTCGGGCTTCCCGACATGGATGGTCTCGACCTGCTGCGCCGACTGCGGCAGGACGACCGGTTTCTGCCGGTGCTGATCCTGACGTCCCGCATCCAGGTGAAGGATAGGGTCGGCGGGCTCGATTCCGGCGCTGACGACTATCTGACCAAGCCCTTTGCGATGGACGAACTGGTTGCGCGTCTGCGCGCGATACTGCGTCGTCCGGCGGAGAGCCTTGGCGAGAAGATCAAGGCCGGCAACCTCTCGTTCGATCCGAGCGGCCGTCAGGCATGGATCGACGATAAGCCTCTGTCACTCTCTCCGCGCGAGATGGGGCTGCTCGAGCATCTCCTGCGGCGCAGCGGAAAGGTTGTGCCCAAGGCGCTGCTTGAGTCGAGTCTCTATGACCTGGGCGACGAGCTGTCGTCGAACTCTCTGGAGGTTCTCGTGCACCGGCTGCGCAAGCGCCTCGCCACGGCACAGGCCAAGGTGGGAATCCACACTGTGCGTGGTGTCGGCTACATGTTGATCGACGAGACCATATAGCGGAGCACGGCAGGATTGATCGGGGAAATCGCAGTCTTGTGCAGGAAGCCGATCTGAGAGGCAATGGCCGAATCGATGTTGGGCATTCAGAGATACTTCTCGATCGCCACGGCCGTTGCGCTGGTGGTCACCATGATCGTGGTGGGCCTCGTGTTCCGCACCAGTGCGAACCGCGATCTCGTCGAGCTGACTGCTGCTGCGAACGTCGCTTTGGCCAACAGCCTCTCGGCGAGCCTGCTGCCGATGGTTCCGCAACTGCTCCAGCACGTACCGGATAGGGAAGGGGAGGCCGAGGCCCGATCGAAAGAGATTGCCCACCTGAACGCGGTTTTCGCCGACCTGGGCGAGGGCGCGAAGCTGCTCAAGGTCAAGGTCTACCTTCCTGATGGAGAGACGGTCTATTCCTCGGACAACGAGGAGATCGGGTTAGACCGGCGCGTGGAGGAGCATCCGGAAGTCTTCGATGCGGTCGTCGCGCAAGGCGAACCGCAGTCCGGCCTCAGTTTCGAGGAGAGCCTGAGCGCTTTTTCCGGTGAAGTCTTCAACCGCGATGTGGTCGAAACCTACTTCCCCCTTGTCGATCGCTCCGGATCGGTAATCGGCGTGTTGGAGCTGTACACAGACGTCACCGGCGAACGGGGCGCCATCGACCGACGGACGGTTGTCGCCATCGTCGGCCTCAGTCTGGTCTTCGCACTGCTCTATTTCACTCTGGTGTTCGTCGTCATGCGGCACGTCATGGCGCCGATCCGCCGGGCGTCCAGTCAGGCTGCAGCGATCAAACCACAGGAATCGAACCGGCGCTTGCCGATCGATGGCATGCCGGTCGAACTGCTACCGCTCGTCACTGCGATCAACGAGGCGCTTGAGCGACTGGACAGGGCTTTGACCCGACAACGTCAGTTCACGGGCGATGCAGCGCACGAACTCCTAACCCCCCTGGCGGTACTCAAGGCCAACGTCGAAACCATGTCCGATCCGCAGGCGCGCTCCGCCATTCAGCAGGACATCGATTCAATTTCAGAGGTGGTCTCACAGCTTCTCGAACTGGCTGAACTGGATGCCCTGGAACTGGGTCATGTGGAGCCGGTGGATTTCCGCAGAGTCTGCGAGGAGGTCGTCGCGATGCTCGCACCGCTTGCCGTGCGGCGGGGCAAGGCCATCGAGCTGACGGGAGCCGAGGAGCCTGTCATGGTCCAATGCTGCTCCAGGCTGCTTGCCCGTGCGGTACGCAATCTTCTGGAGAACGCGATCGCCCATACGCCATCCGGCACAACGGCGCGTCTTGAGCTTCACGAGGACGGGCTGCTGCGTGTCATCGACCGGGGGCCGGGTGTCGCTGTCGAAGACCGTGCGCGGGTCTTCCAGCGGTTCTGGCGCGGCAAGGGACGCAAAGGCCCGGGAGCGGGACTCGGGCTTTCAATCGTCCAGCGTATTGCCACGGCCTTTGGTGGGACTGTCGACGTGGGCGAAGCCCCGGGCGGCGGGGCCGAGTTCTCCCTGCGGCTTCCCCTTGCCGATCTCCCATCGGCCGCCACTGAGGGTTGAGGGCGGGCATATTTCCGCCGTCACTCCGGCGGCGCCGGCGGCAGCAAGGCGGCCGCGCGCGCCTTGGCTTTAGCGATCTGTGTGTCGCTCAGCCGGCTCGCGACGGCTTCTCGG
>JBNKZR010000754.1:0-2495 GCA_050301735.1 Polyangiaceae bacterium | reverse complement strand
CGAGCGGAACCGAGACGCGGTGGCGCCGGTGATGGCGACCCCAGCCTACGCAGCGCCGGAAGTGCTCGGAGGCGGCGAACCGTCAGTAACCTCCGATGTCTACTCTCTGGCGAGTGTGCTCTACGAAGCACTCAGTGGCATCCCACCCGTTCCGCTGGATGCCAGTGGCCGACACATGCCTTTGGGCGAGGTGGTGCCCTCCGACGTCACCCTTTCGAGCATCGTCAGTGAGGCGCTGCGAGAGGACCCGAGTAAGCGCCCAGCTTCCATCGCGGCCTTTGCCCAAGCGTTGGCTGCCATCGAACTGGGCGAACTCGTCGCAACCGGCGGCTTCGGCGGAGAGGCAGCCCCCGCGCAGCAAGACCTCGATACCCTCGAAATGGCTGAGATCGCCGCGGACCCGCCACCGGAAGCGATGGCTTCTCGTCCCTGGACCGGCGATCACTCGGGGCTGCTATCTCTGGAGCACCCGGTGGTTTGGGCGTTTGCAGGAGATCCCGGGACGGATCAACCTCAGGTCACCGAGGCGCTCGAGTCGCTCTCGGAACGCTACCGGGTAGAGAGTCTCGACGCTGAGGCCCGCGCCGACAAGCGCATCGAATTGCTGTCCGGCTCCTCCCCCCCTTGGGTGATTCTGTTCGGCGATCTGCACGTGCTCCTGGGAGAGCCGCTATTGGAAGAAGCCCGACGACAAGGCGAAACGTCTCGGCTGCTCGTTTCGACCCACGCCAACTGGGACCTTCTGAACACGTCGGTGAACGCGTGCGGACTGCACGCCCAAGTCTGTCTCCCTTGCGATCCGCAGCAACTCGTCGATGCCGTCGAAGCGATGATCGTGCGCGCACGCGATTTACGCCGAGCCTACGACACCATTCGCTTGGCGCTCAGAGACGCCAAAGAAGACCTTCACTCACTGCAACTGCACTCCAGCTGAACTCGACCCATCCACGGAAACCAACACATGGCACTCAGTCAAAAACAAATCATCGACTGCAAAGGAATGCAGTGCCCCGCTCCCATCCTCCACATCGCCAAAGCGGCGCGCCAGTTGGGAAAGCAGCCCGCCGTCTTCGAAGTACTGGTCGACGACGGCGACTTCCCCAACGACCTCGAAGCCTGGTGCCGCACATCGAAGAATCAGTTGGTCGAGCTGGCGGAAAGTGACGGTATCTACAAGGCCACCATAGCGCTCAACGGCGCAGTCCCTGGCAACGACACCACCTTTCAGAGCGGTACCCAGCCGGCGGTGGTGCAGCCCCGCCCCGCAGCGCGCCTCCCGGCTTCCTCCCGCACGGCAACGACGGCGACAGACGATACGACCCGCCTCGACTGCCGTGGAATGCAATGCCCCGCGCCGATTCTCGCTCTTTCCAAGTCGGCTCGCAGCTTCGGCAGACAGCCCATGCTGATCGAAGTATTGTCGGACGACGCCGAGTTCCCGCGAGACTTGGAAGCTTGGTGTCGCACGACCCACAGCCAAGTGTGCGAATCCAGTGAGCAGGACGGCACGCATCGCGTGTTGGTTGCCATCAACGGGGCTGCCGATCCTCTGACCATCACGGAAGTGGAGGAGGAGATGAGCGCCGCACAACAGGCCGCGAAGGCACCGCTCCCCGTTGCGCCAGCGCCCAGCCCGCTACCGGTCGTGGCCGCGCCGCCGTCGCAAAGCGTCGGAACGACCGCCGTTGCACAAGCCGCTCAGCTGGACTTGCGAGGACTGCGCGCACCGGAACCCGTACGCCAGCTATCCCGAGCCCTGGTCGCGACGCCCGGCAGTCGAGTCCGGGTGTTGAGCGACGACCCGGGCTTCATGTCCGACGTGATGGCGTGGTCTCGCGCCACGGGAGTCACCGTGCTGTCTGCGCAACACCAGCCCGAAGCGACCCTCGTGGAGTTGCAGCTCGGCGACACTTCCGCGCCATCGCTTGCACCGGCGCCAGTGCCACAAGCCGCACCAACACAACAGCCGCTTGCCTCTCCGGCCGAAAGTCCCCTCGCGGTACCCCGCGACAATCTCTGCACCATCTTGATCATTCACAACGACTTCGAGTCGTTGATGGCCGCGATGATGTGCGCCACGACGGCCGCCGCCCAAGGAATGGATGCCGCCATCTACTTCTCCTTCTGGGGCGTAAATCTCCTACGCGGAGAACGACCGCGGCGCGACGTTCCCAAAGGGAAGGTCAGCATTCTGCAGAAGCTGATGCAGTGGATGATGCCCAAAGGACCTCGGCGTCAGAAGATGGGCAAGATGCACATGGGCGGCATGGGCCTGGGCATGATGAACTACTTCATGCGCAAGAACAACGTCATGAGTCTCGCCGAATTGATGGACTCGGCAGTCGAACAAGAGGTCAAGTTCGTCGTTTGCTCCATGAGCATGGGCATCATGGGGATCCAGAAGCGCGACATCATGGACTTGCCCAACGTCGAGTTCGCAGGCGTGACGGCCTTCGTGGAGATGTCACGGCGCTCGAGCATGAGCCTCGTATTCT
>JBNKZR010000753.1:0-2501 GCA_050301735.1 Polyangiaceae bacterium | reverse complement strand
CCCACGACCACCGGCCTGCCCAGCTCAGGGGCGGCGCGACGTCGCGGCCGCCCTGCCCCATCCGAGGCACTGCCGGATCGGCTTGGTCACCTCGGAGCACTGCGTCACCCGGACTGACTTCCCACGACGCACCGCATGAAGCGCACGAGCGTAGCGACGCAGCGCACCAAGTGCACCCGACGCCGCACAACGCGCCGCACAAACCACATGACAAGCAAAGCAGAACGCAACAACGCGCCGCACAAAGTACACGCCCACCAAAGAACCCTCAACTGCACGTGACACGACGCGCCGCACAAAGTGCACAACACCCAACCCAACGAAACCACGACCCGCAACAACGCGCCGCACAAAGCGAACACCACTCACGCAGCGCGTTACCAGCCACCCAGCCAAGGACACGACAACAGGACACACAACATCGCACATTGGGTGTTGTGAACACCCACCACAAAGGTTAATACGCCGACACCACACCCCATCCAACACCGTATGGGAACCAGAAACATCGAGGCGGGGCCATCGCGCAGGGCGAGCAAGTTGTCGTCGGCGGTTCCGGTACCCGCGAGGAGGACGCACAATGGCTTTGAAGGCAATGACGATTGAAGAGATGGAACCCGTTTCCGCCGCTTGGGTAGATACCCAGAACCCAGCCCACCAAGCGATCCTACAGATACCCGAACTCAGCGGACTGATGCCAAAAGTGCAGGTCGTACACGACGAATTGCACGCGGCCACTCCTCCGAACGATTCGCGCGCCAAGGAGCTGTCGGATCTGGCCGCCGCGACCGACGCGACACACGACGTGCTCGCGCGCGGGGTCTATGGATATCTGACGGAAACGTCGTTGCTGGTCGACGACGGGGAGCCGTTGCTCGCGCTGCGCGATCAATTGATGCCCGAAGGCCTATCCGCCGTAGTTCACAATAGCTACCGCGGTCAGGTGGGCTTTGCGGCGCTGCTCAGGGGCCGCCTGAAGGGAAAGACGCGAGCCGCGTTGCGCGAGTTGCCGTTGCCCGGCGGCAAGAACCTGCTCGATGCGGTCGACGGTTGGCTGGATGCCGCCGATCGCCTGGGTCAGCTGGAAGAGCAGAAGGCGCGCCTGGAAGCGGCCACCCCTACCCTGGCTGGTCGCATCTTCGAGGCTCGCAATCGATGGATCCGTGTAGTGAACGCGCTGCTCGCCAACGCAGCACTAGCCGAGCTGAGCGAAGAACAAGAGCGCCTGATCCTCGGCCCGCTGCACGACGCGGAAGCCAAGGCCGACGCTCGTTCTGCCCGCCGCAGCCCCGCCGAGACCGTCGCAGAGGCGCAGTCACCAGCGCAGAGCTGAGTGCTGCGGCCCCCTCGGAGCCTTGCTGGCGCACCCGGGTGCGTCATGCAGCGTCGGTGGCTTGTGGGCCCGACTGCTGCACGGTGGGCGTCGAGTGCGCGCTTCCCAACAAGTAGGGGACGGCGTGTGATAGGTGTCGCACTGGGATGACCTCCACGATGACGTCCTTGGGCACGTCGGCACGGTTGTCGGAAGGGATCAGCACACGCCGGATGCCTGCGCGCTCGGCGGCGAGCAGTTTGGCTCGCACGCCGCCGACCGGTAGCACATCTCCGGTCAGGGTGAGCTCACCGGTCATCGCCAGATCGGCTGGCAACGCCTGCTCCCGTAGCGCCGACAGCAGCGCGGCAAACACGGCGATGCCGGCGCTCGGGCCTTCCTTGGCGATGGCTGCCTCGGGCAGGTGCACGTGCAGATCGTCGGACAGGCGGCGCTCTTCGATTCCGTAGCGCCGCGGGTCCATCTTGATGTGGGTCAGAGCGGCGTGGACCGACTCTCGCATCACTTCTCCCAACCTACCGGTAGAGCGCAGTTCACCCTTGCCAGGCATGCAGCCGACTTCCACGTAGAGTGTCGAGCCGCCGCTGCCAGAGACACTGAGCCCCGTGGCCACGCCGACGGGCAGCACCTCCGGGCGCTCTCTGGGACGGTGGCGCGGGGCGCCGAGCACTTCCAACACTTCGTCCCAGCGCAGGGGACTCGTGCCGGCCGGTGCCGCGTTCACGACAGGCGTGCTGTCTGCAACACCGCCTGAGCTGTCGGTGGCTTGCTGTTCTGCGGCTTCGAGCCGTGCGACGGCGCGGTTGCGGAACAGGGCGCCCAGTTTGCGGGTGAGCTCGCGCACTCCTGCTTCCCGCGTGTAGCCATCGACCAGACGTTCCAAGGTTGGCGTGTCGATGGCGGGGGCACAGGGCAGGCCGCAGTCGACGGCGGCGCGCCCCAACAAGTGACGCTCTGCGATCACCACCTTCTCTTTGAGCGTGTAACCGTCCAGCTCGATGATCTCCAGGCGGTCGCGCAACGGCCCCGAGATCTGCTGCACGTCGTTGGCGGTGCAGATGAACATCGAGCACTTCCAGCAATGCGGCTCCGGGGCTGCGCCCCTCGCGGTAAGCGACCTTGTCGAGCTCGTCCAGCAGCATCAAACACGCGGCACCGCCGGCGTCGG
>JBNKZR010000752.1:0-2502 GCA_050301735.1 Polyangiaceae bacterium | reverse complement strand
TGCGGACGGGGATCTACTCATCGACCAGACTGTCCTCGACCAGCGTGCTGCGTTCTTGCGCCCCGATTCGCTGTTGGCCATCATCATGCTGTCCGACGAGAACGACTGCTCGTTTCGGGCGAGCGGTCAGATGTGGCGTCTGTCTCAGATCGTCGACGAGGCGGATAGTTTCGTTCCGGCGTTCAAGGGCACGGCGGCGTGCAACGACCCCGCGATGGGGCCGAATCACGAGTGCTGCCACTCCTGCGGACAGAGGAACGTGGCCGACGGGTGTCCCAGCGTCACTCTGGACGATGGGGCGATAGTGGGTGTCGGTTGTGAGGATGGCCGCCGTCACGGGCTCGATGCAGGGAGCGATCAGCCCAACTTACGTTGCTTCCAGCAGAAGCGCCGCTTCGGCGTGGACTATCTCTACCCGGTCGCGCGCTACACCAATGCTTTGACGCAGGACTACCTTTGTCCGTTCGAAGGAGACCTGACGACTGATCCAGAAAGCTTCGCACGTTGCAGGGACGGTTCGCTACCGGTTTTGAACCCGTTGTTTCGAGACCTGGCCTACGAGCGCAAGGCGTCCGCCGACCCCGACTTCGTCGGTGTGCCTTCACCGCCTCGCCCGCAGAGCCTGATCTATCTCGCCGGCATCGTCGGGGTGCCTTGGCAGGACGTTGCCGTCTCGTCGGACCCGAAGGAAGCGCTCGTCTATCGAAGCAACGGGGAAGCAGTTACTGCCCTGCCGATCGATTGGAGCTGGCTGCTTGGTGAAGGCGCGGGTGCGGTGAATGGTGGTATTCCGGTACCGGATGACCCGTTGATGGTCGAGTCGATCGAGCCTCGCACTGGCACGAATCCGGCAACTGGGGAGGCGTTGGCCGCGCCGGGGGCGGGTTTCGTCGCGAATTCGATCAACGGCCACGAGTGGAACATCGCCGACAACAGCGACTTGCAGTACGCGTGCATCTTCCCGCTGATGAAGAACGTCGAATGTCTGTCCCCGGACGCCTATCGAGACCTGGTGGAGAGTGGCGCCCCTGTCCCCAGTTGCGATTGCAGCGACTACGGTGGAGAGTCCTTCCAGAACCCACTGTGCCAGGCTCCGGATGGTACCTTCGACCGGACCCAGCGTTACGCCAAGGCCTACCCCAGCTTGCGCCAACTCGAAGTACTTCGCGACTACGGTTGGAACTCCATAGTCGCCTCCATCTGCCCCAAAGAGCTGACAGACACGACGGCTCCAGACTTCGGATACCGACCTGCCATGGCGGCGATCGCGGACCGCCTGGTGGACACGATCGAGCGAAAGTGTGCCTCGCGCGAGCTGTCGTTGCGTCGCAACGCAGACGGGCAGCTCGAAGCGGCCTGTGCGATCATCGAAACCAAACAGCTGGACTGGGATGAGATCGCGAGCTGCGACTCCGCTGCACGGAAGCCGGTGGAGCCCGAGGTCGCTGACATGGTGCGTGCTCAGTTGGAGAAGACCTTTCAATGCGGCGAGGCGGCGGGCATCGACTGTGACCAGTTTCAGTTGTGCGAGATCACCCAGCTGTCGAGCGACAGTTGTCTCAACGACGAGGTGCCCCGCGGCGACGGCTGGTGCTACGTCGACCCGGCGAAGGGCCTGGGGTCGCCCCGCCTGGTCGAGAAGTGCCCGGCGACTGCCAGGCGCGACTTGCGGTTCATCGGGCAAGGCGCGCCGAGAAATGGCACGCTGACGGTAGTCGCGTGTTCAGGTGCCGAGTTCCCCAATTGAGGCGCTTCGTTTCGCTCGCGCGGCGAAGCGTCGTCCGGGGTCCGCGCCGTGGGGTTGCTAGAGGCCGAGCTCTTCTGCCCTGACCCAGAATTGGCTCCCTTCGGTCGGCACGATCGCCATCGAACGAGGAAGCACGCTGGCCCAACCCGCCACGATATCCACCACGTAGCTTTCAGAACCTGGAAGAAGCCGGCCGAGCACCGGAGCGCGTACGTTCGCCCTGGCTCGGACTTCGACGGTGCGCAGCGCGCGAACGAGTGTTGCGTCTTTGGGCGCGGCGAAGCGCGAGTTCGGAGTTGCAACCGGGGAACTCGGGGCTTCATCGGCTATTTCGCCAGGAGGCAGGGCTTGGAGTTCATCGCTCGCGACCCAGCCGTCGAAGATCAGATCGCGCGCTCGTGTCACGTGGTGGCGGGTGCCCTGCTCTCCCAGGCTCCAGAAGAACAGAGCGCCAGGACCCCCCCGCCCGAGGTCGATGAGCGGAGCCTCGGAAGTCGGATCCGCGAACAGCCTCAGCCGATCCGACTGCAGCACGTAGCCCGTGCCGGCTGGCGATACGTAGGGTTCGACGCCCGTGGGTGCGCTGTTCATCTTCAGCCCATCGCAAGGAGCGGACAGCGTGATGGGGTCACGGAACTCCTTGGTGCTGTAAGTCAATCGCAGCTTGTCGTTGACAACGCCCGCAAAGCGCACGGGGCGCTCCGCCTCCAGCCAAACGTGCCCTTCGTGCACGGCCAGGCGTCTGCTCGTGTACA
>JBNKZR010000751.1:0-2518 GCA_050301735.1 Polyangiaceae bacterium | reverse complement strand
GGCAGCAGGCGCATGATTTCGTCGAGGTACTGTTCGGGATCGAGGCGATGCAGTCGGCAGGAGGCGATGAGGGAGAAATGCGCGGCTGCGGCTTGCGCGTGAACATCACTTCCGTAGAACATCCAGGCTTTTCGCCCGACGACAATCTTTCTGAGGGCGCGTTCTGAGCGCGTGTTATCCAGCGGCAGGCGCGGGTCGTCGAGCACGCGACGCAGCTCGCATTCCTGATTCGTCGCGTAGCCGAGTGCTTTGGTCGCGAGATTGCGACCTGCGGTGGACGCCGCGGCGGAGCGGACCCACTCGAAGAATGCGTCCATCAGTGGGCGCACGTGCTTGTCACGCATGGACTTGCGTTTGGAGGGCGGTAGCTTCTTCAGGGCATTGTCGGCCGCGTACAGCGCGCGAATGTGCATGAGGCCTTGCACGCCGGCGGGATAACGGCAGATAGCCGCTTCGAAGAAATAGCGTCTGCAATGCGCCCAGCACCCGACGAGCGTGACACCTTCGTCGGAGTCTCGAGGGGGACCGCGGTCGAGAATGTCGTAGACGTTGCTGGCGTCGGCTTGGAGGTAGCCCTTGAATCCGGCGAAGAGGCCCTTCACGAACTCTTGGTTGTGCTTTTCGGTGTACGCGAAGAGTATGCTGTCGCAATCGACGACGGCCGTGAAGAAGTGACCTTTCTTGCAAGCCTGACGTTTGCCGGCCTCTTCCTTCGCTGGTTGAATCATCGCTGAGGTAGCGTCGGTCGAGATGACGCCGGCATTTTCGATGGCGTCTTTCCACATGGCGGCAACGATGGTTGCCCCCAGCGCGTTGCCGGCCTCTTCCGTGTAACGGCACATGGTGCTGCGATCGATTTCGCACAGCTGACTCTTCATGTGCTGCTCGAAGCGGTGATGGGGCACGCCCAGCGCAAACTTCTGCGTGATGATGTGCGCCACGACGGAGGAGTGGAGCATGCCGCGGGGGAACAGCGTCTTCGGCGCTTTGACACCCAGGATGCGAGGACCGTCTTTGCCAGGCACCTCGTACTTGGCGGTGCGCTTGACGAGCACGGCGTAGCCGCCCCGCTGATGCATCAGATGCAAACTTTCCTCGAAGCCGATGCGCTTGGCCGTTTTCTCGAGCGTCGGGTCGACAATCTCCAGCGGTACGCGAGGCAGACCTCCAAGCTCGAGATTTCGACGCCCCTTCGGGCGTTTCTTCGACTTTGGCGGCTTGTTGTCGTCGTCGCCACCGGCATCATCGTTTGCAGCGGCAACCGCGTCGTCGAGTTGCTTTTGCAGGCGACGCTCATCCGCTAGCAAATCACCCAGCGTCAGCTGCATCTCACTGGTGCGGGTGCGTTCCGTCTTGTTGCCGTAGATGCGGCGCTTGTACAGCGCGTTCTCGTGAGCCAGATTTTGTACCGTTTCTCGCAGTGACTCGTTTTCACCCTTGAGCGCGACGACTTCAGACTGCAGTGCGGTGACCAGCGTCGACAGCTGCTCGAGCGTCAGAACGGGTTGGTCTTCCGAAGCGCCGGTCACAGCCAACTACTAGGCAGCCAGATCGGCGAGTGCAAGCGCGAGGGCGAACAACGCACTCCTGCAGATCACTGCTGTGATCATTTTTCAATGAAGGCGTCGTCGAGGCATCTTCGGCGTCCGATTCACGCCCTTGAAGATGACGTCGAAGATAGCATCGCTGACGATGACGTGCTCTTCGCCCTGCCGCGTCGCCGTCGGCAACACGAACTTGCCGCAGTCGAGTTTCTTGTGCACCAGCACGACGCCCGTGCCGTCCCACGTCAGAACTTTCATCGTGTGGCCACGCTTGTTGATGAACGCGAACAACGCCTTCGAGCGGGGCTCACACGCCATGCGCTCGCGAACGATCCCGCTCAGCCGCTCGAAGCCGAGGCGCATGTCCACCGGCTCCAGCGCGACGTAGATCGGCAAACCGTGAGCGATCATGAATCGACCTCGGACAGTGCGACGACCACCGCCCGAAGCAGCTTCGGGTCAAACCTGGGCTCGACCACGATGCGTACTGCACCGACCTCGATAGCGAGGCTGCTGGGGTGATCCGGCTCAACCACATCGGCGGAGCGGACCACCCGTGCGAAAGTCGGACCGTCGCCAACACGCGACGCAGCCCAGCGATACGCGGTGCTGGCATTGAGCCCGAGCCGTTGAGCGACGCGCCCAGCCGACTCGCCGCTGCGGTCCAGCTCCGCAAAGAACCGACGTCGCTCCGTCTCCGTAAACTTCCTGCGCACGGAAACTGGATCGCATCATCGTGAGACCAGTGCCACATGGGGTCCGTGCAACGGTTACGAAGCGACGAGCGCTCAACGGCCAAGCAGCGAAACGAGGAGGTCGGACACCGCGTGCGCAGAGGGGCGCGCCCTCAACAGCCTAGACGCAGAAGGGGTGCTGGCCAACGACTCAACTTCTGCAGAGCAGGGGGATCCGCGGTGGTCGTAGCAGGCCACCCGGGCCAGGCGCGACCAAGCCGATGTGCGCGTCAGTCGAGG
>JBNKZR010000750.1:0-2520 GCA_050301735.1 Polyangiaceae bacterium | reverse complement strand
ACGAGCCCTTGCCATCGCGCACTCCAATATCGCCCTCGCCAAGTACTGGGGCAAGGAGGACATCGCGAACAACACACCCGCCGTGCCCAGCCTGTCGATGACACTGGACGCGATGCAAACGAGCACGGAGGTCTCTTTCAGCGAGACGTTGGAGACAGACGACGTGGAGTTGGATGGCGAACCTGCAGAGGGTCCTCGCTACGACCGAGTCGTGAAGCTACTGGACCGAGTTCGCGCAGAGGCACGTCTGAGTTCGAAAGCCAAAGTGCGTAGCCGCAACAACTTCCCTACTGCCGCGGGGTTGGCGTCGAGCGCCTCGGGGTTCGCGGCACTCGCCCTAGCAGCTCGCGCCGCCGCAGGGCTGTCGCGAGACGATGAACGCACGAGTGTGCTCGCACGACTCTCGTCCGCCTCAGCAGCTCGGTCCATCTTCGGCGGCTACGTGGCACTCGACCGCGGCGCGAGCGCGGCGCGACGCGTCGCGGACGCCAAACATTTTCCGTTGGAGCTGATCGTTGCGGTAACCCAAGCAGGCAAGAAACACACGGGCTCCACGGAAGGGATGTCGCACACGCGCGACACGAGTCCCTACTACTCGAGCTGGGTCGAGCACGCACCGAAGCTCGCCCGCAACATCGAACAGGCCGTGCTCGCGGCCGATCTCGAGCGCCTGGGCCCGCTGGTGGAGCAGAGCGCCCTGCTGATGCACGCCTCGATGTGGGGCGCTGCGCCAGCCTTGATCTACTTCAACCCCGCAACCTTACGCGTGATGGAAGCCGTTACCCAGTTGCGACGATCTGGCACCCTGGCCTTCTACACGATGGACGCAGGGCCCCACGTCAAGGTCATCGCCAAGCCGGAAGACACTGCCGAGGTACGAAGGACCCTCGACCAACAAGAAGGGGTTCTGCGCACGATCCACTGCCGGCTGGGACCGGATGCGAGCCTGCGCTTGGAGACGCCAGAGTGACGCTTGCGCGAGCCCCCGGCAAGCTGGTCATCTCCGGCGCCTACTCAGTGCTCGAAGGAGCGCCAGCCATCGTCGCAGCCGTCGATCGCTTTGCCTTGGCCGATTCGTGCAAGGCAACGGGCTACGTGACGGAGGAAATGCGACAGGCCTTCGACGGCCCCTACCCGTGGATCGACGCTAGCGCGCTGCGAGACGGAGACCGCAAACTCGGGCTCGGCTCCAGCGCTGCCCTTCTGGTGGCAGCAATGGCAACCCAACCGAACATCGCTCTCGACGAAGCGGGGGCGCGCCAGCGACTGTTCGAAGCCGCACTCGTCGCCCACCGAAAAGCGCAGGGCGGAGGTAGCGGGGTGGACGTCGCGGCCAGCGTGTTCGGCGGCGTGTTGCGTTATCGGCTGAAGACCCCGTTACGTGTAGCACTGAGTGCGGGCATGGGAGATTCGCCTGAGCCGGAGATCGCGCCGCTCGAGTTGCCCCCCTCGACGGTGATCGAAGTCTGGGCCAGCGAAACGTCTGCCAAGACGAGCGACTTCATTCGGAAGGTGTATGCACTTCGCGACACGCGACGCAGCGTATTCGACAACTTGATCCGGCGTGCCTGGGAAGCAGCGGAAGCCGCCGTCGTCAGCTGCGAGAACCGTGAGCCTGCCACCTTCGTGACCGGTATCTGCCGGCAAGTGAGCGTACTGCGAGAGCTGGGTGTCGAAGCCGGCGTGCCGATCGTGGGCGACGAGCTGTGGCGCTTGCATGAACTCGCTCTCAGACAGCACGCTTGCGTGATCCCCGCCGGAGCTGGGGGCGGGGACGTGAACCTCTTCGTCGGCGCAAAATCGTCTTGCCCCGATTTTCGCTGGGCGGCAAGCGCGGCGGCGCTCCGGCCGATCTCCCTCAGACTGGGGGCGCCAGGCGTCAGCATCACGAGATGACAGAGAAAAACGCCCGGCAGAGAAGCCGCTGGGGGGCCTCAGAGGACCTCCAGATGACGCGGTGAAACTCCCAGAGGTGAACCCCCGCGGGGCGGCGGTGCGTAGGAGAGAACCTAGCTGATTTGTGGGTGGCCCAAGCAACTACATCAGGCTACTCTGTCCGACCAAATGAACCGCTCAGTCATCCTGGCCTGCCTGCTGCTGGCCGCTTGCTCCAAGGACGAGGAGAGTTGCAGTCCGGGGGAGGTTCGGGAGTGCAACGGCCTCGCGACCCAGGGCCGCTGTCAGGGTGAGCAGCTCTGTCTCGAGGACGGTTCGGCTTACGGCACTTGCATGTGTCTAATCGAGGAAGTCTCTGCAGGACAAACCTCCCAACCAGCCACACCCGCCACCAGCTCGGGCACGGACGCGCAGCCGCCAGCGGGTGGCACGAGCTCCGGGGCCCCTTCGGCGGGACCGACGGACGAGGGCAACCCCACCGACGTGCCTGCCCCTGACTCGGGAACGCCGACAGATGACTCAGGCGAGCCGCCGGTGGAGAACGGAACGGACGCCACACTGGACGGCTCCGCTACCGACGGGCCTCTGCCCGACGAGACACCCACCGATGACATGCCGATGCCG
>JBNKZR010000749.1:0-2526 GCA_050301735.1 Polyangiaceae bacterium | reverse complement strand
CAGCGAACTGCAACGCACCCGTCTTCGCAGCCGGTCTGGCGGCGGCGGTATTCCGACTCCGTCTACGGAGTCGCCATTCGCTAGGATGCGGGCGTCGACTTGTCCAACAGCGTGAAGGTCTTCGAGCTCCAACCCTTCGCGCAAGAAATGGTATCGGAAGGCGGGTACAGTTGCGCGTCGCTCGGGGACAACGAAGACGACGCTCTCTTCTGGCCGCTGAGCGAAGTCACCGGCACGCTGCCAGCCGCAGAGGTCGAAGCGCGCGGCCCAGCGCGCCCCACGCCTTGATGCTGCACGCCCAAGATCCGTTCAAGGTGGCGGTGCTCCTGGTGCCGGCGGTGCGTCTGGAGCAGGCCGGTCGATGACTTCAGGCTGCGGGCTTGGGGGCTCCATGCTTTCACTTGGCTCGGGCGATGCGGCTCGATCGACGTCCGGATCTGGCGGCCGCTCATCTTTTCCGTCTGGCGCTGGATGGGCCACACTTGATTCGGGTTGTGGCGGGGCAACCGGAGTTTGCTCTGATGGGTCGGAAGCCTCTCCGCTGGACGCCTTGGGTGTAGCGACGACCCAGCCTGTATCGGGCTTGACGCTCGCCTTTGCGCCCAAGTTGAACTCCAGGTTCGCCAGCGCGAGCAGCGGTTGTGAGTCCCCGGTCCCGTAGTCCTTGCCGAGCGTCGTGTTGAGCCAGACGCCCGGAGACATCTCATAGTCCACGCCGAACGCCACACGCCAACGAGACTCGACATCGGACCCGTCCACATCCACGATGCGAGCGACGCCCTCCGCTGAAAGCCCGAATGCGCCGCGTGCATAAATTAGGCGTGCGCCGAAGTCGTAAACATCCTGCGGAGTGTCGCCCTCTACGTGCAGAAAACGCACTGCCCCCGCCAACGTGATCGGGTCGAAGTCGTACGCCGGAGTGATCCACACGCCGTACTGTGTGAGTTCACCCTCGGCGAGGTCATTTTCAGCGAAGTCCCACTGCGCCCCCCCGGCGATCGACATGAGAAATCCAACACGGTGATGAACCGCAGTCAAGCACCGCTGAAAGGCCTCGTCCTTGCCTGGCTCAACTGCGGTAGCTCGCTCCGCCTCGTACTCGTCGAAGGCTTTGCCTTCGCGTTTGTCCCATTGCCGGATTCGATGCTTCCACGCCTCTAGAGCGCGTTTGAACTCTTCACTAGACGAAAAGGCGTTTGCCTTTGGCTTTGGTGGTCGAGGGTGCCGTTTCTTGTAAACAGCATTGAAGTACTCTGCGTCTTTGACGATCCGTTCGGAAGCTCTTTTATTCAGCTTGTACAGAAGCAGGTGGCATTGGCGTGCGGTCTTGCTTGGTTTGCCCTTCGCGAGCATCGTCCGCCCCCCGATTGCCGCCCGCGACGGCGGACTATCGCCCATCGCAGTAGACGTTGGATCATCTGGTGCTTCGCTGACCTCGGTGGCAACCGACACGGTGAAGTTCTCGACCACTCGATCCAAGAACGCGTCGTCCAGATCCGACCTTTTGACGAGCTCGGGGTGCGGCCAGAGCCAGAACGGAGAAACTTCGAGCGCCAGTGACTCGAAGAACACGTTCGTACCGTCGCGGGCGACTCGACTCGATAGCGCGGCGGCCAGGCCGCTCGGCGTCGTCGGGCGCTCGACGTCCGTTGGGCTCTGACCGAGCAGAGTGAACGCTGGGGAAGACGGCGTCTTCATCGTATTCAACTCCGGCACCTCATCCAGCTCGCCGGGAGTCGGTGTCTTAGCGTCGACCGCTTCGCTCGCCATGTCCAGTTCTTGGCATCGCGTCTCCTGCTCGTCAGACGGCGTGGCAGCTTGGCATTCGCAGACGAGCCTCTCAGCGTCGTTGGCTGGCGCCTCGCAAGAAGACGGCTCGGCCATGGCATCAGGCGAACCAGTGAGGGAAAATAACAGCCAAATCGAAGTACCTCCACTGCGGAGGTTAATGAGAGCCCGTGCCATTCGGCTAGCCCGCTTCATCGCTACGCACAGCATCATCGTTCACCTCAGTCGACATGCAGGATCATGGCGTATTGGACTTGTTCGCCCTCTTTGGCGTCCCTCGACAGACGATACTCGTCCGAGGTGAGGTCGTCGCTCATCCGGACGGTAAGTGACGTCTTGTTGGTACTGGGGTTCGTATCCGTCACCGAGGCCCCAACGATCACCGTTTTGCCTTCGAGCTCTGAGCCGGGACCCAAACGATAGACGTCGCCTGACGGGGCCACTTCGCGAGCATCGACTGCGACCGTGACGGCACCGTCCTGTCGGTCGCCGATGAATGCGCGTAAGTTGACGTCTCCGCCGGCAGCGAAGAACGTACCGACGAGCCTCGTCTTCTGTTTTGCCACTTTGTTTCCTTTCGCTGAATCCGAGCCGCGTTCGATGCTTGCTACCCGCGTCTACTCGGTCACTTTCACTGCACAGCTATGTCAGTCCTCGGGGTGCAGTGCGGGTTTCACATTGTTTCCAGTGTCCCGGAGATCAGAACACACATTATTGGCATAGGCGGTCCGGCGCCCA
>JBNKZR010000748.1:0-2532 GCA_050301735.1 Polyangiaceae bacterium | reverse complement strand
TCTGGTGGCAATCCCCATCCGCGCGGGAATTGGACCAGTCGGTCCTCGAGCGCCGAGATGTGTCGGTATTGTCATGTGCGCTGAGTTTCTGCGTTGGGCTTGGTGTAGCTCGTTGCTGCTCGCGCTGGGGCTGGGGCTCGCCCCAGCGTGTTTGACGCTGCGCGACGATGCGCCGCCGCCAGCAGCCAACCCGTGCGCGCAGTGTCACGGCAGTTCCGAAAATCCCGGCGACGAACTGCAGCAAGCGGCGCCCCCCTTCGACCTCAAAGGAAACCAGGACGAAGCGTACCCCGGCGTCGGTGCTCATCAAGTACACCTCGCTGCCAGTCGCACCCATGCTTCAGTCGCCTGCAGCGAGTGCCACCGGGTGCCAGAAGAGAACGACGATCGCGGTCACTACGACAGTGCGCCGCCGGCCGAGATCGTCTTCGGCGAGGTTTCGAGCGTGGGAGACGTGAGCCCGCACTACGACGTCAACTCCCGACGCTGCAGCAACACCCACTGTCACGGCAGCGTATCACCGCGCTGGACCGAACCACGCACTTCGGACCAGGCATGTGGGAGTTGTCACGGGTTACCTCCGGCGTGGCCGCATCCCCAGTTCGACGATTGTTCTCGCTGCCACGGCGAGGTCATCGATGCGCATGGCGAGTTCGAGGCTCCCGAACTGCACGTCGATGGTCAGGTGCAGGTGGACGAGCCGGGGTGCGACGGCTGCCACGGGAGCGAGACGAACCCGGCTCCCCCAGTCTCTCTTTCCGGAAAGACCGATGCCGCCGACGCCAGTGTCGGCGCGCACCAGGCCCATTTGCAAGGCGGAGCCCACGGCCGTCCGCTCGGCTGCGACGAGTGCCACCGCGTACCCGACGAGATCACCGAGCCCGGGCATCTCGATGGTGACGGGGTGCAGGTCGTCTTCGACGGCATCGCCGTCGGAACCGTCTACGATCCACGAACCAGGTCCTGTCGCGACGGCTGGTGTCATGGCGGCGAGGGTAGCCAGAGCCCGCGTTGGACGGAGCCAGAGGACTTGGGTTGCGGGAGTTGTCACGCGTCCCCTCCGCCCGCGCCGCATCCCGCGGTGGACGACTGCGGTCTCTGCCACGGGTCCGTCGTCGCGGGCGCCGACCAGATCATCGCGCGCGAGCTACACGTCGACGGCGAGGTGCAGAGTGAGCAACCCGAGGAGTGCACGGGGTGTCACGGCGAGCCTGGGGCCGATCCGCTGGGGCCGCCACCGCTCGACACCCACGGCAACGACGAGACGTCCGCGGCGGGAGTCGGAGCCCACGCGGCCCACTTGGTGGGACGGGGCTTGGCGCGCGTGCTCGCGTGTGACGAGTGCCACCAGGTACCGGAGCAAGTCGAACAAGTCGGTCACCTCGACAGCGCGCTGCCTGCCGAGGTGACGCTGAACGGCGTAGCCCGAGCCTTCGGGGCCGACCCGCACTACGAAGCGGGTCGCTGCGCGGAGACGTTCTGCCACGGTGACAGCTTCATCGGCGGTCGACCATCGGGCGGGGTGAACACGGTCCCTGAATGGACTCGGGTGGATCAGAGCCAGATCACCTGCCGAAGCTGTCATGGCATGCCGCCGCCAGCGCCTCACCCCGAGGACGCGGCCGACTGCGGCGAGTGCCACAAGAACGCCGATGGGGCGGACGGTTTCGTCAGGCCTGAGCTCCACGTCGACGGCAAAGTCACTTTCTTCCTGAGTCGCGAGGACGCCGCCGCAGCGTTCCGTTGACAGCGATTGCCTCGTTGGCGCACGCGGCCATTGCTGCGCCAGTGCTTCCGCTCACTGCAGCTCGTCGTGGGGTGCTCCGTCGGCGTGCTCGTCCCACCGACTACAGCGCTTGGAACAGGTGACAGCTCGAGCAGCGGGGGGACTCGGGGAAGTGCGTTTGGCGCTGAGGCTCGTGGCAACTCAGGCAGTTCTCACGTTCGAAGCCGACGTGCTTCTGATGTCCGCTGTGGCATCGCGCGCAGTCGCCGTGCTCGGGCACTGCGTGCAAGGCCGGGAGTGAAGAGCGTTGGTGGCACGAGGTGCACGCGGGCGGTGTGGCTGGTCCGCTGGGGCCGTGGGCTCGGTGACAGTTGGCGCAGCCGCCCGCAATGTCGTGGTGGAGGGAACGGGCCTGCGATTGGTGGCAACTCTCACACTCGGCGCTGGGTAGGCGCGCTCCGCTGTGGCCGTCGTGACAGCGAGCGCAATCCTGATGCCCTGGCGGAGCCGTCTGCTGCTGTTCGCGATGGCACGATTGGCACGCCGTCTTCTGCGAGCCGGAGTGGGGTTCGTGACACTGGTCGCAGGCCGCGTGCCCCGGGTGCATGGTGAACAGCTGCTTGCTGTGGCAATCAGCGCAGGAGCGGCTCGGGTTCTTGCTCGCATGAACGTCGGCTGCGTGGCACGCGGCACACTGAGCATGTCCCGGGGTGGTCGTGGTCAGGGTGCCCTGGGTGGCATGGCAACCTGCGCACAACGTCGAGTCCGCTTTCTGATTGCGGAAGTGGTGAGGCTGGTGACAGCTG
>JBNKZR010000747.1:0-2553 GCA_050301735.1 Polyangiaceae bacterium | reverse complement strand
AGTTCATTCGTTTCTCATCAGCTAGTCTCCGCGCTCTATCGGCGTTCGTCGCCCTATCGACATTCATCGCCGTATCGACATTCATCGCCGTGACCTTGCTCGCCATCCCCGCACGAGCACTCACCGTCGAGGTGACTCATTCGGGGCCATCCCTCGTGGGCGAGGAGCACGTGTTTACCGCTAGCGTACCGGACGCCAGCGGCGAGGTGACGTTCGAGTGGCGCTTCGGTGATTCGGGGGACTTCATTGAGGGGGGCTCGGAGATGTCCTACGTCTTCGACGCACCCGGGCTGTACAGCATCGACGTCGCAGCGGTCGACACAGGCGGCGGCTCGGGTAGCTACTACGCGCGGCACCTGGTTCACTACCCGCTCACGCCCGAGCGCCCCACGTCTTCGACGAGCATCATCTACGACGCGGCACGCAATCGCGTCTACTCGGTCAATCCGGACAACGACACCATCACCGCCATCGATCCCGAAGCCTTCACGGTGATCGCCGAGCTCGAGGTCTACCGTCGCCCTGCCGCGCTGGCACTGACGCCGGAGGGCAAACTCTGGGTGGTGCATCAGGACGACTACGCCGTCGCCGTCGTCGACCTCGACACGCTCAGCATCGAGCGCGGTTTCCGCCTGCCCTACGCGTCGCAGCCCGTTGGCGTCGCCATGAGCCCCCTCGGGGGCGCTGCGTACGTCAGCCTGATGGCGACGGGCACCTTGCTCCAGTTGGATCCGAGCACCGGTGACGTCCTGGCTGAAGTTGCCGTCGGGCCTCGACCTCGCGGAGTCGCGGTCAGTCACGATGGCGCCAAAGTCTACGTCACTCGCTTCACCTCACCCAACGAGGGCGGTGAGGTGATCAAGGTCGACACCGCCACGATGAGCGTGGAAAAGCGCATCTTGCTGCCGTTGGACAGCGAGACCGTCGACAGTGATCAGCAGGCCCGAGGTCTGCCGAACTACCTGTTCGCCGTCGGCCTGACGCCCGATGGTCGCCAGGCGTGGATCCCCGGCAAGAAGGACAACATCGGGCGCGGGCGACTGCTCGATGGTCAGGAGCTGACCCACGACACGACGGTGCGTCCACTGGCGTCGATCATCGACACCCAGATCGACGAAGAGATCTACGACAGCCGCATCGATCTCGACGATCGAAGTCCTCCCGTTCACGTCGAGTTCACCCCCACCGGCAGTTTCGCGATCTTGTCGTTGGCAGGTTCGAACCGCATCGAAGTGCGGGACGTCACCAACCCGACCCAGGTGTTTTCAGCCATCGGCGACGTGGGCATCTTTCCGCGGGCGTCCGTGCTGCTGCCTGGCGGGCTGCTGTTCGTCCACGCTGCGCTCAGTCGCAGCGTCATGGTCTACGACATGAGCGCGCTGTTGAACGACTTCGATTCCGCAACCCCACCTCAGGTTGCCGAGATCCCGACCGTCGCCGTGGAGAAGCTGCCTGCCGACGTGCTCGAGGGCAAGAGAATATTCCACGATGCGGAAGACACGCGCATGGCGTTCGAGGGTTACATCAGCTGCGGCGCCTGCCACTTCGAAGGCCTCGACGATGGCCGCGTGTTCGACTTCAGCACGCGCGGCGAAGGTTTACGCAACACGCTCTCGCTCATCGGAACGGGCCAGGGGCGCCTGAACTGGACGGGCACCTTCGACGAGACGCAGGACTTCGAGCACCAGATCCGCGACCTGTTCGACGGCACGGGCTTCATTGCCGACGACGTGCTGGCCACTGGAACCTACAACGAGCCCCTGGGCGACTCCAAGAAAGGCTTGAGTCCCGAGCTGGATGCCCTCGACGCGTACGTGCGCTCCCTCGATCACGTCAACCCCAGCCCCTACAGAAACCCCGACGGGACGCTGACCCAAGACGCCATCGTGGGCAAAGCCCTGTTCGAGAAGATCGGCTGCGACTTCTGCCACGGCGGCCCAGCCTTCACGGATAGTGAAAGCGGCGTATTGCATGACGTCGGAACCATCACCGAGAACTCAGGCACGCGGGCGAACGAGCCGCTGCGCGGCTTCGATACGCCCACGCTGCTCGGGGTTTGGGAGACCCCGCCCTATCTCCACGACGGCTCCGCGCCCACTCTGCGGGATGTGCTCACGACCCGAAACCCGAACGACTCACACGGTTTGGTGAGTGCGCTGAGTTCCGAGCAGATCGACCACCTCGTGGCCTACCTGCTGCAGATCGACGGCGAGCTCGGCGTTCGGGCGCTGCCCTTCGAGACGCCGCAACCGCCGCCTGCCCCGCCCGAGCCGGTCAGTGTCGAGATCGCTCCTGCTTTCGGTTTGCCGACGGGCGTTGCTGCTCGTACCGAGCCGCCTCCGACCGACCCCTCCAGCCCGGATGTCGCAATGACGATGCCCACGCCGACGGCGGCGATGCCCTCCGCCACTGACGGTGGTGGCAGCACTGGTTGTGCTTTGAGCGCTCCGGGCAGCGGCGGGAGCTCGCGCTCGCCGCTGTTCTTTGGTGTCTTGGGGAGCGTGCTGTTGTCGTTCTTGCGACGGCGTCAGTCGCGGAGGAGACGCCTCGAGT
>JBNKZR010000746.1:0-2557 GCA_050301735.1 Polyangiaceae bacterium | reverse complement strand
ACGCTGCGTGCAGACCACGGAAAGACGGTGCCTGCTTACCAGCCCGAACTGGTGGGACTCCCAGGGCGTGCTAGCGTGCGCGACATGAGGGCGGCTCGCCGACTTCCGTTTCTACCTTGGCTCGCGCTTCACGTTGGCGCTTGCGGTGCAACAGCCGTCGATGAGGGGCGCAGTCACGACAGCTCCCCCTCGCCGGATGACACCGCTAGCATGGCAGCGCCCTCCAACCCGAACCCTGCGTCGACGAGCGCCGTTGTCCCAACGCCCAGCGACACCGCTATCCAAGCGATGTCTGCACAACCAACGCCGACTGAGGTGGAGGTCGTCATGTCACCGCTGCCAACGGGTGCCATGTTGCTCTCGGCAACCGATGTGGTTCGCTCCGTCGCGGCGTTGCTGGACGTGGAGCTCCAGTTCGACCCACGGCAGCCCGAGTTTCGCTTGAATGGTTTGGGCACCGAGTGGGCGCGACAGTTCTACGACGGCACCGTGGCGCCGGGCAGCGGTGAAACCCAGGTCCGCGGACGAAGCGAACTCGTTGACGCCCTGCTCGTACAGGTCACGGACGAACAGCTGACGAGCGCCACCGGGTGTAGGAGCCCATGTTCTGTCGATACGCTGGACGCGTTCGTTCGACACGCCTGGCGCCTCCCCGTGGAACTGAGCGCATGGGAGGAAGTGCAAGGCAACCTCGAGCCCGTGCTGGAGGACGCGTCAGCGCTGCGTGCAGCGGTGCGCGCGATCCTCGTCAATACCTCCTTTCACACGCTCAGCCTGCAGGGCACACCCTCCGCAGACGAACGGCGCCTGGACGACTTCGAGATCGCATCGCTCTTGGCTTTTGAGCTCACCGGTACCCTGCCCGACGAAGAGTTGCTCCAGTCCGCGGAAGGCGGAGAACTGCGCAGCAGTCGCGGCCGCTCAGGCGTCGCTGAGCGCCTTTGGCGAAGCCCAGCAGCACGAGACTACATCAAGTCGTGGCTTTTGCGTCACTTCCAGCTTCACCAATCGCGCCCACAGCAACAGCAGCCATCGCTCGAAGCAATGCAGGAAGAAACGGATCGATTGATTGAACACGTCGTCTTCGAAGCATCATTGCCTTTGACCGAACTCCTGACGGTCGACTACAGCTTCCTGAACCCGGAGCTCGCTGAGTGGTACGGCGTCGCCCACTCGGGCAGCGGCTGGGAGCGGGTCAGTCTCGCCAACACCAACCGACGGGGCCTCCTGCATCACGCGAACTGGCTCACGATGACCGGCACTGAAGTCGGGCCCTACTACATTCGTCGCAGTGTCTATCCGCTCAGACTGCTGTGCATCGAGCTACCTCAGGAGGTTCCCTTCGACTTCGAACGAGTTGAGGTCACCGACGACATGACACCCCGGGAGCAACTTCTGGCACAGACCATGCAGCAGCCCTGTTGGAACTGTCATCAGGGTATCGATCCCATCGGGTTCGCCTTTGACGCCTTCGACGAACAGGCGCGACGACGCGAGACGTATCCCAACGGCGTCCCAGTGGACACCAGTGGCGAGGTCGACGCCGAGTGGATCCAAGTCCAGTTCGACGACAGCGTGGGACTCGTGTCCAAGCTCGCCGCCGACCCGCGCTACCGCGACTGCCAGGCCCAGAGCTGGATCGGCTCCGCGCTGGGTCTGGGCCCGAATGACCCGTTGGTCCAGGGCGAGCTGACCAGCGCTCTCGGCGAAGATCTGCATTCGATCGTCCTGAACCGCATCACCAGCGACCGATACGTGCGCCGCGCCGCACCTTGACGTCCGCCCAACGTTCGATGCTCCGACATATACGCCCTTGGCGGGCTCGTGTGCATCTCGCTGCAGCCAACAGGTGATCTCGTGTACACCCACAACGCGCTCGACAGCGAGGACGCCGGAGGTAGCCCGGAGCGCCTCGGCCTTGAACTGCTCCGTGTGGCCCTCGTGGAGGTGGTGGTTCGACGCGATGGCGGCCAACTCGCTTTGTCGCTCCACTGGGCTGGCAACCACTACACGGAGTTGACCGTCAAGAAGAGAGCAACTCCAGTCGGCTCCAAAGCTGAGGTCTCGCTCACGAAGCTGGTTGCGGAGCTGGCTTTCACGCTAGACGACGGCCAGATCGCTCGCGTTCTCAACATGAAGGCGCTGCGAACGCCGCGCGACTTGCGGTGGACCAAAGACCGAGTGCAGGCCTTCCGGTCGCATCATCGGATCCGCCGGGACGAGCCAGTGCGAGATCCCGACATGCTGACGGGACAACAAGCTCGGGACTACCTCGGTATTGGCTATCACGGTCTGACGGCGCTGATCCGGCGAGGCCCCGTGCACACGAATCAGGTCACCGACTTCGCACCCTTGCGACTCTCGCGTGCCGAACTCGACTCGGACGAGGTACAAGCAGCAGTCAGGTATCTGAAAACCAATCGCCGGCTTCCTCCGACAGGGGAGTCCCCGCCCGTTACCCAGCCGCCAACGTCGCATCTCGTCGTGGGGTGCTGCGCCAGCAGGACTTCTTGAGGGCAGGCGATTGCGTCATCCTGGGGCTCCAGACTTCGACTGG
>JBNKZR010000745.1:0-2562 GCA_050301735.1 Polyangiaceae bacterium | reverse complement strand
AGGCCGTGGGACGATTGGCAGGAGGGGTTGCCCACGACTTCAACAACGTGCTCACGTCCATCGCGGGTTTCGCCGGTTTGGTGCACGAGACCCTGCCCGAAGGCGACGAGCGCCGAGAGGACATCGGCGAGATCCTGGCCGCGACGGAACGCGCGTCGAGTTTCACGAGCCAGCTACTCGCATTCGCCAAGGGGGGGCTGACGAAACCTCGAGTGCTCGACCTTGCGACGGGGATCTTTCAACTCGAGACCATGCTTCGGCGGGTACTCCCCGATGATGTGAACCTGGTGTGGCAAGCGTCGGAACTGCCGTGCCGGGTGCTGCTCGACCCAGGCGAACTCGATCAACTGGTGATGAACCTGGTCGTCAACGCGTGCGACGCCATGCCACAGGGCGGCACGGTGACCATCAGCGTCGACCGCGAAGACCGCACCTTGGTCGACACGAAGGCCACCCAACATGCCGTACTGCGTGTACGAGATACCGGCGTGGGCATTTCGGACGAGCTACTCGAGCACGTCTTCGATCCCTTCGTTTCGACCAAAGGGACCCGAGGCACTGGTCTCGGGTTGACCAGCTGTTTCGGCATCGTCAAAAGAGCCGGCGGCGTGATGCGGGTCCAGACGGAGGTCGGTGTGGGCACTGTATTTACGGCCTACCTGCCCTTGACGGACTTGCCGGACTCGATCGTGCCAGGCACCTCCGCGCCGCCACCCGACGTCCCCAAGGCGTCCATCCTGGTCGTCGACGACGAGGCTGCGATCGTGAGGATGGTCAGCCGCGTGCTCCGCGCGCGCGGACACGAGGTACTGGAGGCGGATTCGGCAGAAGCAGCGCTGGACCTGGTCAGCAACGGCGCTAGCAAGCGCCCCGACTTGGTCGTGAGCGACGTCGTACTGCCGCGCAAGAGTGGCTTCGAGTTGCAGCAGGCATTCGAAAAGAAGGGGCTCCGCCCGCGCTTTCTCTTCATGTCCGGCTACATCGATCAAGAGCTTCAGCAGCGCAGCGGCGACGTGGGCGACAGCACCCTATTGCGCAAGCCGTTCTCCGCGGCGCGCCTCGCAGCAGCCGTAAGTGAAGCGTTAACCAGCGCGGATGTTGCAACGCCCCGCGCTGGTTAACCCCGACGCTCAGGGCGTTGCGACGGACTTGCCCGGAGCGGCTGCCGGAGGAGCTTGAGGTGCAGCGGCAGCCGGGGGTGCCACTGGCGCGGCAGCCGCAGCACCCGGAGGCGGCATCGCCGCGGGCATGGGGCGCATTTTCGGCATGCCAGGCGGCATTCCAGACCGGGGCATGGCATGGCCGGGAGCGTGAGGCATGCCGCCAGCACGGGGTGGCTGACCCGCAACTCGCGTCGGCATGTTCTGCAGGCTACTCAGGACCTCGTCATACTTGCCGAGCATTTCCGTGCAGCGCTCGGCGGGAAATGCCGGCGTCTTGGCCGTAACCATCTGGCACTTCTCGGTCTCTTCACCCAAGTCGCCACACAAGCGAGCGACCAGCGAACGACAATCCTCTCGTGCGGCAGCCACACGCTCCAACGTCGCAGGCACGGAGGCCAACTCTCGCTGGCACGAAGCTGGCGAGAGAAGCTTGACGGCTTGTTTGACTTGCGCACACGGCAACGCCGCCTCGCCACCCGTCTGGTCGCAGATGCTCTTCTCCCAGCGCTCGCACGGACCCGACGCCTCATTTGCGGGCGTCGCAGCGGCCTCGCTGTACATGGGCCTGTCGCTCTGCATGATCCAGCCGATGCTCGCCGCGATCACGACCGCGAACCCAGCATAGCCGATGAAGACGCCTCCGCCGCCGCCGGTGTCGTCCCTCGCAGGACGCACTTGCGCGGCCACACTTTCACCGGCACCAGATGCCTCCGAGTCAGCACCACCAGCGTCCTCGTTCGAGTCCGCTTCGCCGTCGTCAGCCTCTGCTGCTTCGTCTTTTTCGGCTGAAGCCTCTGCAGTTGGCTCCGAACTTTCGTCCGCTGCACTTGCGCTCTCGTCGTCGCGCTCTTCGGGGCTCTGAGCCTCGTCGTCCTTGTCGGCCATCTACACTCTCCGCTGTTTTCGCACCGACCAGACGTCACCGACGAAACGCGGCGTATGACTGGACCGAGCATCACTGCAGACACGCAGCGATTGAATTAACTGAACCATTCCCGGTTTTCGCCGAGCTTTCGCCTCACAAAAGAGGCCCCCGACGCTCGGCGCAGCTTGCGAGTTACCATGCCCCCAAAGCAGGGTCAAAGACAATCGCCGCCGCGGAGCCGCCCACCTGCGACACAATCGCCGGCGTTTTGCGTGCCATCCTGCGCCAAAGTCGGTGTTAGGGTGCCGCCATGAATCAAGCAGCACTTGCGCCCGCCGCAAATCTCGAGGCGCCCGCCTCCCGTCACCGCGAGCGGGGCCGCTCGCACGGCATGCCATTCATCTTCTGGGTGTTGGAACAGCCCCTGTGGTTGCTTCTGTCCGTACCCACTGTCGTCGCGGCTGGTGTCGCATGGTGGTCTGGTTGGAACTGGGCGTTCGCCGCTGGCGCATGGTTCGCCGTCCCAGTCGTTGG
>JBNKZR010000744.1:0-2598 GCA_050301735.1 Polyangiaceae bacterium | reverse complement strand
CTTGCTGTCGACGTGAACGACGACGCTACCGTGGGGCGCCAGGGTGCTGCGGAGCGCCTCGAGGCGTTCTCCGAGCTCGCTCAGGTAATGCGTCAGGCCATCCCAGCGATCATCGAAGGCGTGGCGTGACGTGCGGGTGATCGTGCGTGAGCTTGCCGATCTGGTACGTTCGACGCGACTATGCGTGCGTCCTGTAAGAAACGGCGGGTCGAGGTACGCCAGTGTCACGGCCTCCTCGAGCTCTGGCTGCAGGGCATCCAGGGCCGATAGGTTGTCGCCCATCACCCATCGCAGCTCTGGCTGACCGCGTCGCACGCAGCGCAGTTTGCACGCCGGCCTGGGGCGTTGGGGTTCCTTGTCGAGGGCCAGACGAACTTCACAATCCATCGAGAAGCAAGGCTAGCTGGCGCGGGGTCTGATAGGCCAAGTTTGTGCGGAAGGGCTCGTGCGTGACTTTGGCTTGAGGGTTGCGGGCGACTGTGGGATTGAAGTCTCTCGTCGTTGAGGTGCGATACGTGACGGACACGCCAAAAAGCCCGGTCGGTTCCTTCGGATCCCGCACAGCGTCCTTGGCGCTGTCGCGTGCAAGTGCTCGCTTGGCAGTTGGAGCGCTTCTGTTTGCGCTAGTAGCTGCCTGTGAACAGGCGCCGCTGGACGCAAGTCCAGGAGCGGTAGTTGACGCATTCATCGAGCGCATGCGCGGGGTACACGGCGATCCAGAACGCGGTCGGCTGGCGGTCGAACTGCTCTGGCGTGATGGTCGCGAGGCCCTCCGCGAGCGAGCGGAGAGGGCAACGGCCGCGGCGGGACGGCCCGTGGAGGCTGCCGACATGCTGGTGCCCTCGCGCTTTTCGGTGCGTTTCGAGCCGACACGCTCGGAGGTCGAGACCAAAGGGGATTGGGCTCGCGTGACGCTGTTTGGCGCCAATAGCAGTGAGGTTGCGGAAGTGGCGTGCGTGCGTGAAGACGGACACTGGCGCGTGGCGTTGGCGTTGCCCCCATTGCCTCCGATCGAAACGCGCGAGTAGTTGAGGCCTTGTCGCAACGCGCGAGGGGATGTTCGGACAACGAAAAACCCCCGCCGGTGGGGCCGACGGGGGTTTCGGAGGGCTGCTATTGGCCCGTGTTTGACTCAGTTTGAGAAGAAGATCGCTTCGATCTCGTCCTTGACCTCTTCTTCGGTCTTCTCTCGAGCGATCGCGATCTCTTTCACGATCAGTGAACGTGCCGTGTCGAGCATCCGGCGCTCACCGAACGAGAGCTGCTTGTTCGCTTTGAGACGATACAAGTCGCGTAGAACCTCGGCGACATCGTAGATCGACCCGGTCTTGATCTTGTCCATGAAGCCCCGATACCGACGGTTCCACGTCTGGGTGTCGAAACCAATGGTCCGCTCTTTCAAGATGTCGAAGATCTCACGAATCTCTTGCTCGCTGATCACCTGACGCAATCCAACGGCGTTGGCGTTGGAGACCGGAACCATAATCTTCCGGTCCGTGTCCAGAATGCGGAGCACGTAGAAGCGTTGTCGGGATCCAGCAATGTCCTTTTCGTCGATGCTGATGACCTCCGCGACCCCTTGTGCGGGGTATACGGCCTTGTCCCCAACCTTGAATTCAACTTCTGCGCTTGCCTGCATGATTTCTCCTTACTCTACGAGGGACCGAAACACCGCCGTACGGGTCTTTCCGTCATGGCACCCTGCGTCTGGTCCGACGCTGGATCCCCTGACAACCCACGGTCTCCGAGATATATTCCCAGCTTCACCTTTGACCCGCCGGTGAAGCATGGTTACGAGGACTTGCTTGGTAACGACCTCGCAACTCCTGACTTGAACAGATCACTCTTGGCGGTCTCGGGTATACGTTTGCGGTATGCGTTTGCGATCTCTCGTTTGCGTGGCCCCAGTTTAGTGGGAAAGTGGCGGCGCGCGAAGGACCAGAAAAAAGGCATAGGCGCCGCCAGGCGCGAAACGTAGTCAAACGTCAGAATGGTGTCAAGAAAACTAGACACCCATCAGAATCACTGCGCCTAATCGTACGTGTCGCTTGTCCTCAGAGCATAGCACCAAACCCGGGCATGGCCACTGGGCCGGTGCGGGCGCCATGCCGGACACGCAAAAACGCCCCCGGCCGCAACGTAGGCCAGGGGCGTCGCTCGCTCGTGATGTTGCTGGGTTAGTGCGCCAGGCTCTTGAGGTCGAGCATCTCTTTGACGTCGGGCATGACCACGAGCTCGACCCGGCGATTCTTGGCTTTGCCTTCTTCCGTGTCGTTGTTGGCGACGGGATCGGTCGAAGCGTACCCGGCTGCGCTCCAGTTGGTCGGATTGAGGCCGCCACCCTGTTCCTCGATCGGCGTAACGAGATAGGTCAGGACCGAACGCGCGCGCATCGCGCTGAGACCCCAGTTGTCCTTCAAGGGCCCACGGCGCAGGGGAACGTTGTCGGTGTGTCCGGCCACCTGGAACTCGCGATTGGCCAGGTCATCGTCCGTGCGAATCACCTCCGCTACCTGCGAGAGGATCTCGACGCCTTCGTCGGTCAGCGCATCCTTTCCCGAGGCGAAGAGCACGTCGCCGGGCAACGCGATGAGCATG
>JBNKZR010000743.1:0-2603 GCA_050301735.1 Polyangiaceae bacterium | reverse complement strand
CCGGATACCTTCCGGGCAAACCTCAGCTCCTCGTGATGCATCCAGGCACCGACGCCATCCACAACCTGGTGCTGTCAGAGAAGCAGAGGTTCGCGACGTTGAAGGTCGACGCGCAAGGAGAGGGCTTGAACATCTTGGTCGATGGCAAATCGCTGGGTGCGCCCCCCATCGAGCTAGGCCAACTCACACCCGGCGAGCACGTGGTTCGCGTCGAAGGCGAGCGCTTCGTTTCCGAGGACCACACGGTGACTCTCGAGGCCAACGAGAATCGTCATCTCGGCCCATTCAAACCCAAGGTCAAGACGGGCTCGCTCACGATCAATCCGGGCACGGGTGCTGACGGGGCCGTCGTCACCTTGGACGGTAAAGTCGTCCCCAAACTGCCGGCCACCCATGCGCTCGACGGCCAGAAGACCCACCTGCTGGTGGCGGAGAAAGAGGGGTTCGACCGCTTCGAGCACAAGGTCGCCTTCCCGGATGGCAGGGCGGAGCTCAGCATCGACGTCGCTTTGCTGGAAGCCTACGAGGAGAGCGCGGAGGAAGAAGAGCAGACGACCGCTGACAGCACGCCCTCCAGTAAGCCTACGCCGGCCAAAGCCAGCTCCGCGACACTTAGCATGAATTCGATCCCACCCTCCCTGGTGCTGCTCGACGGCCAACGCGTTGGCAACACGCCGCGCATCGGCATCCGGACCAAACCCGGGATCCACTCCGTCACCTTCGTGCACCCGCAGCGTGGCCGAAAAGTCAAACGTGTATACGTTGGCGCCGGCCAAAGTAAGACCGTCAGCGTACGCTTCTGAGGCTGCCACCGACCGCGGCGCTCACCGCACGGCCGCCGCTCCGGAAGCTCGGCCCAACCAGAAAACGCCGGTTCCCCAACGACGCGAAGATCGCTAAGGTCCGGGCCGCCGTCACGGGCGAACTAAAATGAACTTGCGAAAAATGAAACTGCCCAATCGAACGAAGGTGGTCGCCACCCTCGGTCCCGCCTCCTCGAACGAAGCAACCATCACCGGACTGGTCGAAGCCGGGGTCAACGTCTTTCGTCTGAACTGCTCCCACGCGGACCACGACCTACTGACGAAGAACGTCAAGACCATCCGGCGTGTCGCCAAGAAGCTGAAGATGCCCATCGGTATTCTCGGCGATCTGCAGGGCCCCAAGATCCGAGTTGGGCCGCTGAGCGAGCCGATCGAAATCAAGCGTGGCCGAACGCTCATCGTGACCACCAAGCCGGGCTACGTCGGACATCCCCCCAAGGGCACCGAGACGCCAAAAGTGGGAACGGGCTATGCCCGACTGTCGAAAGACGTCAAAGCCGGAGAGCAAATCCTGCTCGATGACGGCAATCTGGAGCTCAAGGTCGAAAAGGTCAAAGGCTCGGACGTCCACTGCAAGGTCGTGCACGGCGGGCTGCTCAAGCAGTTCAAGGGCATCAACCTCCCCGGCTCCAACGTCTCTGCGGAGGCCTTGACGAAGAAGGACCGCGCGGATCTGGAGAAGTTGATTGAGTTGGGGGTGGACTTCGTCGCCTTGTCGTTCGTGCGGACGGCGGCCGACGTGCTGCTTCTGACGGATCTCCTGGCGAAGGCCGGGAGCCAGGCGAAGGTCATCAGCAAACTCGAGCGGCCCGAGGTGGTCGACAACCTGGACGCCATCATAGACGCTTCATACGGCGTCATGGTCGCTCGCGGCGACATGGGCGTCGAGCTCGGCCCGGAAGCGGTGCCCGCGCTTCAGAAGCGCATCATCGCCAAGGCCGTCGCAGCCTGCAAGCCCGTCATCACCGCAACACAGATGCTCGAATCGATGATGAGCAATCCGCGGCCGACGCGCGCGGAGGTCTCCGACGTTGCCAACGCCATCCACGACGGCACGAGCGCCGTGATGCTTTCCGGCGAGACGGCTGCGGGCAAGTTCCCGGTGCGCACCGTCGAGATCATGACGAGCATCATCCGCACCACCGAGAACGAGATATTCAAGGACTGGAACTACTCGCCGAACTGGCGCTCGGGCTTGACCGACGTCGCTTCCGTGCCGCGAGCCACCGTGCACGCCGCCGCGCGTGGTGCCCTCGAAGCGGGAGCGAGCGCCATCGCGATCTTCACGGAGAGCGGCTTCACCGCTCGCTATTTGTCCGCGGAGCGCCTTCCGGTGCCGACCATCGTGTTTACTCCAAACGACCACACCGTGGCGCGTATGGCACTCGCGTATGGCATCATCCCGCGCAAGGTCAAGAGCGCCCGCACCAGCTTGGCCATGACGATGGAAGGTGAACGCACCTTGATGAGCGAGGGCTTCGTCACCGAAGGAGACCGTGTGGTCATGGTCTTTGGGACAAGCCGTAGCCCCGGGTTTACGAACATCGTCAACATTCGCGTGATCGGCGAAGATCCAGAGCCTTCTCGACGCTTGCCTGCGCCGAAGAAGGCGCGCCTCGGTTGAGAGACGAGCGGGCTGGCCCCGCTCGTTCACTCTCGGAGCCCCTTGAAGGGCTGGCGCTCGAGCAACACCGCGTCAGCCCCTGAAGGGCTGGCGCTCAAGCAACAGAGCCGCCGGTCTTCTTTTTAGCGACTCGCGCCTTGAGGATCTGGAAGTAC
>JBNKZR010000742.1:0-2604 GCA_050301735.1 Polyangiaceae bacterium | reverse complement strand
GATGGTCGACGGCGATGGTAACGAAACCTGGCGCACGTATCTGCACCCGGACGGTTCCACGTCCATCGCGGCATTGCGCATCGACAAGGACGACGAGATCGTCATCGGCGGCAGCACCCATGGCGTCATGCGTGGGCAAAACGCGGGCGCCGCCGACGCTTTCGTGCTGAAGCTGGCCCAACCCCAGTGAGCTCACAGTTTCGCGAAAACATGCCCGGCAAGCCCACGACGCGTGCGTGAGCTCGAAGCCCGGCTACTCGAGAATCCGCATCTTCGAAATACAAAGAGAAAACGGGTTGGGTGCGCCGTCACCCGGCGGTACGACAAACTCGATGGACACGAGCTCGGAGGGGTCGAACCTGATGGGCGTGGCCCAATCCGGTTGCGCGACATCCGTCCACAGGACGGTGTTCATATCTGGCACGAGCTCGACGAAGTGCTCTTCGTCTTGGGGCATGCCCGGCATGATGAGCTTCACGAGCACGATGACATCGCTCTCGACTGCTGCATTGAACTCGATGCCGCTGTAGGCACTGCCGTCCCATGGATCGTTGTCGTTGAAGTTAAACGCCATGCCCCCGCCCCAGATGTCGTAGTTGCCCAGCTCGCTCGCTGCGGTGGTGCCGCTGATGCAGACAGCCCCAGCGTTCAAGCTGAGCGTGTCCTCACAGCAGTCGGTAGTGTACTCGTCCTGGAAGCCATACCAGGAACCCATCACACCAACGGCGTTGGTGCTGGGCTCGACCCACAGACTGTCGGTTGGGACCAAGTCGTAGCCCTCGCGTGGGACGGGTTGCGGGTCCATGGGCATGCTGTCTGTCGGGATCGGCGTCGTGGGCGACGGATCGACGGGGGCTGTCGGCACGGGCACCTCTTCGGGCGGCATGTCACCGCTGGCCGTGGGAGTTGGTGACGGCTCCGACGTGTCTGTCGGTGCTGCGGGCGGCGTCGGACTCTCGCTGGCAGTGGGCAACGGGTCATCAGATGTCGAACCTTCGTCCATCGGCAGCGGAGGAAAGCACTCCGCTATCGCGGTGAGTGTTTCGCAGCCCGCGGAGAATGCGCAGGTGCTGTAGTTCAGCTCGATTTCTCGGCACTCCTCACATCGGGTGGGGCCGTACGAGTCGAGGTCGTCTTGGCACTTGTCCTCCGCGCAACAGCGCATGGCATTCGCATCTTGGGAACAGCCTGCGTGCTCGGCGCAGATGGCGTCGCCAGCATGGGCGAAGCAGTCCAGACAGGCATCGGACAGGTCGCATTCGCGCAGGACGCAAAGATAATCGTTGGCGCAGTCCTTCGCGCAGATCGCCGCCGCTTCGTTGCAGGGCGGCGTGCTTGGGATCGCGGCGGGCTTTCCGCACGTGCGATCCTCGCACTGCCCATCGGTGCACGCGCCAGACCAGCAGATGTCGTCCAGGCAGCACGACTGGCCCAGCAGTCCGCATGCGGTGCATTCGCCCCCTTCGCACTCGCCGCTGTCACAGGTGCGCCCGCAGTATCCACAGTTCAACGGGTCTGATGCCAGATCGATGCCTTCGTCGACTTCGCCGTTGCAGTTGTCGTCTCGGTAGTTGCACAGTTCGAGCTGGGCGGGGTGCGAGAACGAGTCGTCGTCATCGCAATCTTCTCCGCCGCAGATCGGTGGGGGCTCGCCGTCCTGATCGCCGTCCAGGAGGGAGTAGCGACAGGTTCTCGAGGATTCGTCGCACCTCTCGTCGACGGTGCAGCCGTCGTCGTCTTCGCACTCCTCGTCGTCGGAGCAGGCCCGGCTCTCGACGCAACCCACGCGTTCCAGACAGAAGCTGCCGAGGGGACACTCGTCGTCGCGTTCGAAATGAAGGCAGGCAAGTCCGTCTTCCACGGACCCATCGGGCAAAAGCAAGCGGTTCGGGTAACAAACGTCTTCGGTGCAGTCGAAACCGTCGTCACAATCCGCATCGCTCATGCATGCGGAGTAGGCGGGCTGCAGGGACGCCAACTCGCTTGCGTCGTCGTTCGTCTCTCCGTCGGTGTCCGCCTGCTCGCTGTCGTCGGTACCAGCCGTCGCCTGCCGACCCGTCTCCGAGTCTTGCCCATCGCCGGAGCCTTCGGCGTCTTGCGCCCCGTTGCCACCGCTGAAGCAAGCACCCAAGAACAGCGCTGCCAGCGCACCTCCCACACCACGTTTTCCGGCCACGGCGACAGCGAACCATGGTGGGGGCTCCAGAGCAACAGCTACCTGCCTCCGAGTGCGGCAGTCTGGTCGCGCTGGAAGGTGTGGCTGTGCTCGCTGAGTGTGGTCAGTAGCGAGGCCGTCCAGTGGAAGCTGGGGCCCACGAGTCCACTGCGCAGGACTGTGCAGGTGGATTGGGGTTGGGGCGCCGTTCGAGGAGGGATGTTGCGCGAACGGCTCAGGGTGCGAACACGCAGCCGTCGTCGAACGATGACACGTCGAACACGCACACCGTGGGATCAGCGAGTGTTGCGTCGTCCGTTGGCACTTCAGTGCTGCCATCGTCAGTGGGCGTGTCGATGTTGCTGTCGTTTGTAGACATGTCGGTCCTGCCGTCGTCGGTCGCCGCCGAGTCCGTACTCGTCTCGGTGGTTACGGTGGTCGCGTCGTCC
>JBNKZR010000741.1:0-2610 GCA_050301735.1 Polyangiaceae bacterium | reverse complement strand
ACAAGTCTCACTAGGGACGAAAGTGTCCCTAGCGATCCCGCGTTCACCGGCGCCAGCCAGCGGTGTTTGATCATTACAGCGGCAGAGCGGTTCGCGGGTGAAGCGACGAGAGAGCGCTCCTGCGCCCTCGGACAAACATTGTGGCCTGGGTGATGTGGGAGGAGGTGGGGACATTTCTGTCCCTTTTGCAGGTGAACGCTCGATGACAAGCAGGTGCCATGGCCACGTCGTATTCGAAGTATTGTTGTTTAGCTGTTCTAGTTTCACTCGCCTGCTCCTCGGAGGCCGACTCCAACGATGAGTCGTTGACGCCGCTCGGTTCGGGGAGCACAGCCACTAGCGCTGGTGCAGGCGCCGGCGCTGTGCAGTCCGCTCCGCTGCAGCCAGCAATGCCGGCAGCGCCAGCGGGTGCCGGCGCTGTCAGTGGTCAACCGCAAGCGACTCCCCCAGCGACGGCTGGTGCCGGCGCTCCTCAGCCGCCGGCTGGAGGCACGCCCATGCCTCCGGTCACGCCGGAAGCGATGCCGGAAGATATGACGATGACGCCTGTTGCACCGGCCCTGCCCGGGCCAGGCGAGGCCCCGGCGGCCGAGCCCGCAGAAGGTGCTGGTGGTGGTGCCCCAATGGAGGCTGAAGGCCCTGGCGGTGCGGGCCCCGGCGTTGATATGGGCGTCGACGAGGCCGGCGGTGCTGGCGGCGAGATGCCGATGGACGAAGAGATGTCCATGGGTGGCAGTATGAGCGAGCCCGAGCCTGGTGGAGACGCCGCCTGCATGAAGGGCACCACTGCTGGCAACGAAGTGGTGTTCATCGGCGAATCGTTCATCGCCGCGTCGCAGATCGCCGCAGACACATCCGCTCTGGCTCGAGAAAACGGTTCGCTCCAGCAGGGCGAGTCGTATCTCGACTTCTCGGTGAGCGGCACACGGCTCGGTGATGGCGCCATCCCGAGGCAGTACGAACAGGCTTCCGCTTCGAACCCCATTCGTTTCGTGCTGATGAATGGTGGCGGCAACGATTGTCTGCAAGCCAACGATCCCAACAGTCCGATCCCCGCAGCGGAAGCGCTCTACGAGCAGATGGCCGCAGACGGTGTCGAGAAGGTCGTCTACTTCTTCTATCCGGATGCCGCAGGTTCTTTTGGTGGCCCGGGCAGCAGTCTGCAGACCTGTCTCGAGGAGTACCGCCCCAAGATCAAGGCGGTGTGCGATGGTCTGACCGCTCCGAAATGCTACTGGCTCGACCTCGCAGAGACGGAGTGGGATGGTAACGAGGACGCCTTCACTTCCGACGGCATCCACCCGAATGCGCAAGGCAGCCAAGTCACCGCGCAGGCGATTTGGGATACCATGGTCGAGAATTGCGTCGCCCAGTAGGCGTTCATTCGTTACGCTTCGCGTAGATGACCTCTCGAAGAAGTGAACTCGTGCCCAGGTGTTTTCGCCTGGGCACGGGCCGTTGTGTGGCGCTGGTCGGAGTCTGTGCAGGCCTGATGGCGGCGTGTGGTGAGCGACCAACCGAAGACGTGAGTGCTCCGGGTAGCAGTCTCGGAAGTGCGGGCTCTGGGACACCGCCTCCTGCAGGGAGCGGCGGCATGAGCGCTGCCGTCGGCGTTCCCGGCGCCACCTCGCCCGCTTCGGTAAATGGCGTAACACCTCCCGTCGGTGCCGGATCGAGTCCGGCTGGCGCCGTCTCCGGCGGGGCGGTGGACGGGGCTGGCGGAATGATGCCGGGCGGTGCCGCCACGGGTGCGCCCGGTGCGGGTACTGGAGGAACGGATAGCGTCGAAGTGCCCGCCGGGGTCGGGGGCATGGTACCAGACGTGGGCACCGGCGGTTCAGCTGGCACGTCGAGCGCAGGCGGTGGCGACATCGGCACCGGCGGTGCCGGCGCGGAGGCAGCTCCCCCAGCGACCCTCACGGTCACGAGTCCATCGATCGACAACGTCGCGGAGTGTTCGGAGACCAACTCCGCCGTGTGCGCGGACTTCCCCGAAGAGAACATCAGCTACATGGAAAGCCCGAACGTCTCACCGGAGCTGGACTGGAGCGGCGTCCCGGAGGGCACCAAGAGTTTTGCGGTGGCTTTCACCGACATCAGCTTCGGCCAAACGCACTGGGTGATTTGGAACATTCCGGGGGATGCCACGATGCTTCCCGCTGGCATCGCGCAGGACACGGCGACGCCTGCGGTGCCAGCGGGCGCGACCCAGTCGAGCGCCACTTTCTCCGAGGTGCTGGGCTACTTGGGGCCGCAGGCGCCCTGCAACGTCTACCAGTTCGAGGTGTTCGCCCTCTCGCTGGAGACGTTCACACCGGGCGATCCCGAGTACGTGACTCTGGTTCGCTCCGAGCTCGATGCGCTGGGCGACGCGGTTCTCGGCTACGGTACTCTGACGGCGCGCAGCAACTACATGATGGAGTGTGGTGAGTAGCGCGACAGGTAGTGGGGGCGCCACTCGCTGTCGCTGCCCTCATCGGATGCGCGCTCAGCGTTCGCGCCAGGCGCGCACTTTGGGGTGCTCTGCCACCGCTTGGTGCAGCGCTCTGAGCTTGGGGAAGGATTCGAACGCACTCGCGCCGATGTGGTCGTAGGCGCCATTCATCAGTG
>JBNKZR010000740.1:0-2666 GCA_050301735.1 Polyangiaceae bacterium | reverse complement strand
TATCAGGAGACCCAGATCAAACCGGATCGTCGTGCTCAGTGCTGTCGGCGGGAGTCGTGGCCGAGCCCCGCTAGGGGCGAGCCCCACCGAGATAGTGCGATCGAAGAACGCACTATCGAAGGTCACCCGCAATGCCGTGCGGCACGCCGTCTCAGGGCGCTGTGTATGCCTGTTCCACCACGACAGCGTGGTACACGCCCTCGGATTCGTGGCCGAGGACGTAGTCCGAGTCCCGCCGAGCGAAGCGACGGCCACCAGACTTCCCGGGCTTAAACCGGGCACCTCTACCGATTGGGTTAGGCGTGCCGAGCGGAAGGTAGAGGAATCGTGGCCGAGCCCCTCAAGGGGCGAGCCCCACCGAGATAGTGTGTTCGAAGAACGCACTATCGATGGTCACCACGCACCTCTCGGCTCGTGACGGCTCAATGTGTTGGCACGTTCACCTTCGTGGACTGACGTCCACTACGCTGCGAACTCTTCACTCTGACGCCCGCCTCCATAGGCGGTACCTTCCGGATGAGGTGACAGGAATTGAACCCGCATCGCCGGGTTCAAAGCCCAGGGTCTTGACCGTTAGACGACACCTCAGAAGTTTTCTTCGCTGCGCAGGCAGCGACGCGCTCAGCACCGCCGACGAGCAAGCCCCATTGCGAGTCGCCGGAGCGCCCGCGGAGTTGGGGGGAGGCTCACGCAGCGCTCTGCGCAGAGTGAGGGGGGCTGCATCAGCCCCCGATGAAACAGTCGCGACGGAAGTATTCGAAACTTCATGCGAGCCCGTATGAAAGGCTGCTCCGACCCTCGGTCGCCGCGGTTGCGAGGGTCGGTAATGCTCCGATCTGATCTCCGGGCCATGAACCCGACGAGCCACTTTTGCTCCATCCTCGCGGCGTTTCGGCCAGGACTCGAACCTGAATTTCAGCCTTCGCAGGGCTGCGTCCTGTCCAGTTGGACGACCAGAACAATCGCGTTCTCGGCAGGAGTCGAACCTGCACCCATCCGCTTAGAAGGCGGCTGCCCGTCCAATCGAGCCTCGAGAACTTGTCTTTTCAGGAGGGCAGAGGCCCTCCTCGTCGTCGGGAGTGAATCCCGACTCCTCACCTCCACCCCTGCGACGTGCGCTCCGGCACCTCCCACTTGGTCGGTGGCGGTGCTGGCGCTCTCATCATCGCTTCGCGGTGCTTCGTCCTGGCGGGCGCCGGGCATAAGGGCAGGCCGCAGAACCCGTGAGGGTTCGAGGACCTCGACAAAAGTTACGGCACGCAGCACACCCGTGGAGGAGAGCCGAAGAGGTTTCGCCCTCACTTGTGATGGGGCGGAAACTCGTAGGCCTCCCCCACGGGCAAGCAGAGTGAAGCGCCATCGTGCACAGTTCGTCGATAAAGGCCGACGGACACGCTGCGCTCGGAGATCCGAGTGAGAGTCAAACTCACCCTCGCTGCTTTGCAACCAGCGTCGTCCTCGGGACATCGGATCATTCGTACAAGTGGAGGGAATCGAACCCCCGTATCCTGGGTGGAAGCCAGGCATCTTGGCCGCTGGATCACACTTGCTTGGAGCCTCTATCGGGATTCAAACCCGAGTCTCTGCCTTACCGGGGCAGCGTTCTGCTCGACTGAACTATGGAGGCACGGAGCCTTATCCCGGAATCGAACCGAGTCAGATTGAGTACGAAACAATCCACTTTCCAAAAGCTAAGACAGCACTTTGTACACGCTCCCAGATTCGAACTGGGACCTCTCGGGTCTGAGCCGAGCGCCTCTGCCAGTTGGGCTAAGCGTGCATTGGTGGAGCCGTCGGGAATCCAACCCGCAAGCTCTCTGTGCAAGAGAGAGCCGTAGCGCACTACACAACCCCATCAGCAGACCCACAAGGAATCGAACCCTGTCGACAACGGATTTGGAGTCCGTCCGGCGGCCGTCCGATCCCAATCGTGCAATGCGAAACGGACGCGAGTCCGTGAAGCTGCACATGCGATACTACTGACTAAATAAAGGCGCGTCGCGTGTCCTGCGGTAGCAGGCCCCTTTCAATCGCACCGATCCGCGACGCGCGGGGTGTTGCTGAGGATCGAACTCAATAACCCGGGTCACAACCGAGTTTGCCCCCAGGGCGACAACACCATGGCGGAAGCTGGACGAGTCGAACGTCATTCCTTTCGGAACGCACCGATTAGCAGTCGGGCCAAGCGCCACCGCCTGTTCAGCTTCCGTAGTCGGAGACCTGGGGGTCGAACCCAGCAGCACACGATCCCAAACCGCGCGGCACACCCCGTGCCTTGACTCCGAATAGTGGATCCCCTCAGTTTCGTGGCCGAGCGCGAACGCGCGAGCCCCGCCGAGCCAGTGTGTTCGAAGAACGCACTAGCGATGGCCACTGAGCTCTCCTGTTCTTCAGACAGGCGCTTTCACCAGATTAGCTTGAGATCCTTGTACTCGGGGCCGGGAACGATCCAGCAACCGTCTCCTTGTAAGGGAGCTGCGCTACCAATTGCGCCACCCGAGCTGAGCGCTTCGTACGGGAATCGAACCCGTCTCCAAGTGATCGACAATCACCCTGCCTCCCCAGCGGCATTACGAAGCATTCACGCGCCGTAGGGTCACAGACCCGAAGGCCCGTAAGAAACATGGCGCGTAGCAATTCTGCCCACCAGACCTGCGTGTTCCGTC
>JBNKZR010000739.1:0-2671 GCA_050301735.1 Polyangiaceae bacterium | reverse complement strand
GAAAGCCGCGAAAAAGCACTCATTTCTCCGCGCATCGAGCAATGCCCCGTAGACCTCCACGGAAGGCGAACGGGGCGCCCCCGCCGCCAGTGTCAACAGCGTGGGCACGCCCAGCGCCTCGATGCCGAGGCCCGTGGCCAGGCCTTGGGCGAGCGCGATGCCAACCCGCAAGCCCGTGAACGAGCCTGGACCCAAGCCGACGGCGATGCGCTCCAAAGCACTTCGGTGGACGCCGCCCTGAGCCAAGGCCTCGTCGATCAGCGGCAACAGGTGTTCCGCATGGGCATTGGGTTCGGCTTGTACCCGCTCTGCCAACAATGAGGCACCTCGAGCGAGAGCCACCGAACCACGGGGAGCCGACGTTTCTATCGAGAGAGTCAACACTTTCGAAATTGTCGGAGCGAAAGGATTCGAACCTTCGACCCCTTGACCCCCAGTCAAGTGCGCTACCAGACTGCGCTACGCTCCGAACCAGCTCGCGAAACCCCGCGAGGCTGGGGTTCGCGGAAGTTACTCGCTCGGCCGCCGATTGCAAGCATCGCCAGCAGGGGGAGGCATGAGACGTCCGGTCGGTCCGCCACCAGGCGCCGGACCCGCTAGGCCGGAGCCGGGCGAACTGAGGCGGTTCTCTCCTCTTCTTCTTCCTCGTCGTCGTCCTCGTCCTCGGGTGCTGGTGGCGGTCGAGTCGAGGGCTTTGCGTGCCTTTCGTCGTCCTCTTCCCCCACCTCCGCAGCCTCACGTTGCGGCTCCTGGATGGGCACGGTGAGCATCCGCTGAGCGCGAATGTGCATCAAGTGCAGGGCAGTGAAAGCCCCCATCCACAGGGGCACGAACAGCGCGATGATGCGCTCGTTGTGCTGTTCCATGAATGGCATGAACTTGGCGACGAGGCCCGCCGCCGATGCTGCGAGCGCTGCCATGGCCACCCGGTACGCCAAGCGAATCGGCCCGAGGCGCCCGCGATGGATGCCCCAAGCGCAGCCGACCAGGACGATCGCCCAGGGCGCGCACTGCAGGATGTTCTCGTTGTAGTAGGTCACCTCATGGTTGGTGAAGGCCCACAACGAGCTGAATAGTAGACCCAGGACTCCGGCAACCAGCCCGAGGAGGCCGAGCAACAAAGCCAGCAAAGTGCGCGCCGTCTGCTTGCGCCGGTGATGGGCCTCCCAACCCAGAAAGCCCAACAGCGCTCCCCCAGCGGCTCCAGCCTGGAAGAAACCCAAGGTTCGATCGGGCGGGCGGCGTCGGAGCTGTGGACGACCGCGGGCTTGGTAGTGCTCGATGCGTTCTTCCACGATCTGCTGCGTGCCGTGGATCCCCGAGAACACGAGGCCGTCGAGGCCTTGTTCGACCTTCTCTGGGATGAACATCTCGGTCCAGCGCGTCTCTGGCTGGTCGATGTACGGCCCCATCGCGATGTCGAGCCCCACGTACAGCCAGAAGTCGTCTGCCACGAGTCGCAGCGTGTGGTCTCGCAAAGTGAGCTGAGTGGGAGCCTGGGTTCGCTCGCGGAAGCGGCCTCCCAAGGCTTCATCGACGACATCCCGAACTCGGGTGGAGCAGTTGTCACGATAGTAGTCGTAGAGATAGTAGCGATTTTCGGGCAATGCGTTGATGCGCAGCTTCTCCGCGACGTCCCATTCGGCGGGTTTGCCGAGAGCGAGCTGTTGCTCCACGACGCTGCGATTGGCGCGCTTGTAGTGCGCCAGTACCGATGGAAAGGCGGCCACGCTGAGCCAGTAACGGAACTTCCCGGTCAGAAAGTCCACGATCAAGAGCGGGTTATCGAACTGGAATGTGCCGAAATTATAGACCAAATCGGGACCGCCCTGGGGGTACTTCACGCGGATGGCGTTGTGCCCGAACTTCAGGAAGGCGGCATCCCCGGGGCCGAAGGTCAGCACGCTGATCTGCGGTGAAGGGTCGAACCAGATGCGGTTCTCTGGTGGGCGCTCGGCGAGTTGGGCCGCCGCGCAGCTCGCCCAGCCGGCGACGAACACCGCGGCCACGCAGGCGAGAGTCCAGCGTCTCACCCGAGAAGCGCGCATCGCCGAGCCAGAACGCGGTGCTCGAGCGCGGGATGCGACTGCCGACAGGCTGTTCAGCAAGGACCGGATAGAGGAGCGATCAGGCATCGTTGTCCCGACGGGGTAGAGGGCGCCCGTGGGATAGCCTGGTCTGCAGGAATGGACCAGGGCACGGGGGATTTCATCGCTGCAGAACCAGCTTGGTACGAATTAGATTCCGGCCGTCTGGTCGGGTTTTGGCTCAGGCGAGCCACTGCCGGCGCGGCTCGCGTCCAGCAGATCAGGTATGCCAATTCAACTGGCCATCGATATGCAGCGCGACACGAGCGAAGACCCAGGTGAGCTGGGGTCGGCTCCCAGGGTCAAGGCCCCGGTGAAGGTCATCGGCTTTCGAGGTTCGGATGCCGAGCTCCTGGAGCGCCTGCACCGCGACGGCGATGGCGCTGCGGGCTTGTTGCACGATCGCTTTTCGGGGGAAGTGAACGGGCTGGTCTGGCGTTTGCTCGGACCCGACCAGGACCACGACGACATCGTTCAAGTCGTCTTCTGTCGCTTGTTGCAGCACGTGCACAAGGTTCGCGAGGCGGACAAGTTGCGCAGTTGGGTTCGCTCCGTGACGGTCAACTCCGTCTACAGCGAACTGC
>JBNKZR010000738.1:0-2679 GCA_050301735.1 Polyangiaceae bacterium | reverse complement strand
TCTGAGTGCCGCCCGTTGCGCCACCGGTGCTACTCGGGGTCGGGGTGGTGCTACTACCCCCAGGGGTGACGGCGTTCGTTCCCTCGTCAGGATCGCTTTCCCCTGAGCATCCTGCGAAAGCGAAGGGTGCTGCGATGGACGAGCAGAGGGCAAGAAGAAGAATGGATCTGTCGCGAGTCATGAGAATGGGCCTTTTCGAGAGAACAGACGGAGAGAGAAGCCCCGGTGCCTCCCGAACGCAACAGAAACTGCAAGTAGGGGACTCCCGGACCAACAGCCTCGATGAAGAATTCCTCGCTTCGGAAGGTGCGCGCCTCTCAGGGAGCATTTTTTTGACCCTCTTTACGACGGTCACCGTTTGTTGCGCCGAAGAAACGGTGCCCTGCCAAGGAGGAGCAAACCCCGCAGCGCAGCTCAGCTGGATGGACGAAGTCGAAGCTCGAACTGGTGCGCGAGTGGATCCGTCTGATCCGTCAGGGCGCATTGCCGTAGTTCGGGGCCGTGGCTAGTTCCCGCAGTCCAGCGTGACCCCCGCGCGTGCGGGGACGACGCCAAAGGAACGGTTCCCAACTTCAGGCGCTACGTACAGAGCCCTCGGTGCGCTTCGGGATGCGGAAACGGAACGTCGTCCCCACGCCCGGCGAAGATTCGACTTCGATGCGTCCGTGCATCGCTCGCGTCGCGCTCTTGACGGCGGCGAGCCCCACGCCTCTGCCTGAGGTGGCGGTCGCCGTACTCTTCGTGGTGATCGCGTCCGTGAACAACGCCTCGACCAAGTCCGCGTGTGTATCGGCAGGCAATCCTCGCTGTCGAGCCTTGCGTCGCAGCTGCTCCCAGTTCACACCGCGACCATCGTCGCGCACTTCGATACATACCTCGCTGACCGTCTCATGTGCGGTGAACTGTATCGTGCCCACGCCCACCTTGCCGGCAGCTCGACGCTCCTCGTCGGTCTCCAAACCGTGGTCGACGGCGTTCTGCACCACGTGGGCGAAGGCGCTCCAGAACTGTGCCCAGTCGTCAGCGAGTAAGCGAACGTCGTTCGACTCGGAAACGACCCGAGGCTCCGGTTTACCGAGTCTCGCTGCAACGCGCTTCGCTTGGTCACCAGCCCGAAGAAAGCGTACCGACACCGGCTCGAACTGGATGCGCTCGAGCCTGGCTGCCAACTCGGCGTGCGGACGTCGATTCCGAACGGCGGCAAGGATCTCTTCCAGCTCACTCCGCTCTAGAGGCAGAACCCCGTCTCCGTCTCCCATGAGCTGGCGTGCCCTGTTCGAAAACTCGGCCCAAACGGAGCGCACCGACTCGACCATCTCGTCGTTGAAAGCTCTGAGCTCTTCGGCTTGCGTCTCCTGCTCGTGACACACCTGGGCGACGCTGTGGATCGAGAAGATTCCACAGTTGCCCTTGAGCGTGTGGACATCTCGCTTGCGATCTTGCAGTGCTCGATCAGCATCGCTCATCTGCGCTATCAGTCGTTCACCCTCTTCGAGAAATCCGATGAACCCGACGCGGTCGTCCATCAGCTGCTCGAAAATGGCGATCAGCTCCGCCTGCTGCAGCTCCTTCTTGCGACGCGCTTCGTCCTCCGTCACGTCCGTCACCATCAGGAGCGCACCATCGACTTCGTCGCCCTCACGGACGATCGGCTTGTAGCTCAGCGCATAGCGTCGGTCGCGAGCACTGAGGCGCGTCGGCATCTGCCCAATGGCGACCTCTGCTGGCAGCAACCCGGACACCACCTGGTCCCAAGCGAGCTCCAGCATGTGTCGGCTAGAGTCATCACCGCGAGCGATGTGCTGGGAGAAGTGTACTGTCGGATCTGGGGGGCCGAACCAACGATCGAACGCCGCCGACCGCTCCTGGTCCAACCGCCCGTCTCGCCGGATCCGGGCGAGCCCTTGGTCGACGTTGTCCAGAACGAGCCGCATCGCGACGTTTCTCTCCTGCAGCGCCTTCGTTCGGGCCTCCACCTTGGTCTCGAGGTCGCGGCGGTACTCGTCCAACTCGCCGTCCCGCCGCTGGATGCCTCCGAGCATGTCGTTGAAAGCGACCGTCAGTTGGCCCAACTCGTCGTCACTCGTCTGTTTGACTCGAACCGAGAAGTCGTTGTCGCTTTGCACCTGGGACACGGCACTTGTCAGCGCTCCGACACTGCGCGCAATGCCACCGGCAATCAACCAAGCCAACGAGGTGGAGACGAGCAAGACTGCGAGTGAAAGACCCAGGCTCGTTTGCCGGCTGGCGCGGATAGCGGCCAGCTTGCTCGCGGCGGCATCGCGTACCTCCGTGGCGAGCTCCAGCTCCAGTTCTCGCAAGTCACCGACGCACTTCGCCTGCACCTCGAACCATTCGGCAGCATCGACGTCGATCTCTTCGTCGATGTTGTTCAGCGCGACTTTGCGTATCGCGTCTGCCCTCTTCGCCTCCGACGAACGCTGACTGGCCTCGTAAAGCTGAACATCGTCGTCGCGCGCGGTCGACCGTAGCACGTCGACGTAGACCTGCTCCTCCGTCGTCAGACTGACGAAGGAACGATAACTACCCGGCGGGAAGCGACCCAAAGCGAAAACGGACGCGAGGAGCGCGTGCTCCTGGCTGGCGCGCTCCTTCACTTGCATCACGCTGACCAGGCCCGAGATGCTGCGCAACAGCTCCCCGTCGTCGCTCAACTGT
>JBNKZR010000737.1:0-2694 GCA_050301735.1 Polyangiaceae bacterium | reverse complement strand
GCGATGGCACGCACGTCATTGTCTCGGATGTGGGGGAGTAGGCGTGAGGCGAACGTCAGTGGCGTCTTCGGATTGGTCACCAGGTTGAGCTTGACCTGGTAGTTGCGCGTGAAGTTCCGGTTCTTGGCGATGATACGCAGCACGTCGTCGTGCACGTTGCGGCTGGCGGCGACCCGTGCGGCGTCGTTGTCCGTGAATTGTGGACTGGAAGCGGCAGCGGAGGCGACCAACTTGTTCGTATCGCGCACCAGCAGCATGCGCTCGGCAGCCGTGCCCAGAATGGCTCTGCGGATGCGCTGACTGATCGTCATCATGGCGATCCTAGAGTGCAGCGGCAGGAAACGCTCGGCGATGACCTCCTTGCCCTCGTCGTCTTCTTCGAACGCATCGGCGTCCGCTTCGAGCTGGATCTTGCCGGCTAGCTCGTCCGTCTGCCTGAACAGCTCGTCGTCGTAGGTGGGTTCTTCCGTGGGCTCGGGTATCAGCTCGTTCTTGATCGCGGCGGCGGCCTGCTGGTACGCCGGGATGTCGAGCTCGATGCCGTTGCGCACCGCCAGTTCCAGCACCCTGTCCGCGGTCGACATGCGAACTCGCTTGTTCATGTACAGAGCTTCGATGGCCTCCGGGTAGGTCAGCAGCATCTGTTCATTCGTTGCGACGAGTTCTCCCACCTTTTCGTTCGCGCCTTTCGCCAGCTGGACTAGCGCGTCGCCGGTCAGGCGGGGCATGCGCAGGAGCTGTTCGACGACCTCGGGCTGCCCTCCCAAGCACTCCGCCAAAACTTCGATCACCGGTCCTTGCAGATCGCTGGAGAGTGCGCCCGTCAGGAGGGGTGGGGGCAGCTTGCCCAGCGTCGTGTTCGCCAACGTCGCCAGTTCGCCGTTGGGGCCGCGCGCCAGCGCCGCCACCACGGTTACGACGTCACTCGGTTTGGCTCCGATCACGATGCCCCGGGCGGCCATCTGCACGGCCTTGTCCGGGGCTTCGCCGCTGACGAGCTTCCTGGCGATTGGCGCGAGTTCGTCGAGTTCGATGGGCAGAGGCATGACGGGGCGACAGGTTCGCTCTGTTAGCTGCCATAGCTGCGGTTCGACAACGGCGCAACCTCGTCGGCAGCTTTGCCCCACGTCGCAGCAGACGCGCCCACCTCCCTCGCCGAGGGTCCTGCTCGTGGTTGCCTGAGTCGAGGTGCGGGACTATGGTCAGGGCTGCCGGGTTCGCTGCCCGGCGATCAGGAGGACAGCTACGGATGGGAATCTTCGACTTCGTCAAGAACGGTGTTCAGCGCATGATGATCGCGCGGCCCGACACGGCCAAAGAAGCGATCGTCTACAAACACCCCGACCAGAACTTCCCCTTTTGGAGCCAGCTGACGGTCGATTCTGACGAGCTGGTGCTGTTCTTCAAAGACGGCGCGTACGTGGGCTACTTGCCTGCCGGGCGCCACACGCTCGATACCCAGAACATCCCGTTCCTGGGAGCTCTGGTCGACAAGATGACGGGCGGCAACGTCTTCATCTCCGAGCTCTACTTCGTGACGACCCGCCCGCTGTACAACCAGACGTTCGGCGGACCGATCGGCTCGATGCGTGACCCGGAACTCGAGATCCGCGTCAACCCGCGGGCGTTCGGGACCTATGCCTTCCGCATCGTCGACGCGATGAAGTTCGTCGTGGAGTTCGTCGGTCAGACGGGCGCTGCGGATCCCGACCGGGCGATGCAGTGGGTGCGAGACCAGCTCATGATGGGCGTCAAGGCCACGTTAACTCAGCTCATCAAAGAGGGCGAGATGACGATGATGGACTTCGGCACCGCGGGGCCGGACGTCGCCCGGGCCATCGTGCAGAGCTGCCCCGACTTGGCGCGCATCGGCGTTTCCGTGCTGGAGATTGCCAAGCTCAATCTCAATCTCTCCGACGAAGACCAGGCTCGCATCGACGAGTTTCAAGACCAGATCGTTCAGGCCAAGATCAACGCGCGCAAGGCCAAGATCGCCGTGTCTCAGGCGGAGGCCGAAGCCCAAGCACAGAAGTTCCACGACGACCGCATGTTCCAGAACCGCGCTCAGTACGTCAATCAGCTCGACATGAACCGCTATCAGCAGTTCGCCGGCGCAGAGGCGATGATGGGCATGGGCGAAGGGATGTCCAAAGGAGGCGAGGGGCCTTCGGGGGCGATGGCTGGAGCGGGCTTGGCTGCAGGCATGGGCATGGGCATGGGCATGCAGTACGGAGGCCGTGGGTATCCGGGCTATCCACCGCCCGGTTACCCTCCGCCCCAGGGCTATCCAGCGCCCGGCTACCCTCCGCCCCAGGGCTATCCACCCCAATACGGCGGTCAGTACGCTGGCCCGCCGCAGCAGCCGCCAGCCGGCTACCCCCCGCAACAGGCAGGTTACCCGGCACAGCCACCCCCGAATCAGAACATGGGCGCGCCGGGTCCCGCACCCGCAGCCTCGCCTGCGACGTGTGGCAAGTGCAACGCGCCCAATCCGCCCGGAGCTCGCTTCTGTGCCGCCTGCGGCAACCAGCTCAGCGCCGGCTGATCGCGCTCGCGGGCGCTCAGGTAGAGGTTTGACGGCATCGGGGGTCTCGAGGCGCGGGCCCGGACTCCCGGCCAATCCTGGGCAGGACCCATGGCTCTGCGGTGCTCTGGGGGTGGTGCCGAACTTGGTTGGGATCGTCGCCTCTGCTA
>JBNKZR010000736.1:0-2694 GCA_050301735.1 Polyangiaceae bacterium | reverse complement strand
CAGCGCGGCCCCACCGGGGGGACTTCGCAGAACGGGTGACAAGGACACTTACATGACTGAACGAGACCAAACCAGGGAACTGAAGGACGGACGCAACTTGCGTTTCGTCGAATACGGCGATCCAGACGGAACGCCGATATTGATGCTACACGGAAATCCAAACTCCCGGCTGCTCTGGAAGTGCATGCCCGGATTTCCTTTCGTCGAGGGCGCCCGACTTATCTGCCCCGACAGACCCGGTTACGGCGGAACCGACTACGTCCACGGCGTCTCCACCGTCGAGCAGTGGCCTGATGATATGACACAACTGGCCGACTCGCTGAACGTTGACAAGTTCTTCGTGTTCGGACCATCCGGAGGCGGCCCTTGGGCGCTGTCGTGCGCGCAACGCATTCCGGATAGATTGCTCGGCGTCGGAGTGTTCGCTCCCGTAGGACCATTGGACGGTGAAACGAAAGTCGGAATGGCCAAACCCGTCAGAATCATGTGGACCGTTGCGGCCACCGTCCCATGGGTACTCAAGCCTCAGTTCAAGATGACTGCGAGGCTGGTTCGAAAGCACCCTGAACTGTATGCCAAACTCATCAAGAAGGAACTCAGTCCAACCGACCGCGAGGTGTACGATCGTCTCAATCTGCTGTCAGTGCTGATGCCGGACCGACTGGAGAGCTACCGGCAGGGGGGCATTGGCTCGTGGTACGACATCACGCTCCCAGGGCACTACCCGGTTGATCTGTCGAAGATCGAGATTCCAGTCCGGCTGTGGCAGGGCGAACTGGACAACTCTGTGCCTCTTGCCATGGGCAAAGCGATCTCCGACCGGATTCCCCGGTGCATTCCTACATTCCTTCCGGATAGCGGCCATTTCTGGCTTTTCGAGAACGTGGGGCCAATGTTGGAACAGCTTCTGGAATCGGCGTAGGTTCGCTAGCGGGTAAGACGAACAAACGCCGATCGGGCTCATCCTAGCCCCCTCGGCTGTCCTGGCTACATTGCTCCTCCGCCGCAGGATCGTTGAGAAATCCGACAAGAACAAGCCTTGAAGATGTCGCTGGTCAGAGCGACATGGCGAGCCGTGTTCAGCGTCGTTGGGGCTCGAATTTTGGATGCGGTGCGGCGCGTCGTGGGGACAGTCACCGCTCGGCTGCGTGAGGCGTGTCGACCGGCTCCGGTAGCAGCTGGCGTCGCTCGCGATCTCTTTCGCACGCGCGAGCAGCTGATGGTCGAAAACGCGATGCTCCGACAGCAACTCATCGTGGCGTCACGTACGGTGAAGCGTCCGGCGTTTCGGTCGTTGGAGAGAGGTTTGCTTGTCGCTCTGGCGAGTTGCCTCCCGAGCTCGCGTGATGCCGTGCTGCTGGTGAAGCCAAGTACCATCCTTCGCTGGCACCGCGCGGGCTTCCGCTTGGTGTGGAAGCGTCGATCCCGACCGAGAAAGGGCTCCGAGCCAAGAATCTCTCAGCAAGCCAGCGAGCTCATTCGACGGATGGCGAAGGAGAACAAGACGTGGGGCGCCGAGCGCATCCGTGGCGAGCTCTTGAAGCTCGGCATTAGGGTTTCGAAGAGAACGATCCAACGCCATGTTCGTAGCGTTCGCCCGCCGGGCGACGGACAAGGCTGGCGAACATTCCTGCGAAACCACACTGTCTGGGCCTGTGACTTCCTGCAAGTCCACGACATCTGGTTTCGACCCCTATTCGCGTTCTTCATTGTTGACGTGAATACCAAAGAGGTGATCCACGTCGGCGCCACGCTTGCGCCCAACGAATCCTGGACGGCCCAGCAAATGCGTGACGCCACGCCGTTCGAGTATGGGCCCCAGTTCATCATCCGGGATCACGACAACAAGTTCGGCGCCAGCTTCGATCGCGTTGCAGAAGGTGCCGGCGTCTGCGTCGTGAAGACAGCGGTCCGCGCCCCGCTGATGAACGCCGTGTGCGAGCGCTTCGTCGGAAGCGTCCGTCGCGAGTGTCTCGATCACATCATCATTCTTGGCGAAACGCATCTTCGCACGGTGCTCGACGAGTACGTCGGCTACTTCAATCGATCCCGACCGCATCAGGGACTCGAGCAACGTATCCCGCTGTCATCGACGACGCGCGATGACCCGACGACTCCAAAGATCGTCCAGCGTTCCGTTCTCGGCGGGCTTCACCATGACTATCGCTCGGCGGCATGAGCTGCGGATGAGCGAAGTAGCCAGGACAGGCCTTCGGTTTGCGGCGGACTTGTTTCTCGCGTAGCACTGCCATGCTCGGCAGGATGCCTGTCAGCGGCGTAGCTGCTTGGGCTATTTTTCAAAACAGGCCTCGACTCGTTTGTGTCAGGCATGAGGCCGTCCGTTCTGGCGAACTGGCGTCTCGCAAACGGCACCAAGCCGCTGGTCAGGCGGGCGCGCCTCCTTCGCAAAGCCATGAAGCCAGCTGTTCTGACGCGCTCGTCCCTCGACGAATGGCACGAGGCCCTTCTTCAGAGGGCCGCGCCCCGAGTCTGGAGGCACGACGCCATTCGAAACGGGGTTCGCCCATATCCACAACCGGCATGATGCCGTTTGCCCAGCCCCGCGGGCACGCGTCGAGAGGCCCGATGCCCTCTGCCGGAGATCGGTTGTCGTACCTCAACGCGAACGTTCGCCATCGTCGCAGTGGCTCTCCGAGCGGACGGAAGAAGGCGGCGACGCGCCGGGCGCGGGCG
>JBNKZR010000735.1:0-2696 GCA_050301735.1 Polyangiaceae bacterium | reverse complement strand
GTTCAGCTCGCAGGTGTACAAGGACCGCGTGGCCGCCGGGAATCGCGGCTACCGAAGCATGCCGCTGGGCGGCATCTGGGCCACGTCGCCGTTCCTCTGGTTGGGTCCCCGGTTTCGCTGTTCACTCGTGAGGAGCCGTACTCGATCATCGTACCGGGCGGCAAACGCATTGGGGTCTGGTCGCTGGCGGCAGGCTTCGGAGTGTTCTTCGCGGCCACGCTGCTCGGGATACTCATTTTCGGGGGCGAGGAGGACGTCGCCTCCGCCCAACCGCCGATCGTCATCGATTACGACCGAGAGCGTGACGAGTCGGACAGCGAACCGAAGTCGAAGGGCGCGTCCGAGACAGACGCACCGGCGAGGGGCTCGGATGACGACGACGGCAAGCAGGCGGCGGGCGCAGGTCCCGCCGTCGAGGTGATCGACGACGAAGCCAAACCAGGCGACGCGCCCGCCGAGAGCAGCAAGACGTCTGACCAGGCCAAACAGGACGACACGTCCAAAGCCAAGCAGCAAGCCGCCAAGGAGGCAGCGCAGGCCGAGGAAGAGGAAGAGGAGCCCACGGGCGCAGCGGACAAAGGTCAGCCAGCTCCGAGCATCGACCGAGAAGCGGTCAACGTCACCCTGGGCAAGGCCGCCGACGAAGTCGAGGCGAGCTGTTCCCCGAGCGGCGAGGCCAAGGGTGCAGGCAAGGTGCGCGTTCTGTTCACTCCGGCCGGCACGGTCGCAACGGTCAAGCTGCTGACGCTGCGCTTTCGTGGCACGCCGGCGGGTGACTGCGTCAAGAAGGTCTTCGAAAAAGCCAAAGTGCCGCCCTACGAGGGTGGCAACGTTGCTGCTCTGAAGCTGTTCTCCGTCAAGTGACGTAGGCGCTGCGGGCGACGTCGTCGCTCACCCGCATTGAAAGAGGAGGCCTCGTCTCAGGGGCTCGGGGTAGGCGTTGGCGCTGCGCTGGGCCTCGGGGGCGCTGGCACAGCCGCCGGGGCTTGCTTGGCGGGCGGGCCTTGGGTTGACGGCGTGCCCGCAGCAGGCGGGCTGGCGGTCGGTGCGGGCGCTGGACTCGGCGGCGCCGGAAGCGCAGGCGTTGGCGAAGTGCCCGCAGGCGCAGGTGTGGTTGCCGCAGGCGCCGGGGCAAGTCCTCCCGCACCTCCGACGTTGTCTTCGGGCATGGGTGCTGCGCTCGCGCCGCCTTCACCCGCCGTTTCGTCACCGTTCGTGGGAGCGCCTCCGGAGCCACCCAGTGTCGGCGCGCCGGCTGGGGGCGGTACTGTGAGCGGGGCAGGTGGCAGTGGCGAGCTTGATACATCGCGTCCTAGTTCGCCGGATGCGTCCAACTCGAAGATGCCGACGGACCAGCTCTGGCGTCCTCGCATGCCGCGCTGGAGCTTCGAGTGCAGCACCTTGAACTGATACGTCGTGCCGCCGCGTGCCTCGAACACGCGGTAGACGACGAGGCCGAGTGGGCGCAAGGAAACTCCGATTTCGTGGCGGCCTGGCAGCATCTCGATGTGGATGCGATCCGTTCGTCCTTCGACGCGGTAGTCCAGGTTCTCGCCATCGAGCGTGGCGAGGTAGCCCTCTTCGCCGCCCACGAGTCGCAAGATGGCTATCCTCTCGGCGGGCAATGGGTCTCCGTCGTACTGCTGCACGATGAACGTTGCGCTCGCGCAGGCGATCAGGAGAAGAAGTGCAAGTGCACCAGATCCGAACCATTTCAGCCGGCTGCTGGAAGATCGCGCCATGTTGGGACCATACACGAGGGCACGCTCGTCGGTGAGCCGTTGTCGTCGTGTGATGCGTCTGTCACATTGCGACCGCCTCCATGAGTGCCCCCGTCCAGACTGCGGCCCGGCTGGGTCCACTATTCCGCTCCCATCGGCGACGTTGGGGGGCTGCGTTGGTCGCGGGGCTCACCCTGCACGCGGGGCTCGTGGCCTACGCCGCTTGGCTCCGCTCCGCCGAGCCGCTGCCGCGGGCCGACTCGATGAGCTTCGGCGAGGTACTGCTGATCGCCGAGCCGGAAAGGGTGGAGGCCCCGAAGGGGGACAGCGGCGGGGGATCCATCGAGCCAGGCAAACAAGAACGGGCTGAAGGCAGCGCGCCGAAGCCTCCGCCCAAACGCGTGGTGACTGCCGTCAAGCCGGTTCGCATTCCCCCCAAACCCGCTGAACCCGAACCTCCCCCGGTGCCCAACGAAGAGCTCGAGCATGGCAACACCGACGAGGCCGAGCCCGACGATCTGTTCGCCTTGGACCAGCTCCTGGCCTCCGAGCAAAGCGACGACCTCGCCGCCTTCAAGGTGAAGGCGAGGCCAGCATGGCGCGATCGCATCACCCGACCCAATGCCGAGGCTGCTCCCATGGTCGGCGTCAACGCCGCGATGTCCAAGCACTACGGCACGGGCCCCGGGCGCGGCGGGGGCAGCGGTGGCTCGGGTCGCGGTCCCAATCCGACGCGCGAGGCCAATCCGTTCGGGGGCACGCTGGGCGCGTTCGTTGGCCAGGTGTGTTTCATCCCCCCCAACACGCGCTCGATTCGCCGCCTCGGGAACTGCACGGTGCAAGCTCTGCTGCACGCCAATTCGTTCAACATCCCGATGACCCTGTTCACGGAAGGCTTTCCCGGCGTCGAGCGCGACGAGTGGTTCGCCATTCTCTACAGCGGCAAGTTCACGGTTGCCAACGGTGGCCTCTACC
>JBNKZR010000734.1:0-2697 GCA_050301735.1 Polyangiaceae bacterium | reverse complement strand
CCTCGATGGGCGCTTCGCCAGCGGCGTAGATGTCGGTGACGTACAAGACGTCTGCGTTGTTGAAAGCGCGCGTGAAGTCGTCGAAGAGGTGTTCGGTGCGTGAGTAGCGGTGGGGCTGGAAGGCCGCGATGATGCGCTTGTTGTAGGCATTCCTGGCGGCGTCCAGCGTGGCCAGGATCTCGGCTGGGTGGTGACCGTAGTCGTCCACCAACGTCACCTGCTTCGGCGTGCCGACGATGGTGAAGCGACGCGCCACGCCGCCAAACGTCGACAAGGCTTCCTTCATCACGTCGAGGGGCACCTCCAACTCGTCCGCGATGGCCACGACCGCAAGCGCGTTGAGCACGTTGTGATGACCGGGCATGCGCAAGACGAACTCCCCCAGCGGCCTGCCCTTGTGGAGAACGTCGAAGGTCGTGTGCATGCCGTGCTGAGCGACGTTTCGCGCAGAATAGTCCGCCTGCGGATTGATGCCGTAGGTGACGTGCCGACGCGTGATGCGAGGCAGGATCTCTTGCACCGTCGGATGATCGAGGCACAGCACGGCCAGGCCGTAAAATGGCACCTTCTGCGCGAAGTCGACGAACGCGTCGACCAGCGCGTCGTACGTCCCGTAAAAATCGAGGTGCTCAGGATCGATGTTCGTGATGGCGGCGATGGTCGGGCTCAGCCGCAAGAACGAGCCGTCACTCTCGTCGGCTTCGGCCACCAGCAAGTCCCCGCCGCCGAGGCGTGCGTTGCTGCCGAGAGCCGCCATGCGCCCACCCACGACGACCGTGGGATCCAATCCTGCAGCGCGCAGCACCGTGGCGGCCAACGAGGTCGTCGTCGTCTTTCCGTGCGAGCCGGCAAGGGCCACGCCGTACTTGACCCGCATCAGCTCAGCCAGCATCTCGGCGCGCGAGATGACCGGGATGCCGTGTTGGGTGGCAGCTTGGATCTCGGGGTTTTCTTGTTGAATCGCGCTGGAGTAGACGACGACGTCGGCCCCCTCGACATTCTCTGCTTGGTGCCCCTCGCAGATCGTCACGCCCAGCCGTGCCAGGCGACGCGTGTTCTCTCCCTGCCGCAAGTCCGAGCCAGAAACGTCGAAATCCAGACTGCGCAGGATCTCGGCAAGCCCGCTCATGCCAATGCCACCGACGCCGATGAAGTGGACCTTGCGCACGCGTCCTCGAAACATCAGTGCACCTCCGAAGGAGCCGGCGAGCAGTCGCCGGGATTGACGTCGAAGGCGTCGGAGTCGACGGCGCTATCGCGCAACTGCACGTTTCCCAATGCCAGCAAGTCCCGAGCAACGACTTCGGCCGCTTCCGGCTTGCCCAACTCGGTGGCGACCCGCGCCATCTCCAGCAGTCGTTTGGGATCGGCAACCAGGTCGTCGATCATGCGCGATAGGATCTCCACCGTCGCCAGGTCGGAGCGCACACACACGGCTGCACCGCGCTCGACGAGACTCTGCGCGTTCTTGAACTGGTGGTCGCCAGAGGCGTACGGGTACGGCACGAGCAACGAGGGGCGACCGACCGCACATATCTCCGAGACCGCCCCAGCTCCGGAACGGCCCACGACGAGATCGGCCTCTGCCAACGCCGTCGGCATGTCGTTGATGAACGGCACCACCTCGACCGCACCCGGATCGGCACCGACGGAGGCGTAGAGCTGACGCACTTGGGAATCGTTGCCCTTGCCCGCTTGGTGCACCACCCGCAGCGCCACGCTGCAACGAGCGAGCGCTTTCGGCAGCGTCTCGTTCAGCGATTTCGCGTCTTGGCTACCCCCGAGCACCAGCACCCGCAGCACCTGCCCGTCGTAGCCGAAGTCACGTGGGCTGAAGCCCTGACGGATGGCGACCCCCGTGCACATCACGGAGCCACTCGGAAAGTGCTTCTCCACTTCGGGAAAGCACGTGTACGCGCGCTGCACCCAGGGCGCCATCAAGCGGTTTGCCAACCCGATGACGCTGTTGGGCTCCATCAGTGCCAGCGGGATCCCCAGCGTGCGGGCCGCAAGCGATACGGGACCGGCAGCGTAGCCGCCGATGGAAAAAACGACTTTGGGCCGGAAGCGCTGCAGCAGCGTGCGGGCTTCTGGGATCGAAGCGGCAGCCCGCTTGACCCCCGCAAGACCCCCGAAAAAACCGCGGCCGCGGATGGGCTCCACCCGCATCAGCTCCAGCTGGTAGCCACGTTCGACCACCACCTGACTCTCGATGCCTCGCTCCGTCCCGACGAAGCACAGCCGCACTTCCGGTGCGATGCGCGACAACTCGTCGGCTACGGCGATCATCGGAAAGACGTGTCCTCCCGTTCCGCCACCGACCAGGAGGATCGTTTCGCTGCCGTCGTCGTGGGTCTTCATGAAGAGCCGAGTTGTGCCCCGAAGCTGGTACCGCTCGCAACCAGGACGCTCGCTTCCGACTCCCCGGGAGTGGCCACCCGGACATTTCTCGGTTCGGCCCTGGGCCTGGAAATGTTGAGAAGGATCCCCATTGCCGCAGCGTTGACGAGCAGTGACGAACCACCGTAGCTCACGAATGGCAAGGTCAGCCCCTTGGTCGGAAGCATGGCCATCGCCACCGCCAGATTGATCAGCGCCTGCACTCCGAACAAGGCGCTGATGCCGAAGGCGACGTAGGAACCGTACTCGTCATGGGCGTGGAGCGCCGCGCGAACCCCGCGTGCGACGAGCACGACG
>JBNKZR010000733.1:0-2699 GCA_050301735.1 Polyangiaceae bacterium | reverse complement strand
ACGACGCTTCCCGGTCGGGCACAACGCTTCTCACACGCTGCACCGAGCATGGCCGAGCCTCACGACGTGAACAAGAGCGCCGCGACATCCTCCGGGGCTTCGAGGACCGTCACGGCAACCGCTCGACGGTCCTGGCCGCCCAGCTACCGATCGACAAGTGGCACGAGTACATCATCCTCGACCGGCTCGTGCACAACGCCCACCACCTCGAGCTCGCGGGCGGCTCACTCAGAAGGGCGCACGACCAGCGACGGCCGTCAGCCTTTCCAGCACGCCGAGTACAGCTCCCAGCGCCGCCCGCCGATGAACTCGGACACCAGGTACAACTTCTTCATCATCGAGATGTAGTGACCGTTGAGCGCCCACTGCTTCCCCTCTGTGTAGGCAGCGCCCTTGACGAAATACTGGCTCAGCGACTCCGCTAATTGGCGGGGCAACTCCGCGAAGTTGCCTGTGTTGCGAACAAGGATCTCGCCAGCTTGATAGCGGTCCAGGGGACCGGTGTTGTACTTCAACGTAGAGCGCAGAAACACCACGCCCTTGCACCATTCGTACGCTCGAAGCTCGTCCTCCAAGCTTGCAAGCAATGGCAACAGCACGGGGTTGGACATGTCGCCTGCAAACTTGGTGAAATCGATGACCAACACCACTGGGCCCCTAATCCCCAGCGGTTTGACATGTGTGCACAGCAGTGCAGCCACTGCAGCACCGGCCCGATCATGAACGCACTTCTGATCCAACAGGTAGGCGTGCAGATCGTCCGAAAGATTGATCCAAAGCTGCGTACCCCGCGCACCACCGATCTTGCTGTTGAACTCCGCCACCTCACCAACGCCCAAAAATCCCGGCTGGTAGAACTCGAAGTAGGGCTTGAAAGTGTTCAGAGTCGTCGGGTTGGACTCGATACCATGGACAGTGTACTTCAGCTTGCCCAAAGTCTCGAACAGCTGTGTCGCCGCTGCCGTCCCAGAGGGACCGTAGAGTCGGTGGAAGGTGCAGGAGCGGCCGATCCGTACGTCGACACGGACCTTCTCGTGGATGCTCTCGTTGAGAGTGACCGAGGTCTGGAGTCGACGCGAAACACGTCCCAGGGCACTGAATAGCTCCGCCAAGCTCAAGCAACTCACAGCGAGAAACGCAAGTTCCCAGAGGGCGGACTCCTGGACCCAGATGTACTCGAACGAGGTAGGTTCATCGAGTGTATGGCGCTGAATCGTCATCAGCTTGGTGTGGCGCCGCTTAATCGCGTGCTTCACGAAAGTGAAGAACTTGACCAGCCCCGCCTGCTCCATCGTGCCCGCCTTTCTCGCGGCAGCCTCGGCGAGCACCGTCGCGATCCGAACCATGTCAGTAGCCCAGATGAGCGCCAACTTGTGGCCGTGCTTTTGGGTGACCGCCCGTAGCGCATCGAGGTGCGTCAGCCCCACGCTGCCATATCGGCGGTATCCCGGGAGCTCTCGGTTTGCCATCTTTGCCAGCTGGCAGAGGTGACTCAGATAGCGGGGGTTCAGGGAATAGGCTCCCAGCGACAAGCGCGTGCCAGCGTACTCGTGCTCTTTCTCCCAGGTGGTGTAAGACGGCTCCGCGAAGCCGAAGGAGCCCATGAAAGCGTACTTGATGGGCGAGGCCGAATCCCTTTCCAGGTTCTGGAATTTCGGATCGACATAGGTCAGCGCGTTCTGGCGCCCGCTGGGCAATCGAGCGATTTGGTTACCCGCAAGGATGAGCGGAAAGGTGGCGGTGAAGCGGGTCGGAGGCACGTAGCGTTGACTCGTGTAGCTGCAAAGACCGCGACTCAGGGAGCGGGTCCCCGTCACCGTTACTGAAACGCTCGCGCTTCCGGAATGGCACTGTTGCAGCAACTTGTGCACAACGTAGGGCAACCCGTCCTCGAAGGGGCGCAGGTAACCAATATCATCAAGTGCGCCAGCCTTGCTGAGTCGCAGCCAGTTCGAGATCTTCCGCGCGCGGCCTCCCCCTGCAGTGCGAAAGTTGAACAGCGCAAGATTCACAGCGAACTGCGAAAATGCCGGGCTCGAGACCCGCACGATCTCCTCGAGGAGCGAACCCACGACCTCGAGCACCGAGCCGATGTCACCTGGAGCGGCCAGGGCTTGCTCACGCGAGAACTTCCGCCGCGCCTCGCGCTCTGCATACGGGGACAGAGCCTGTGAGGAGACGATACACCGGTGCGCCATCCAGATCAGCCCAAAGTGCTCTTGGTCCCCCGTCTTCTGCTTGTCGTCTATGGAGGGGCGCGGTTGCCAGGACGGAGACAGCGAACGTGTCGGGTTCCAGGCGTTTTCGATCAGGTCAGAACGCGCGAGGATGTTCTGTATGGCAACGACGTGATCTGCGACCCAAGTCTGTCGCTTGATGCTTTCCAGGTGGTGGCGTTCCTGCTCAGACAACGCGATGTTTCTGTCCAGCTTCCGGCGGGCACTCTTGGCAGCCGACAGATACTGCTTCCAGAGCGAGCACATGTTGGATTGGGCTTCCGTTCCGTGGTTTCGACGAACGTATGATTGGCGTCCGACCACGGCAAAGAAACTTGGGCGACCGCGCTGCTCCCGCATGTCGCACTCGCTGCCATCGCCGCAGGGTGGCGTCGTCTCCTTCGTTGAATCGTTCGCGGGCACCTGCTCCGCCGACATCCAGGTACGGCTCCTCGCCGAAGCCGAGAAAGCGTGGAAGTTGTC
>JBNKZR010000732.1:0-2701 GCA_050301735.1 Polyangiaceae bacterium | reverse complement strand
GGCCTTCGATCTTGAAGGTCACGCCCTTGTCGAGAGCGCCTTCGGGGATGCGGAGCTCGACGCCGCCGGGGCCGCGAACAGTGCCGCCGCCGGGGCCGATGCCGACGGAGCCGTCTTCGGCGACGTACTCGAACAGAGTAACGTTGCCGCGGTCGTCTCGAGTCTCTTCTAACAGCCAGGAGAAGACGCGCTCGGGCCGCGCGGGATCGGCCACGCGCGCGGCTGGGTCGCGGCCGTAGACGCGCGTGACGTTGTCGCTGCTGGTTACTCTCCAGTGGACGTTCGCCGTCGACAGCTCGGTCCAGCGCTCGATTCTAGAAAACCCCGCTTCGACCCGCGGGCGATAGCGACGCACGAGATAGACGCCGCTGGAGTCGAGCTCCTCGTCGATCTGCTGATTGGCGTCGAGCGCGGGGACCAAGTCTTCCGCGCCAGCCAGCACGAACACATCGGACTCTTCTGCATCGACATAGCGCGGGAGCCCCTTTTCGGTCCGCCGACTGATGGACGGCGGGGACAGCGCCCACCCTACGCCGTACGCACCGTTGCCGGCGCCAGCGCCATACGACAGCGCGAGGTCCGGACCAAAACCGCCACGACCCGGGGAAACGCCGATAGGTACTGACAGATTCACAGCGCCCGTCGCCGCATTGACAGCGAGCTTCTCCCCGATCCCACGCACGGCTCCCCCCCCACGGGGCAACGATACCGAAGGCAGTAGTGCGCCGGGATCTGTGCCATCGCCTTCGACCGCCGGATCACGTCGAGTGTTGGCGGGTTGGGGCGCCTGGGTGCGCTCGTCTTCGACGCCGACTCTGGCGCCGCCGGCAGCACGACTCGGACCGGCATCGTCCGCTATCCGCGAAGAGGAGTTCCCGAGTCCATCTCGTCCTCCACCGAAGCCAACTCTGTTCCTGTCTCCAGATCCAACGGTCATGTCACAGCACCCTCGAGTCGCTTAATAAACCAACGCGGCCCGTCCCGCATCATGACCAACCTCTGAAGCGAACGAAAGCCGCTCGTGACGTCCATGCTGGCTAGTCCAACTGTTCGAGCTCCCCTGTTCAGTGGCCGTCGTGCTTTCTCCTAAGAGCCGCACGCAGAGTGAACCTGGGATGTAATCTTCGGCAAGCTCCCTTCTCGTCGTGACGTCATCACTGCGCAAAGCTTGCCACCACGTGCTCCACCACGTTGCACGTGACATCGCGGAGGTGGATCCAACGTGTCACGTTGCTGTTGCACGCTCACAACCGACTTCTGTTGGTGCTCGACATGTGTCTTCCACCGGCCCTAGTATGTGCCCGCTGAGGGGCTCCACGGGGGAGTCCAGTAGACCGCGGAGCGTCCACCGATGCCGAACCAAACCGAACTACAATTCACCGGCAACGGGTTAATACGCGTAGTGAGCCGCACGGCCACGCAACAACAAGTCCAGATTAGCAACGCACAAACCATCGGCACGCTCGCAGGAGAAATCGGCTCGACGTTCACCGTGGTCGCCTACCCTGGCGAACCATGGACCCTGCGCGCAGAACACATTCCGGATGGTGGTGGTCCGTGGACGACCAGTCTGCATCAGTTGGGTGGCACGACGACCATCGGTGGCGTTCCGATCCAGATCGTCGAGATCGAGCGCAGCATCTCCCCCGGTGAGACGCCGGACTATCAGGACCTCGTCCTCCACGTCGAAAACGCCCAACCCGTGACAGGTGAGCCCGAGCCCGAGCCGCCCACTGGAACGTTTCCTGTCGTGGTTTCCGTGACGACGACGCAGTTCGACACCGAAGGGACGACCAAGCTCGTCAACATTCCTGCGGTCAACGCAGGCGACCGCCTCGTCGTCCTCCTCACCACGGACGGGCAAGCCGCGGTAACTCCTGGAGCCGGGTTTACCCAACTCGATAGCGTCGCTAACGGGACAGAAGTCAGGCACGGCGTCTACTACCGGGATGTCAGCATGGCTGCCGGTGCGAGCACGGTGGACTTCCCGACGTCCGCCAGTGAGCAGGGAGCGGCGCAGGTCTATCGCATACAGGCGGGTACCTTCGACCCCGCTCCGCCCGAGCTGGGGGTTGCTGCATTGGGTTCCGGCTCGGACCCCACTGAACCCAATCCCCCAAACTTGCAGTTCTCTTGGGGCGCCGCCGCAACGCTGGTGATTGCGGCAGCCGGGACAGATCGCGGCGATCAATCGCCGAGTCCGGACTACCCCACCAACTACACCAACGGCGCGCGTACGCAATCAGGCAACACCATCGGCCTAGTGACCCAGCACTCGGCCCAGCGACAGGTGATCACCGTTGCTGAAGACCCAGGTCCGTTCAAGCTGTGGGGCAGCAACGAGGGCTGGGTCGCGCAGACCATCGCTTTGAAGGGTGGCTCGGGCGAACCAGAGCCGGAGCCCGGGGATCCCCTGGAGTTCTCCGGCAACGCGAAGGTGGTTGTGCACTCGAGCAGCGCAGTCGGAGCGAACCAAGTGCTCATCGAAGGTGCGGCCGTTGGGGGCACGCTGGCGGTCGTACCGGGCAACTCCCTCAACGTCGTGGGCAATGCCACGGGCGTCTGGACGCTGCGTCTGCAAGTCGACAACATGGGTGCGTGGGTTGACCGCGTGCTCGAATTGGGCGAACTCGTGCAAGACGAGTACTTCGCAATCCAATTTCTGAAAACACCCTCGGGCGACGTCGTGCTCCGCGTGGAG
>JBNKZR010000731.1:0-2685 GCA_050301735.1 Polyangiaceae bacterium | reverse complement strand
TCAGGAGACGCGATGGGCGTGTGGCGGCTGCGATAACCGTGGCTGCGCCGCGCGCTGAGCGCCGTTTGCACCGCGACCCGTGACGCGAAATGAACCACTCGAGATTGCCCACGGAAGTTCGGCAGCGCGCGGTGAACTGCCGCCATTGCATCCTGCAACACATCCTGCACGTCGGGGTGGAGCGGACCCAACACGCCGCGCACGGCACGCAGCAAATGCGGGGCAAGGGTCGCCATCAGCGTGCGCTGGGCCTCTCGGTCCCCCTCGATGGCCGCAGCGGCGACGGGTCCGAGCGGATCGAGGGCTTGCATATCCGGCGACTTGCCGCCCCCGGGCAGAGGGATGAGCTTGCGGGCGCGCAGCATCGTCTGGGTAAGTAGCGCGAGAAGCAGAAACGGACCATCGTGACCCGATAAAGGTCCGTTAGCAGCGCTGACGCTACTTGGCTGAGCATGAAAACATCTCGTTCCCTTCTCGCGCTATCTTGCTCAATCCTATTTCCGGCCTTCGTCGCCTGCGGTGACAATGGCGAGGTACTCGGCTCGAAAGAGTCCCCTGCCGACGACGGGACCCCGAGTGATTCGGGGGAAACTCAGCCTGATCCCGCAAGCATGGCTTCCGGCAACGGTGCGCAGAGCGACGGCTCCGACTCGATGACGGACCCCAGCTCGGGCTCAGCCAGCGAAGACGTCAATCAAGACCCACCCAACGTCGCTCCGTCCACTTCCGACACTCCGGCCGATGGCGATACCGAGACGCCGTCCGATCCTGCGGACGTCACCGATAGCCCGATGCCCACGGATCCGGGATCTATGGATCCTCCACCGCCGGACGCTGGGGAGATCCCCACTCCAGACCCCACGGATCCCACGGACGCTGGCACGGACAGCGACTCCTCGCCGGATGCTGGCAACAACACGACCGACAGCTCCGGCCTCGAAGCGCTGTGCCTCTCGACCGGAGGCACGGTGGACATGGTCTACTGCTGCAGGGGCACCGAGGCACTACCGAACCTGTGTTTGGTCGGAGCCTGTGGCTGCGCGCCGGCTGCCAGCGACATGACCCCCATCTGCCAGTGCCCGGCCAACACCTGTTTCACGAAGGAAGACGGCTGCGTGGCTGGACTCTGAGCGGGACCCACCCGAGCCCCACACCCACCCGAGCCTCAGGCCTGAAGGTCTTCGAATTGTCCCGGGTCGTTAATCTTGGGCGGGTTCTCCCCGCCGCTGGCGAAATCCCGTGTGTCGTCATACATGCCGTAGTGAGTGACCTCTTCGGTGCCTCCGACGACGGGAAAGCCGTCCGAGCCGGCTCGAACACCGATGGCGTTCATCAGGTTGCAGTAGAACTTGTTGATGGGAGCATTGCCGAACTCGACGGGAGTGCCGGTTGCCTTCAAGTTCCCGGGTTCGGTCCTGCCATCGATCGCGCAAGCGGACTCGCTGTTGCCGCGTGACAAGTCGGGGGACCCATCGTCGACGTTGACGGCGCACCCGGTCTTGAAGAAGCCGCCACAGCTCCCCGCTTGGACCAGTGGCATGTTGTTCAGATTGCAGGCGGCGCCGTCGGACATCTGCTGGAACCAGACCGTGGCAGTGTTATCTAGCAGCGTTACGCCTCCCTCCTCGACGGCATCGAGCTGCGCGATCAGGTGCGCGAACTTGTCCGCGTAGAAGCGGTCGACGGTCAGTATCATGTCGTTGACGCCCTCCACGCAGTCGCCACCCATGCCCGCGTTGCCGGTGCGGTTGGCCATTGAGTGAGTTTCGATGTCGAGGCCGAGAGCGGTGAAGACGTAGTTGTCCGGGTATTTGAGGAAGATGACGCGATTGGCGTCGCACAGCGCCGCCAGCACGGCAAGGCTCGAGAACAAGTCCGCCCCGTCCATGCCGTCGCTGATCTCTGTGGCCAAGCGGTCACCAACGCCTTCGGTGAGCGCGAGTGAGTTCTGCTCCGTCAACCCGAGCGTTGCTGCTCGCTCGTTGCTGCACAGCGCGGATACGACCTGCGTAGTGGTCTCGTGCAGGAGCTCTTTCCAAGCTTCGAGCTTGCGCCGATCGGAGGCGCTCATGTCGTAGCCTTCCAACGCCATCAGGTCGTCCCGCACCAGGTCGACGACAGCTCGCTCGCGCAGATCCTGGTAGGTTACCGCCGGCGACGCGTCCGCAGACAGGCCCAGGATGCTGGCCAGGGCCTGCGCTGGGTCACCGAGGCCTTGGAACGGTGTCTCGGGACCTGAGTAGGAGACTGCCGACTGCGAATTATCGGAGCGCCCGCTGACGCGCAGGAAGAGCGGCAAACCATCTAGACTCAGCTGTTGAGCGCAAACGTGATCGAGTGAAGGGGCCGTTGGCTTGGCGTTGAACTTCTTGGCGCTGTCGAAGTCGAAGGGGTCATCCGAATGGGGGGTGACCGGCACACACGTGAAGTACGAGCCCGAGACCTGCAGATGCGTGTCGTTACCCTGACCCAGCGACACATCGGTCGTCCACTCGTTCATGGCGCGGATGCCCCGCGGCATCAGGATCTTGTCGGCGTGGGGTGCGAGCACCTCCAGAGTCGTGCCCTCGAAGTCCGCCGCCGCCAAAGGTCCGTGGGAGTTTTCGGGAAACCAGCGGTTCGTCATGCACCCGTGGTGCGTGAACATGGCGATCAGCCGCCGCGGGGTCGCGTCCACCGAACCCT
>JBNKZR010000730.1:0-2713 GCA_050301735.1 Polyangiaceae bacterium | reverse complement strand
GGGCAGTTGGACGCGCGGCTGGTGAACCACCCGTGGCGGGTTTGTCGAGCTTCCTCTGCAGCCGCTAGCGCGGCTCGACGCTTGTGGCTAGGCTAGTCGGATGTCCGATCCCCTTGCGCCCGCTTCGGGCGTGCAGTCCAGAAAGCGACTCGCGCTGATCTGCGACTCTCTCGAGGACAACTTTCAGTCTGGACTGGTGGATGCCGGGCTGGCTGCTGCTGCGGAGTATGACTTCGATCTTCTCGTCGTTCCTGGCGGCAAGCTGGGTGAGGGGGCCGGCAAGAACTTCATCCACGACCTGGTGCCATTTTGGGTAGACGGCATCATCGTCGCCGCCCACACGATCGGGCACGTTGCGACGGAGCAGCAACTCACTGCGTTTCTCGAGCAGTTGCGACCCGTGCCAGCGGTAACGTTGGGCGAAGTCCCCGGCGCGGAGTGCTGTCTCGAAGTGGACAACGAAACCGCGGCCTACGATCTGACCCAACATCTGATCAACCAGCACCGATACGAGCGCTTCGCATACTTGTCGGGCCCCGCTGGAAATCTGGAGACACGCGCGCGAGAGCAGGGCTTTCAACGCGCGCTTCGGGAGGCAGGGTTGACGCTCTCCGAAGAGCTGCACGTGGTCGGTGACTTCACCTGGGAGGGGGGGCGCAAAGCGATCTGCGAGCTGTTGGACCGGCGTCACTTGGACATCCGGCAAATGGACGTGTTGGTATGCGCCAACGACGCGATGGCCGTCGGCGCCTGCAAGGAGCTCGAACGACGCGCTTTGTGTGTGCCACGCGACATTGCGGTGGCGGGCTTCGACGACACCGAGCTCGCTCGCCATCTCCCGGCACCGCTGACGACCGTGCGCCAGCCTCTGCGCGAGTTGCTGTTCGATGCCGCGCGTATGTTGCTCGACGAGCTGCGGGTGGGCAGCGCCCCCCGAGGGCGTTTTCGCTACGGCGCCGAACCCATCCTTCGTCGTTCCTGTGGCTGTCCGAGACTGCCGAATCTGCCGCATCCCAGTACGCCCACGAACTCGGACCCTCCGGGCAGAGAGGCAGTGCGAAGGATGCAGGGTTCCCTGCGAGAGGAGCTCGATGAAGCCTTCGTCGCCTCTCTCGACGGCGTGGATTCAGAGTGGCTCGGGGACTTGCTCGACGCCCTGCTGACCCAACTGGAAGAGCAGGGCACGGTGTTCTACGACACTCTCGAGACGTTGTGCTTCGGGTTGTTGCGCGAGCGCAAGCCCACGAGCGGCTGGCAAAACACGCTGCTCGTGTTGCGGCGCTACGTGGCGCGGGCTCTTTCCAACACGGATCAGTTATCCGATCTGGATCGTTTCGTCGACGGAGCGATGCGCCTGACCAGCGAGCTGACGACCAGCTACGTGGCGCGGCAGCGGCAGGAGCTGCTCGAGCACTTGCGTGTCTTGAGCGATGCCACGGCGCGGCTCCTGGCTGCTCCCGACCTGACGACGATCGCAAACGTGACGCGATCGTCGTTTCCCGAACTCGGAGTTCAAAGAGGCCTGATCGGATTGTTCACTTCCGACTTCGGGCCGGACGTGTCCGTGACGCCGCTGTCCGTCTTCGGCATGGGGAGTCAGGTCGAAGTTCCGACCGTGCGTGCCATGGAGCTGGCGCCCGACAGCTTGTTGCGGGGCCAGCATTGGGTGGTGGAGCCTCTGGGTGCAGGTGATCGCCCCTTGGGTTTGGCGGTGCTGCAGTGCGGACTGGCCCATGCCTCTTGGTACGAACGCCTGCGAGACGCGCTGACCGCGGCCGTCAACGGCGCGCAGCTGATACAGCAAGTTCAGCGTCTGGTGGTCACCGACCCACTGACGGGGTTGAACAACCGACGCTACCTGACGCAGAAGATACGCCAGGAACTCGACGCCACGCGAGGGGCGCGCTTGCCGCTCTCCCTGCTCGTCCTCGATCTGGATGGTTTCAAGTCAATCAACGACCAGTGCGGGCACGACCACGGTGATCGTGCGCTGGTCGAAGCCGCCAGTGCCATCAAGCAATGCTTGCGAGAGACGGACACCTTGGCTCGCTTCGGGGGGGACGAGTTCGTCGCGGTGCTGCCGGGCACGACCGGAGAGCAGGCCCAGGCCATCGCACGGCGTGTGCTCGAAAGCATGCCGTCCGCGTTGCGGGACGCGATAGCTGCGGCGCTGACCTGCAGTATCGGCATCGCGACGATCGAGCGCCTGGGGGCGGCGGGTGCCACGGAGCTCTTCCGCTCGGCAGATCAGGCTCTACTGGCCGCCAAGCGCGGCGGCAAGAACCGCGCGGTTCACGCGCGTGAACTCGTCGCATGACGCGTGTGTGATTCTGAGCTCATCGCCGCAGGCTCGGTGCGTTGCTTCGAAGACTCATCGCACCCCGCGAGTGCGGTTCCTTCTCACGCTTCGTCTCGCCCGCGCATGGCGGCGACGTAGTCGTCCAGCGTGTGCGGCGACGTCAGTTCGAAGTGTTGCTCGGTGAGCTCGACGTCCGACATGCGGTCGAGGCGAAAGTTGCGAAAGTCGTTCCGCAGCGTGCACCAGGCCGCCAGTGTCCAAGTGCGACCCCAGAAGTAGAGCCCCAGCGGCCGCACCGTGCGAATCGACCGCTGCTCCTGCGCGGTGCTGTATGCGAAGCGTACTTCCTGCTGTCCGTTCACCGCAGCGCGCAACTCGCCGAGATGCTGCGCGGCCTGGCGTTGCGTGCCGAAC
>JBNKZR010000729.1:0-2723 GCA_050301735.1 Polyangiaceae bacterium | reverse complement strand
CCTTGACGGCGGCGACCTCCGTCTTGTTCTCTTTCCAAGCCAGGTACAGTGGGTTCGCGGCCTCTGCCTGAGCCACGACCAGTCGCGGCATGCGGTCGATGACGCCCAGTTGCTGCATCATCTCGAAACCGGCGAAGAGCGCGGAAGCATTACCCAAGTTGCCACCCGGAATGATCACCCAATCCGGCACCTGCCAGTCGAATTGCTGAACGATCTCGATGCCAACGGTCTTCTGCCCCTCGAGGCGCAGCGGGTTCATGGAGTTGGCCAGGTACACGACGCCCTCCTCGGCCAGGCGCTGAATGATCGCCATACAGCCGTCGAAGTCCGTGTCCAAGCCGAGCACGAGCGAGCCGTGAGCGATGGGCTGCAGCAGCTGTCCCGTCGATATCTTGCCGCGCGGAAGCAGGACGACGACCGGCAACCCGGCGGCTGCACCATAAGCAGCGAGCGAGGCACTCGTGTCTCCCGTCGAAGCGCAGGCGACGGCTTTGACTTTGAGACCGTTGGCAATCGCTTGCCGCACGACGCTGACGAGCACCGTCATGCCGAGGTCCTTGAACGAACCGGTGTGACTGTTGCCACAGAGCTTCACCCACAGATCCGGCAAGCCCAGTTGACGACCAAATCGTTCGGCCCAGAACAGGTTGCTCTGCCCCTCGCCCATCGACACGATACTCTCGTCGGGGATCCCCGGCATCACCCACTCGCGCTTGCCCCAGACCCCGGAGCCGAAGGGCCACGTCGTTCCTCCGTAGCGCTCGTCGAACAGCTTCATCCAGCCGGCCCCACTCCGATCACGGAGGGCCTCCATGTCGTGGCGAACCATGAGCAGCCCGCCGCAGGTGGGGCAACGGTAGATGGCTTGCGTAACGGGCCAGGAGCCTTCGCAGCCCGCAAGGCACTTGAATTCTGCTGAGTACGGCACGGGCGGACTATATCCGCGGAGCGTCGAAGGTCGAACGCAAAGCGGAACACGGCGGGCGGCCGGCTCGCCCCGAAAACTGGTCCCACACGCGGGAGCTGGGGCTTGATGGGCGCATGTCGAAGGCTGCTCGCTGGTTGGCCGCGTGCGTGTTGTCATGCGGCTGCGATCAAGGTCGCCCCCCGGTGCTCGAGGAGTTCCCGCCGCCTCGACTCGCGGTCACCCAAGCGCTGAAGGAAGACGCTTCCCGCTTGGTGCTCTCCGAACGGAGCCGCGCCCAGGTGCGCCTTCGTCGCGGACGTCAGCGCACGGCTTGGACGGAGCTCGGACTCGAAGGCTGGATGGAGGGCGGTAGTCCGCCAGCGAGTGGTCAGCTGCGAGTGGACACGAGCCAAGCTGCGGGCACGCCGGAGAGCAGAGCGGTACGCCAGCTCGGTGAACTCGACATCCGGTGGGCCACGAGCCCGCGGGAGGTTGCCCTCGACGCCGACGACGGGGTTCGGACCCGGCTCGAGCTCAACCACCATCGATCGGAGTTGCTGCTTGGCCTGCGCCGCACCCGGAACGCGGCAGGTGAAACCGTCAGCGTGCGAACCCAGCATCCCGTCCGTATTTCGCTTCCGGATCATGCGCTGGACCTGGCCTTCGATGCCGGAGAGGGCCGACGATTGCAGGCGACGCACATCGACCTGCAGTTCGAGGCCGAAGTCGTGCCCGAGTGAGGCCGTTCGGTCGCCAGATCCGTGGCAGTGTTGGTGTTTTCGCTCACTTCAAGTCACACTTCAGGCTCATTGGAAGGACGGAGCCCCCTCGATCCCCCCGAATTGCGCGCTATCGATGAGTGCTTGAGTCGGGGCGAACTGCAGAGAGCACAACAGCTGCTCGGCGAACTGGGCTCGGCAGGCGAGCACGGTGAGGCCACGACGTACCTAGCGACCCGCTTGCTCTACTTGCGAGACCGGCTCGACCCGCAGAGCGTGGCGGAGCGGCTCGAGGAGCTCCTGCGCCATGCCGGTCCGTTCCCGGAAGCGGAGGCGCTGTTTCGCGCCGCGAGTCGGGGCATTCCCGGCCCTCGGTCGATCCCCCCTCCGGCCCCGAGCCAAACCGCGCTGGCACTGAAAATCGCGCTGGAGTCTCCAGCCAACGATGCCGTCCCCCCCAGCGACCGCCCAACGGCCACCGATCCGCTAGCCCAAACCGGAAACGCGGCGGTGAAGATCGTCGTCGACACGCGGCACGGAGCGGAAGCGCCGACCCCGGTCGCCAACCCCTTGCCGGCAGTGGCGAGCAAACGTCCCGGCGTGTACTCCATGCACACCAAGAGCACCGCACCCCGGCGCTCCTCACGTGCAGCCACGGGTAGCGCCTCTGCCAACCCGGGCCAAGTGGCCATCCCTGCCGCTGCTCGCGTGCCACGCATCGAGAGCGTGCCGCCTGCGCCGCATACCCCGCGTGCGGCGTCGAGTGGCGCCTCCGAACCCCCCTCACGTAGCAGTGGACCTCGGTCCTCCATGCGACCCCTGGCGGCGCTGGGCGACCCGCGCGAGCTCTGGCCGGCGGACGAGCTCGCTGTCTTCGCAGGGGACGTAGATCCCGCATTGGAGAGCTTCACACGGGCAGCGCGCTCACAACTGAGCCACCTGCCGCAGACTACCCCGGGGCGCGAACTGGAGCTGCTCGGCCTCAACGGCGCCGAACTGCTGAACAAGGCAGCGGTAACCCACCACTTCGCGCCATTCGACCTCTCACTCCACAGCCTTTCGAGACTCGAAGCGGCCATCGCCACGCTGTGCGGCAT
>JBNKZR010000728.1:0-2734 GCA_050301735.1 Polyangiaceae bacterium | reverse complement strand
CGATGCTGCCGGGCCGGCCAGGGCCACCATCGTGATCGGCGTCACGGAGAAGCTTTCAGAGGGACTCGACCTCTTGGCAAAGCTCCGGGCTCGTGCGCCGGACGCGCAGATCCTCATGCTGTCAGAAGACGACGCCGTTGCGACCGGCGTCAGCCTGTTGAAGCACGGCGCGGATGCATGGCTCCCGACGGACTCCGAGCCCGTGCTCATCGCGTCGTACGTCGCGGTGTTCATTCGGCGCGCGGTGCTCCAGGCGTCGGAGGCGGGTTCGAAGCCCACCCTCAACCGTGCCAAGTGCACACTTCGCTGGGGAAGTCACGAAGCTGCGTTGAACGCGGCAGAGTTTCGGGTCTTGGATTACCTCATGTCGAACCCGGGGCGTTGGATATCGGCGGAGGAACTTCGCAAACGGGCATTGCACATCAACCACCAAACCTCGGACTCGCTGGTGCGGGTCTACGTGTGTGGCATCCGAAGAACGCTGGGTCCGCACCGCGCGTGCCTACGCTCGAAGTGGCGTGCGGGCTATCGCTTCGATGTCGGTGCGGCGGCGGAGGCAGTCTCATAGAGAGGGAGTAGCCGCGAGTCACGAGTCCCAAAAGCGAGACGTCGGCAAGCAGGCGGTGCTGGTCAACCACGAGGTTGCGCGCTCGCACGTTCGATCAGTGCTGGGGGATGGCGGCTTACGCTCGTCCGCTACTCCGTCCCAGCATCGGCCCTCGTGGCGGCTTCGATCTTCGCCTCGAGTTCGCTCAGGGTGTCTGCATCCGGTGTCCAGTCGACACCGAAGTACTTCTTTGCGGCTTCCGCGTAGGTGAGTTTCTTCGTGCGCACAATCTTGTTGCCATCCTCTGCAACTCTCTCGGTCCAGTACAGGTACTCGTCATCTTGAGCCGTGCCATCGGAAGGGGCTCGATCCGGGGGGAGCGCCAGCGACATCGAGTTCCACGTTTGCGTTTCGTAGAGCACGAGCTTGTTGGTCGCCGGGTAGCGGGACAGCCAGTACACCGCTTGGTGGTCGAGGGAGAACTCCGCCCGCGAATCGAAACTGACGACCATCGGAGCCAGGTTGGTGAGCCTGATGGGATCGGATCTCATGTCGACGAGCCCTGATTCCGAACGCCCCCCCGACACGTATAGCAAGAAGCCATCACTCCAAGGAGTCATGTCGCCCAAGTACGTCTCCGTCTCCGCCACCCGCTCGAGCTCTCCGCCCGAGAGCGGTACCCGAAACAGTTGGTAGTCATCGGAGCAATACGCCATATCTTCGAACACGGTCGAAAAATGCCGCCCGCCGCGGGGCTTGTCACTCGTTCTCGAAAAGCCGGTTACCTCGAGCGTCTGTCGGTTCACCGCCGCGCCCCCGAGGCAGTTGTTGATGAACACCACGACGTGTTGGCTCGTGAGGTGAGCGGTTCCAAGCATCGCGTTGAAACCCAAGTCCGCTTCATCGAGGGTGCCGGACGCCTTGCGGTAGATGTACACCTTGGCGTCGCCTCCGGTGAGGCTTGCGGTAGCCCAAGCAACATCGTCACCGTCCGTCTTGATGAGGGCCCCGGAACCGTCACTGTTGTACGGGCCTACGAACTCCGGAGTCGCCTCCGTACCCACGACCTTTGGCAATCGGAAAGTGGCGGCGCCAGCGATGGTGGGGCTCTGATAGTAGACCCACTCGTCATCCACGGCCAGCCCGTTGCCGCCCCGCGTCGCGATGTACTCGACTTCGAGGTATTGGGGCAACGCTGGCTCCTCCACAGAGTCTGGTGCGGGGGCGTCGGCACTCGGCGTCTGAGTGGCGCTGGTTGTCGCCGCGGCCCGTGGGGCTGATTCAGGATCGGCTTCCAAGGATTCGTTCGCCGCCTGAGTGCATGCACACGCTAGGAACGGGACGACGAGTAGCGGCACCCTCCACATGCAAGCAGGGTAGCGCCGGCGCCGCACCCGAGCAAGGTCGCGCAACACCGAGGCATCACGCGCCGTGACGCGAAGCCCCTACGGTTCGATGACGTAGAGGGGCTCGGTGTCGAGAGGCATGCGGCGCACACCGTAGACGAGGTAGGAACTCGTCCAGTAGAGGTAACGCTCGTCGATCGCGAAGTGGCCGGTGGGAAGTTCCCGCGCGTAGAAGGAAAACGCGAGAGTGTCCGTCGAAAGCGACGCAACAAAGGAACCCGGAGTCCGCAAAGTGGATTCCAAGGGCCGGGCGCTTGCACCGAAGAAGACTCTTCGGTGCAAGCGATCATACACGATGCGGCTGGAAACGCTGTTGACGAACACGCCTTCAGGCGGCTCGATTTTTTGGGGAGTGCCGCCTTGGCGAGGCACTCGCCCAAACGAGAGCGTCTCGCCAACCTGCGGCCTCTCTACCCAGTAGACATGTTCGTCAGAAAGCACCATCGCCCAGATGGGGACCTCGCTGCCGGCCAGGCGCACGCTGGGGTCATTCCCGTCGATCCTGGTGAGGGGCTCGTCCCACCACGGGATTTTGAAGACGTTGCCCCAAGACGCGCAATAGACGTCCGTGCCGTCCACCTCCAGCGTGGTCGGGCCGTTACCCGGACCTTGCTCGGGCAGCGTGACGTAGACCTCGACTGGTTCCATTTCTTGCTTGTCATAGCGCGTGATGGCGGCGCAGCCGGCCATGGCCACGTAGACGTAGCGCTCGTCGACGAAAAGGGGCCCCGGTCCTGCGGGATGTTTCCAGAGGAGCGCGGTGTCTTCGACGGACGGACAG
>JBNKZR010000727.1:0-2769 GCA_050301735.1 Polyangiaceae bacterium | reverse complement strand
GAGCGTTGCCCCGGTGTCCGAGGGGGCGTTTAGCCGCACCGCGCAGCCGGGGACAGCGACGCCCGCAGAATCGTGCGTTCAGGCCGGATCGGGAGGTGGCGGCAATACGGACTCGCCGACGCCCAAACCGGACACGCCACCGGAGACGATGAAGGTCATCACCTCGGCACTCGACGCGTCGACGGGTTCGATCAGACCGCGGGGAACCAGCACGAGGTTGCCGGCGAAGTTGTACGACTGAGGAAAATACACCGCGACGTGACCGTGCAACCCGAGCGCACCGGTCTGAGCTCGGGTGATGAAACCGATCAGGCGCAACGGGCTGTCGTTGCTGATGCGCACCGTCACCGGCTGGTCGAAGCTCTTCTTGTCGCCGACGAAGGCGCCGACGAGGTCTTTGATCGAGGAGTAGAGCAGCTTCACGAAGGGGACCCTGCGCAAGAGCCGCTCGGTCCAGTCGAAGGCGGTGCGCCCGATGACGTTCGAACTGAGGAAGCCCAGCAAGGTCACGAACCCCAGCGTCACGACCAGTCCGAGCCCCGGGATGCCGATCGGCAACAACTGGTCGAAAGCTTGGAACAGCCAGTACAGAATGTACAGCGTCAGGGCTATCGGCGCGGTGAGGAAAGCGCCGCGAAAGAAGTAGCGCGTCAGGTCTCGGAGAAGCATGGTGCGGCTATACCGCATCGCTCCGGAAGCGTGAGATTTTCGCCGATGATGCCCGGCAGTTCGCGCCGCGATCGCCGCTTCAGAGCAGCGATCGCGGTTGCCCCGTGGACTCGATCACGCTCATCCACAGGTCCTCGTCGGGCACGACTTCCTTGCGGCGTTGCGTGGCGAGCGACATGGGCACGTGCACGAAACGTCCGTGCCAGCGCCCGATCAGCATGCCAGTGTTGCCAGTCATCGCCGCGTGCACCGCGTTGCGCGCCATGTGCCAACAGTAGACGCTATCTGCGGGCGACGCGGGCACGCTTCGGATGCTGTAGCTCGGATCGATGTACTTCAAGGTTACGTCGCGACCCTCTTCGTCGAAGCGAGTGACGATCTCCGACTTGAGGAAGATGCCGATGTCGCTCAATCGAGAGTTGCCGCTCTTGTCTGTCTGTTGGGACGGAGGCAGCAAGTCTTGCCCTGCACCTTCTGCGACGACCACCACCGCGTGGCCCTTCTTGTCGAGCACTCGACGCAGGTAGGCGATGATGCCCGTTTGGGAGGACAACCCCCAGGGCACCTCCGGAATGAGGACCAGATCCGCTTCGGTCGATGCCAGCGCGGCCTCGCACGCGACGAAGCCGGAGTGTCGCCCCATGAGCTTGACCAAGCCAATGCCATCACGCGCCCCGGTGGCCTCGATGTGGGCGGCGTGGATTGTCTCCACCGCCGCCGAAGAGGCGCTCTCGAAGCCGAAGCTGCGGTCGATGAAGGGGATGTCGTTGTCGATCGTCTTGGGCACTCCGACGACGGCGATGGACAGCCCGCGCCGCTCGACCTCCGCGACGATCTTCATCGCGCCGCGGATGGTGCCGTCGCCCCCGATGACGAACAACACGTTGATACCCAACTCCACGAGTCGGTCCACGACGGCGCTGGCCTCCTGGGAGCCACGTGACGAACCCAAGATGGTGCCGCCTGCGTGATGAATGCGAGCGACGTTCTCAGGGGTGAGGGCGATAGGATCCGCTTCTGCACCGGGAACCATGCCAGCGTAGCCGTAGCGGAAGCCCAAGGTGTTCTCGACTCCGTAGCCGCGCGAGAGTTCGATCACGAGCCCCCGGATGACGTTGTTGAGTCCGGGGCAAAGCCCGCCGCAGGTGACGATCCCCGCGCGCACTCGGGCCGCGTCGAAGTAGACCTTGTCGCGCGGCCCCGCCAACTCGAACGCAGCCAACTGTTCGGGCTCGGCTCGTTGGACGTAGGAGAGGTGATCGTTGACGAGAACTTTGTCGGCCTTGCCGACGAAGGCGAGGGCGCTTTCTCCCAGGTGGCTGGCAACTGGGGTGGGGTATTGGCAGGCCCCAAGCGCCCGAATTGCCACGTCACCCGGGGTGATGCGCTCGAGTCGAGTGGCGGACAGCGGCCTGGGCTTCGTGAGGCCGAAGGCGCCGGCAGACGGTAGGGACGTGTCTTGAGGGAGATTGCTGGCCATGCGCACTTTGGTTCCCGGGACGGGAATGCCTTTTGCGCGACTGTGCATCACGCAATATTTCGGCGGTATTTCCTCACGACGGAGACGGCGGGGTCGGCCGTGCCGCGGGCCTGCAGCGTACTCCAAGTGCCGCCGACAGGGGCCAGGGTCCTACACAATGTGCGCAACCGTTTCCGAATGAGACCGATGGGCGCGCATGGCGTTTCGATCTCACTCGCTTTTTTTGCTGTGCTTGAGTTGCCTCATGGCTTGTGGGGTGGACGTTCCTTCTGCCAACTCGGAGCAGGAGCCCGTGGCTGTCGTCCCGCTTACCGACTCAGGGCGCGCCCCCCAGGCCTGGCGAGCGAGCGGCCAGTTCGAAGCCGCGCCGCTGCCGCGCTTGTTCGAAGGTCACCTGAGCGACTACCACCTGGGTCGAGCGGTCGACGCCGAGCTTCCCTCCACACTGGAGGTTCGGCGCGTGCCCCTTTGGGTACGACGCGGGGAGCGCGCTAGCGACGCTGTTCCGCTCGTGCTTCTGCACGGTGACGAGACCTACAGCCTGGTTACCGGCCCAGGCGAAGTGACCGAGATCGCCATCGATTCGGAGACCGAGGTATGGCGACGAGTGTGGCCAAACG
>JBNKZR010000726.1:0-2777 GCA_050301735.1 Polyangiaceae bacterium | reverse complement strand
AGCGTTGCCCGGTCCCGACGACCTGGGGGCGGGTGGCACGCCGGCTCCTGTCGACATGGGGGGGGGCGGCATGCCGGCTCCCGATGACACGGGCACAGGCGGCACGCCGGCCCCCGACGACATGGGTACGGGCGGCATGATGAATGACATGCCCGATCCAACGCCGGTCGGCGACGGCACGCGGTCGGAAGGACCGTGCGACATTTATGGTGGAGCAGGCAACGAGTGTGTTGCTGCGTACAGCACGATCCGCGCATTGAAGATGGACTACGACGGACCCTTGTATCAGGTGCGAAGCGGCAGCAACGCGCAGAACACGGGAATGGGTGGGGAGCTGCACGACATCGGGCAGACGGCAGATGGCTTTGCGGACGCAGCGGCGCAGGACGCGGTTTGCGGGGGCACGCTGTGCACCATCGCCAAGCTCTACGACCAGTCCGGCAGAGGTAATGACCTCACCGTCGCCAAGCGCGGCTTGTCGAACGGTGGTGAGTTCGCAGACGATGACGACTTCGAGTCGATCGCGGACGACGGTGCGATCACGGTTGGTGGTCACCAGGTGTACTCGCTGTACATGGAGGCGCGACAGGGCTACCGTTTGACGGTCAAGGGAGACGGAGTGCCGCGCGGTCGAGAAGCACAGGGCATGTACATGCTTGCTGACGGCACACACGTAGGCAATGCGTGCTGCTGGGACTTCGGCAACGTGACGGAGAATCCAACGCAGTACCATACGATGAACACGTTGTTCTTCGGGACCGCGTACTGGGGTCGAGGTGCAGGCAGCGGCCCCTGGTTTGGTGCGGACTTCGAAGCAGGCGTTTGGATGGGTGGTTCGAACGCAGGCGATCCGGGTTGGGGCGAATTGGAAACCGCAAAGAACGCACCGGCGAACGACAAGAATCCGTCGCTGCGTGTTCCGTACGCGTTGGGTTTCCTGAAGACGGACAGCAACTACGCGCTGCGGATGGCAGACATCGAGACGGCGAACGACGTGACGACGGCGTACGAAGGTCCGTTGCCGAAGGCGATGGACAACCAGGGAGCGATCGTGATCGGCGTTGGTGGCGACAACAGCAACAACTCGTGGGGAACCTTCTACGAAGGTGCTGTCGTCCTGGGGTATCCGTCCGCGGACACGGAGTTGGCCGTCATGCAGAACATCAAGGCTGCCGGTTACGGGCAATAGGAGCTGACACTCCACTCGAGCAATTAGGAGATCATCTGATGAATCATCGACGACACCTCGTCGCGCTTGGCGTCAACGCAGTTCTAGTGGCCTTGCCCTTGGCGGCATGTGGCGACTACGGTGGCGACGCCACTGGCGATACCGAGATGGGTACGACAGCTGGGCCCACCGGTTCCAGCCCCGCCGGGGGGACCGGCGCGGGCGCGACCGGGGCCGGGGCGACCGGCGCTGGAGCGATGCCAGCCGCACCTGCGGCGCCAGCCGCTGCGGAGCCAGCGACGCCAGAGCCAGCCGCTGCAGAGCCAGCCGCTGCAGAGCCAGCCGCTGCGGAGCCAGCCGCTGCAGAGCCAGCCGCTGCAGAGCCGGCGGCACCCGTCGCCGAGGAGCCCGCTGCCGAAGAGCCCACAGTGGCAGTGGAGGTTCCGGAGGCGTCGTGTGAGGTGGTGACGGCGTGCGGCGGTGATGTCGTGGGCACTTGGAGCGCGATGAAGTCGTGCCTTCCGGTGACTGGCAACGTGGACATGACGGGCTTCGGCTTGGGGTGTTCGGATTCGCCGGTGTCGGGAGATCTGGCGGTGACGGGCAACTGGACGTTCAACGAAGATGGGTCGATGACAGACGAGACGTCGACGACGGGAGAGCAGGATCTCGCGTTGTTGGCGGCGTGTTTGGACGTGTCTGGAACGGTGACGACGTGCGACCGCGTGGGTGCGCCGTTGGCGTCACTGGGCTTCATCGAGGTGACGTGCGCGGACGACGCGGAAACGGGCGGCTGCAGCTGCCCGGCGACGGTGGAGCAAGCGGGTGGAGCGGCGCTGGTATCGTTCGACGCGATGGACAGCGGCGACTACACGATTGCGGACAACGTGCTCACGATCAGCGACGGTCGAAACGAAGCGCAGTACGCATACTGCGTGGAGGGTGACATCATGACGGTGAGTCCGCAGTCGGTGAGCAAAGCGGGCCCGGTGGGTGGAACGATCGTGTTCGTTCGCCAGTAAGCCGCCGCACCTCAAGGTGCGTACAGAGACGAAGGGCCGTCGCCGCCAGTTGCGAGCTGGCGCGGCGGCCTGTGGCCTTTGACGCCAAGCGCTTCCAATGTTCACTGGGGGACGACAGGGTGCCGAATCAGGACCTTGCGAGCACCGTTCGGAGCGGCATGACGCGACCTCAACCGTTCCGGGTGGTGACGATTCGCTCGAACGTGTAGCGGCTGTGACTGGAGAGTTTTCATGGAGCGTCAAGCCCCGCTTGGTCGCGGCCGACCAGGCTTGACACAGCTAGTTGTGAGCGTTCACACTTACCGTTCCACTCAGATACTGACATTCATTTACTAGCCACTCGGTGGAGACCACTCATGAGAACCAGTCCTGTCCTCTTTTCCGCAGCAACCTTGGCCGCATCCCTATTGACCTTCTCCTGTGGTGACGAAACCACTGGCACCAACGATGCGCCGGCGACCCTCGGAAGCCCCACCGGCGTGGGCACGCCCGCTCCGGGCGCTCCCGCGGCCCAAGGTACGGCGCCGGGCGGAGCGGCTACGCAGGCGCCTGGTGCTGGCACGTCCGCGCCGCAGACTGGCACTCCG
>JBNKZR010000725.1:0-2788 GCA_050301735.1 Polyangiaceae bacterium | reverse complement strand
ATCGAAAGCGGTACGCACCGTGCGTATTGGTGAAGCGGCCAGGAGTCAGGTGCGTGGTCCCGGGTGCTACGTGCTGCGACGTTTCGAATGTCTTCCCTCAACAAAGCCATCAAGGGAGCACGCCTAGTCGGAGCGTGCTCCCTGCTGTGTGCCGCGGCGTGCGGCGCCGAACAGTCGGCGACTTCCTCCACTGGCGGCGAGGGTCGAGACGCATCAACAGCTGCTAGAACCGCGGCGCCCCTCGCCGCCGTCGTCACCCACGCCGTCACCGACTACGCCCCCTGGAAAGCGGGCTTCGACGCCCACCAGAAGGCCCGGGAAGAAGCCGGCATCACGGCGCACTGTCTCAATCGCCTGCTCCCGGAAGACAACACCATCTCCGCCTACTTCTTGGCCAGCGATCAGGCCAAGCTCGAAGCGCTCTTCGCGGCGCCCGAGACCGCAGCAGCCATGAAGGCGGCCGGCGTGGTTGGGCCCCCCACCATCTTACTCGTTCGCCAACAAGAGGACTCCACGATCTGGGATCGGCCCCTGGCTGCCGCGATCGTGGTTCACGACGTCGAAGACTACGATTCCTGGAAGCAAGGCTTCGACGCACACGCCGACGCCCGCAAGAGTGCCGGTGTGATCGCCCACGCGATCAACCGCAGCGTCGAGGAGCCGAACCGTGTCGTCGCCATGCTCCAGGCCGAGAGCGTCGAATCCCTACGCAGCTTCTTCGCAGCTCCCGAGCTAGCGGCAGCAATGAAGCAAGCTGGCGTGCAGGGGACACCCCACGTCACTTTCGTCAACACGGTCGAACGCGTCGACTACTGAGCACTCGATTCGGCAAGTGGGCCCCGGCGGGTGAACGCACTACTCGGTCGGGGCGTCTTTTGCTGGCCGATAGCGGCGCAGCAGCGCATCGACGACCGGCGTCAACAGCAGCGCAGCGCCGATTCGAAGGGGCTGCGTGAGCTTGGTCGCAAGGTAAGCCGCGGCTAGCGTGCTCGCCCCTTCACCCACGCCCTCTGGCTTGAAACCACTGACGATGGCTGTGTAGAACCCCGCAAAAACCAACCCGAAGATACCGAAGTAGATGAACAGCGCCAGGCGCCCATAGCGCGCCAACATCGTCTTCAGTTTTTCGCTCACGTGCTCCGTATACGGTCAGGGGCATCGCTCGGCAAGACCTTACAAATTGATCCCCTGAACCTCCGCCACGGGCAGTCTGGGTAGGGGGTCTGAGCATACCGGCGTCAATTCGCCTCGCCGGACAGCCGAATCGCCATCTCGCCCACCGCCTTCGCCACGCGAGCATTGTTGGCGAACGTGTAGTGGTCGTCGTGAGCGAAATTCTGCTTGTCGTTGGGCCTGCGACGATCAAACGGATCAACTCACACTGACGCTCGATGGTTTGGGCGCTCACGTCAGGCTGCACCTTCGCGTAGCGTTGCAGCGCGCCATCGAGGCCCGCCGAGATCGGCAGAGCACTTGCGCCGAAGGTGATGACACCGCGAGGCGCCACCGGCAGTGCATCGTCTACCGTGAGCAACGGCGCGACCATCGCACCAAGACTGTGTCCGAACAACAGCACGCGCTCCGGCACGCACCAGCTCACGCGGCTGAGCAACGCGAGCCCCGCTCGGTAGCCCCGGTACTCAGTATCGAAGTCGACCAGGGTGCACGGGGGACCCTCGCTGTCGCCCATGCCGAAGCGCTCCACGCGCAAACTCGCGATGCCGAGCTGTGCGAGTTTGCCGAGCAGCGCAGGCACGGGGTGCTCGGGACTGAATGGGTACTCTTCCGAGGCACAGTGGGCACCTGGCAAGTAGAAAAACACTGGGTGCGGGCCTGGAGCATCGGGGAGCAGAGCGATGACGCGCAAACAGTGCTTCCCCAACTTGCACTTGGTCGAGCACGATTTGGCCGTCCGCGTGCTGCTCAGCGGGGTACGACCGCACGCGGCAGCCGAGCTCGAGCGGAGCGCCGTCCCGCAGCACGCCGATCCGAAGCTCGTCGTCAGCGCGCAGCGTGCGTAGCAAGCGCTGGGCGGTGTTCATGTCAGTCACGGCTTGGTCCCCGATGCCGATCAATGTCTCTCGGGGCGGCATCGTCGATGAAGTCGCCCTCGAACAGCGGCTGCGCGAGGGCAAGTTGAAAGGCGCTGCGCTCGATGTGTTCGCCGATGAGCCCTTGCCCACCGAGTCGTCGCTGTGGACGTGCCCTGGGGTCGTGATCACCCCGCACAACGCAGGGTCGACGCTGGGCTATCTGGAGCGGATAGCGGCGTCGTTCATTGACGCCGCTATCCGCGTGTTGCGGGGAGAGCGCCCCAGCACCGAAGTGTCTCGCGAACGCGAGTACTGACGCGCACAGAGCAAGTACGCCTCAACGCGGCAGCCGTGTCACCCACGTCCCACGCCAGGCGTCGGGCGACAGCTCAGTGCTGCGACGCTCTCGCAGCACTGCGCCACAGCGCTGGCGATTGCCCCACGTGGCGCTTGAAGGCTCGACTGAACGAGGTTTCGGATTCGTAACCGACGGTTGATGCGATTTGGGCAAGCGAGTCGTCGGACTCCAGCAATCGCGCCGCTGCCAACTCGAGGCGCCAGCCTGTCAAGTACTTGATAGGCGCCATTCCAACCGTCTCCGAGAAGCGGTCGGCCAAGATCGAACGGGATGCACCGGCACTCTTGGCCAGCTCCTCGACCGTCCAGCTCTGCTCGGGCCGTTGATGGATGAGTTGAAGGACGGCGCCAACCACCGGATCGGAAAGCCCGGCCAACCAACCCCCCGCGGCTTTGCT
>JBNKZR010000724.1:0-2809 GCA_050301735.1 Polyangiaceae bacterium | reverse complement strand
AGCTCGACCGTGCACAACGACGAGGAAACGGGCTCGCCTCCTGCCGTGAGGCCATAGGCGAAGATGATGCGCTCGTCTGGCACGATGTCGAGGTACGTGGCGTCATACGTCATCGCTGGGCCATCGCCGTAGCTGAATCGACAGCGCTCGAAGCCCCCCACTCGAAAGTCGAGGGAGTAGCTCGCAACGACGAAGCCTTCACCCTCGGCAAACCAACGACGTTTGCGCTCCGCTTCAGCGTGCGCGCGGAACACCTGCGCCGCCTTCGTGGGGTAGGTGCGCTCGATGGTAAACGTGTGGTGAATTGCTGCCTCGATCATTGAAGCACCATCCTAGGCTCGCCTTTCCTCGATTGCCAACACGTTTGCTCTCCGGGCAAGCTCGTCGAGCTCAACCCACGTGAGGTCACGTTCACGAACGTGAGGTCTCGACGTTCACGACGCTCGCCTCCACGCGCTAGCACTCCGCCTCGCGTTCTGCGAGCTAGCGTTCGCGGCCCGACATGTCCGTTGCTCGCGCGGCAGCGCGCAGAAGGTCGTCGGGATACGGTCATCCGACACACGCAGCCGCGCTTCGGCATGGTTTCCGCTTGCTCCGGGGAACGTCGGCAACTGCCAGCAGCGTCCGCAGCAGCCACCGAGCAGCCGCCAAACCTCGAAATCTGGCCAAGACGCTTCAGCGCTGAAAGCTCGGGCTCGAAACGAAGCGCAGAGACACCAGCGCGACGTATCGACGCCGATTAGACGCCAATTAGACGGGACGCTGACACGGCGCGGGCAGATCGGGGATCGCTGCAACGGCGCAGCGCCCCTCGACAGAACCCCAGGAGATCCCCGCATGAAAAGCTCCGACATCTCCGGTGCAAGCCTTTTCGCAAACGGCGCAGCCGGTAGCGCCCACGTGCTGGCCCATCGCGCACTGGATTCAGGCAACCTCAGGGAGGGCCATCGCACTCTCTCCGAGTGGCTCCGACATCACGACGGACCGCACATCGAAGCCTGTCGGCGAGTGCACCTGCACTGGCACATGCTCGTCTTCGACTTGGAGCTCGGCCAGTGGCAAGACGCCTACGATCGTTTCGCTCGCTGGATCCTCCCGGGCGTGGAGGAGGGACACGCCGAAGTGGATGCCCCAGCCGCGCTGTGGTGGCTTCGCATCCACGCCCGCAGGGACGTGTGGCTCCCTTGGGAGCCGGTGCGCAATCGCGCGCTGGCAGCGCTCCACGAAGAGCCGAGCCCCCACGTCACCTTGCACCATCTCTTGGCGTTGGCCGGCTCCAAAGACGTCGAGTCCATCGATGCATGGGTCCGACATCATCGTCAGCGCCCTGCCACTGATCCTATCTTGCTCAGAGCCAGCCTGGCCCTGCGCGCCCTGGGAGCCGGGGAGCACGACGAGGCGTGTCACCGACTGAACGAGTTGCTCCCCGAGCTACCTCGCCTCGGGGGCAGTCGAGCTCAGAACGCACTGCTGTCCGAGCTCTGCGAGGCCCTAGCAGAGGGCGCAGCGCACCTGGGCGATGACGAGCAGCCCTTGTCGCGGGCGGCGTAGGTCGGGGCAGCTACCTCCTGGGGGTACCTGGCCGATGCCCTTGCGCGCTGAAGAAGGGCGAACAACGCCATGCGGCAACGCTTCAAGCGCGTGAAGGACCGCTTGCGAGACCTCGCTCGGGAAGACGGCCTCGTAGGGAGGCATGGTTGGGCGCGGGGTGCATCGAGTGTAACGCATTGGGCGGCGCAAGCGCCTCGCACTCCACGCAGCTCACAGTGACTGGTCCGCCAGCGCGGCCGCCAGGTGTTCAACATAGGCCCGCACCCGTTCGGGAAGATGAGCGCGACGTGGGTAGATGGCGTAGACGGCCCAAGATAGGGCGACTCGACCCTGCAATACCTCCACCAGCTTGCCCTGTTGCAACGCATCGGCGGCAACGAAACGAGGCAGTAGCGCCACGCCATGACCGGCAACCGCCAAGTCGTGCACGGCTTCGGGATGATTGACCCGGAAGGGCCCAGCGACACTGACACTTCGAGTCCCGCCGAGTGTCTTGAAGGTCCAACGCTGTTGCTGCCGGAAGTTCGTGTCGACCAGACACGAGTGACGCCGCAGATCCTCCGGTGATCGAGGTACCCCGTTGCGTGACAGGTAGCTGGGCGCCGCCACCGCGACGACGGGTGCCGGCGCCAGACGACGCGCGATCAGCGACGAGTCCCGGGGGGCAGTCACGCGAATCGCGACATCCACGCCACGCTCGATCAAATCGACAAAGTCGTGGGTCAGGTCCAGTTCGATGCTGACACCCGGATGCTGTTCGTGAAACGAGGTGGTGAGCACCGGCAAGAACCGTAGCGCAAAGCCGGGCGGCGCCGTCACTCGAAGATTGCCCGTGAGCGCGCTTCGAGCCCCCGCCAGATCCGTCTCCAAAGCGTCCAGCTGCGCCAGCAGATCCGCACAGCGCTCGAAGTAGATGCGGCCGGCCTCGGTCAACTTCAGCGAGCGTGTGGTTCGCTGCAATAGCGTCATCTGCAGCTCCGCCTCCAAAGCAGCCAACGTCTGGCTGATGCGTGCCTTGGAGCGCCCCCACTGCCTAGCCGCCGCACTCAGACTCCCCGCGCGAACGACCCGCACGAACGTCTCCATCGCAACCAACTTATCCATTGTTCAACAATAGCAAACACTGAGTCTACTCAGTCAACCATTGCTGAACCTGAATGACGGCGATCTTTAACTGATAGGCTTTATTTAGAATCGGGTTGGTGTTCTCTTGAAGTTGCTTTGCCTGCTCCTGTATATCAACACTCTCCAGAAGCAT
>JBNKZR010000723.1:0-2822 GCA_050301735.1 Polyangiaceae bacterium | reverse complement strand
ACGCACTGCCTCGCAGGTCGTCGCGCCGGCGTTGCCGTTGGACACTTCACCGTCTTGATCGATGCCGCAGTACGACTCTGGCGCCACCCCGGAGAGACTCATCGCCGAGTATGGCAGGGTGTAGGGCCTGGAGCAGTTGGGGTTTTGCCGTGGCAGGCAGTAGCCGCCGGGTCGGGGGCTGCCCGCATAGGTCATCGGCACGCAGCGCGTCGAGGCCTCGTTGCCGATACCGCCCTGAACGCACTCGCTGTCGGCGATGCAGCTCTCGCACAGGTTGCGGCTGCCGATGGCCGTCGAGGTGCAGACGTTCGCGCTCGGGTTGCAGGAGTTGCCGCCGCAGGCCGATTCGTCTTCGACCGTGCACTGCACGCACTGGCCCGACTCGCAGACGTTCCTGCCGGGGATGTGTGCGCAGTCGTCGTTACGCTCGCACGGTGAGCAGGACAGGGTCGACGGGTCACAGTAGGCAGCGTTTGCCGAGGTGCAATCCGTGTTCGCGGTGCACTCCTCGCAGCTGCCGGTACCCAGATCGCAGACGGGTAAGTCCTCGAAGCGGTCGCAATCGTCGTCGCTGCCGCAGCCGGCGCACGCCCCCGCGCCGTTGCACACGGGCAGATCCGAGCTTTCGCAGTGGGTCGCCTCCGTGCACTCGACGCAGCCGTTGTCGACGCAGAAGGGCTGAGCTTCCGAGCAGTCATACCCGGTCAAACACTCGACGCAGGTGTTTTCCTTCGGCACGGCGCCCTCGAGGCAGCGCGAGGCCGACGCCTGTACGCAACCGGCGTCTTCCTCCAACGAACAGGGGATGCACTGGTTGTTTTCGCAGATCGGCGCTTCGCCGGGGCAGTCTTCCCCGTCGAGGCACTCGACGCAGCTGTTGTTGCTCGGCACGTCGCCGGCCATGCACCAAGGCGTCTCTTCCGGACAGCCGTAGTTGTCCGCGACCGAGCAGGGCACGCAAATGTCTTGCTGACACGCGGGGGTGTCGCCACCGCAGTCGTCGGGAGACACGCACTCGACGCAGGTGTTCGCGCTCACGGTGATACCCGCCTTGCAGCGGGGGGTGTTTCCAGTGCAACCGAAGTCATCGACGTCGAAGCACTCGACGCAACGGCTCGACGTCGGGTCACACACCGGCGTCGGCTCGTAGCAGTCCACGTGGTTGTTCTCGGGCTTGCAGCACGTGGGGCACTTGACGCCGGAATCGGCATCGTGGACCTGCGCGTCCCCCGCGTCCGCGGGTCCGCCGTCGAGCGGGGTGATCGGCACGGTGGCGTCCATCCCGGAGTCGAGCGTATCCGTCGTCCCGGAGTCGACGATGTCCGTCTCCTCCAGATCCGTCTCCTCGGTCATCCCGAGCTCCGTCTCGATCGGATCGGGATCCGTGGGTTCTTCCGTTTCGAGGTCCGTCGCTTCCACCTCGGTTTCCGTGACTGACTCGGTCACGGCCGCCGTCTGCTCGGTCTCGTCGATGCCCGCTTCCGTCTCTTCGACGGGGTCGCAGGCGCCGTTGTCGCAGACAGAATCGGAATCGCAGGCACCAGCGAGCGCACCGAGTGCCGCCAGGCAGCAAAGTAGAGCTCGCGAGCGCTTGGGCTCAGAATTCGATACGAACATGGAAGGAGGCTCCGTTGGTTGAAGTGGCCAGCGATGGCTGAACGTTTTCCCAATATTGGGCAGTGAAGAGTCCACTCAGCAGGAAGGTGCCTGCCGCCGCGAGGCTGAGCGAGGCCAGCGTTGCGTTACGCCGCTCATCCGCTCTGAGGCGTCCGAGCTCTTCGCAGCGCAGCGACGTCAAATCGAAGCAGGGTGCAGGCGAACGGCTCTGCGCGAGAAAGGCGTCAGCGTCTTTCTTGGCGTCCAGATGCGCGACCAGGGCGAGGCTGGAGACCGCAACGGACCCCAGAGCGGCACCATACAAGCCGTAGACGGTGAACAGCTTGCCCAGACTGGGATCTCCCGGGCTCGAGCCTGTGACGAAGACGCGAGATAGCCCGCTGTGGGGTGACGCATTTTCGCGTTGCGACGTTTCTCCTGCTTGCACCGCGCCTGCGTGCAGAAGGGAGGACAGGCTGCAGCTGGCGCACAAGAACGCGGCGGCCCAGCGCCGCCCCTTACGGGGCTGGGTCGCGCTTGGTAGGTGCCTGCTGACGCACCGACCCACGACCGCCCATTGCCCGCGCTTCAACACAGTCGCGGGTGTACCGGACACCCAGAAGCGTTTCAAGCACTGCGCCGCGTAGGGTGACCACTCCGCAGCGTGCGGACATCGATAACCCCGCCGAAGTCGGCGCGTTTGACTCTTTTCAGCTCAGCCTGTAGCGACCAGCTGCGACCCTCTTGCCGCAGCGGGTCAAAAAGTCGGCGCCTCTACTTCTTGGAGATCAGCTGCATCAGCTTGCGCAGCTCAGAGACCGCATTGGGCTTGTTCTCGTACGTCTTCTGGCTCGTGTGGCAGGAGCTGCACTTGTACTTCTTGCCCTTGTCCTTGGCTTGCTGGACGAGTGATTTCATCATCGACTTGGCTCGAGGGATGCCGCCCTTCTCGCACGCCGACTTGACGCTTCCGAACTTGAAGCTCTTCGCGCGGCAGGGTTGATCGACCTTCTTTGGAGCTTCTTTCGGCGCCGCCTTGGGAGCGGGCGCCTTGGGAGCGGGCGCCTTGGCTTCCTCCGACGGCTTCGGCACCGACTTCGGGATCTTGTCGACGACTGCGGTGTCGGAGCCAGACTTCGCTGGCTCCTTACCTATTTTGGGTCAGGGGCGTCCTTTCCCTCAGCCTCGGCCGCCTCTGCGCCGTCAGCTCCTTCGTCTTCGGCTCC
>JBNKZR010000722.1:0-2824 GCA_050301735.1 Polyangiaceae bacterium | reverse complement strand
CAATCGATGCGCTCGCCTTTTCTCATTGCGATTCGGCTCTGCCACCACGCCGCAAAGTAGCTCGCGCGCATCGCCGAGGACAGGCCAACTCCGCGCCGGACTACGCGACGCTGCTGACGAGGCTGCTGCGTCTTCGGAGTCGTTCCTAGCCGAGCGCCTTTTGTACCGCCATCAGTACATGCTGCACGTTGTCGACGCGGATCGTATTGTCGTACACTGACGTCCTCAATGCCCCGCGAACCCTCGATCGCTCCGATACGTAGTGCATGTCGAGGTCGTCAGTGAACTGAAGCTGCATCGCGCTCCGCAAGCCCATACGAATTGCGCTAGCATAGCGACAAGCCCGCTCCGTCTGGCCGAGCTGTGTGGCTAGTGAGTGCGCATCAACCAACCCCTCCAGGTACACCCCCGTGGAGGATGCATGGGGTGGACCAAATGGGCGATAGGGATCGTAGAAGCGCCCAACAGTATCGCCGTAGATCGCGCGCGATCGCGTTTGCATGGCATCGACGAGCCAGTCGTTCATCTCGAAGATCCAATCCTGCAATTCAGGCACGTTCTCTGCACGAAGTAGCTCGTAGTACGCCTGGGTATGCCAGGGAACGAAGGCCGGATTGCGGTTCGCCAAATGCCAATGCCGGTAGTAGCGGTAGCTCACCATGAAGCGGTCCAGGAGCCGTTGCGACCGCGTACGCCGGTACAGCATCGCCCACGCCAAGAGAGTCTCACCTGGGAAGTAGTTCTGGTTGTCGGTTCGTTCCTTGGGCTTCAGAAAGGTTTGGAAGGACCCATCTTCACGAGACAGAGCGTCAATCGTCGCGAGCAGGCCCGTTTGCTCTGAACCCAACGTCTCACCCAGCGGGCTCTCCATGATGGCGATCAGCGCCAGTGCAGCCGAGCCGAGATAGATGAGTCCGTCGTTCTCGATGCAACCGAGCTCGCCTCGCCAACGAAAGAAACGGTGCAAGTTGTACCGAAGATTACGGTTGGCGGTAGCCTGAGCAACGGCGCGAGGGCTCTCCCCCGCTTGGTCAGCGAAGGCCTCGGGAACGACGGCGGCCCACGTATTGGAGCACCGTCTGGCCAGGCGCCCCAAACAAACAGTGGCCATCCACTGCCGGACCATGTTGTTATCCGAGCGTCCCAAGCTCTTACTGGGATGGTAGCCATATGCCATGCGGCCGTTTGGGGCCACGTTTGCGAGCATCCAACCCGAAAGCTGGCGTTCGAAGGCAGCAACGCGTTCCCAAAAGACGTCTTCCTCCTCGACGACGACATTCCCACGCAGCATTTCGTGCACGCGGCCAGACCCCGCGCTCACGTGGAACTGTCTCGCCTCAAAGGTGAACACCTTCCCTTCGTGAATCAAGCGGGGCACGGCGACGCCGACCGTCTGAGCCAGTTGCACGAGTTGTTTGGATGGAGGAATGTTGTATGCGAGCGCTTCCGTCGGGCTCGCCATTGAAGGTCCAGCGGCGGTCAGAACGCCCACCCCGCGAACCCCGCGATACGTGTTGTCGGCGAGAACCTGCGTATCCCCAGCGCGAATCGCCTCGACACCGGATACGACGACGCACGTCAGAGTCACGTCCACCCGATGCGTGTCCTCGTACACTCGCTCGAAAGCCATCCGCAACGCCGCCCTCGGTGTTGACCCATGCCCCCAAGCCCGACCAAGCCAGCGCCCAGCATCACGTGACGTCACGTATGCGTAGCAGGCGCCCAGAAAACTGCGACATTGAAGCACCTGCGTATCATCGCGAACGCGTCGGTCCATCTCTTCGAGAGGGGCCTGCCACTCGACAGGCACGCGACGTTCGGTCGTGTCATTTCCAGTCGCAACCTGCATCGGGACCGAGCCTATCACGAGCCATCGGCGGCACAACCGGGTACTCGTACACTCAGAGCACTCCCCGACTGCAGAGGTCGGTCTCGTTGACCGAACGCCCCCATCTGGTCCGACCACGTGACGGGCACGGGCAGAACTGCCGATGCGGTCTTGGCCCATCTCGGCGCGTTGCCACCGAGCGCGGCCTTGTCGAGCCGCGGACGGAGTCTTGGCGGGGTGAGTGGTGCCGGTCGCTGACTTCGAGCCTGATCGGCTCGACCAGGCTGTCCCGCGACGGTTCGGAAAGAATTTTCCCACCGATGATATTCCCGACCTGTTAACCACATCGGGTTTGGTTCCCACAATTCGCGCAAAAATCACTGCGAGCACCTCCGTGCCGACTCGCCGATTTGTGCCACTAGCGCAAGGCAGGGCGCATCCTTGGCCAATGAGGCGAACTGGCATCGTCCAATGCTGATAGGACTGCAGTGCGAGCCCAACGCACTGACCTCGCATCACGGAGGAGCGAATTTATGTTCACCCTAGACACTACCGCACGGCGGCCGAGCCCAAAGGACAATCCGCCCCGGCTGAGCGTTGCTCCCCGAACGTCCACTGCCCTCGTTCGGTCGTGGCACGTGAGGTCCCTTCTGACGCTGGGCGCCACGGCTGTCGCGTTGCTCCCCGTCGCTTGCTCGGAAAGTTCTGACGATGGGTCACCGAGCACGGGTTCCACCCTCGGCGCGCAGCCAACCGGTGGAATGGGGACGGGCGCTCCAACGACCAACACCCCGACGAGCAATCCGTCCGCGGGCGGCACGACGCCGAGCGGCGGACCGACGACGCCCGGCGTTCAAGCCCCCGGCACGGGACCAACAGCTGGTGCCCCGCCTGCGACGGGAGCTCCGGCTGTCCCGGACACACCCTCAGGCGGGCAGCCGAGCATCGGACCGGAAGCAACGGGCGGTGCCGGGGGAACGGCGGCAGTCGGTCCCG
>JBNKZR010000721.1:0-2854 GCA_050301735.1 Polyangiaceae bacterium | reverse complement strand
GGCAGCTCGAGAAGCGACAAGTCGTCGGTGCGCCGCTCGGGTTTCGACCTCAGAGCGACTCTCGTTGAGGAGCCGGTGCTGCCGATTCGCCCTCCGGCGCCGGGGCCATCGGGTGTTTGCCCTTGCAGTGAGGACACGCTGGGCCAACGCCCGGATGCTGGCCGCGCCACTTGCCGTGCGGTCCTCCGTGGCCGTGACCGCCGCTGAAGGGGCAACGCCCGTGAGAGCAACCCCCGTGCGGGGAGGGGCCTCCGCTGCGCGCCATGTGAGCGAGAACCATGTTCACGGCTGCCGCGTATTGCTCCGCACTCAGGTCGCCATTCGCTCGCGCCTCGCACAGATGAAACAAGGCCGCGTCGACCGGATGCGCCCCCTTGGAAGCGCGCGCTCTGTGATGCCCAACGCCGGAGCTGGAGCCTGAGAGGGTACAAACCCGCTGCTGCTTGCCGTCGCTCCAGACCACGGAATGCCCGGTCGGTGAGGTGACGACGTGCACACCCGGGTCCTCGACGTGCTGCACGGCGCTCCTGTAGCCGTGGCAGCCGGTGGCTCCGAGAACGAAAAGCACGCAAAGCTTGCTGCCCATCAACCAACGACAAAAGGCTCGGTACCGCATCGAGACTTCCCCATGACACACGTGACACCAAACCGCAAAGGGGGACTCAGCCGAAACCCGTCATCCGCGGCCGCTGGGGCCAGCTTGCCAACGGCCGAAGCGCCACCGCTGACGAGACCGCTGACGGCAGGTCGACACGGCCTCGAGCTGGGTCTACAGTTGGCGCCCATGGATGCCCAGCAGCCGGACCGCGCTTGGCATCACCTCGTCGACACTCGCCGTCAACTCGGGCGCTTGCTCGGGCGCCTGGAGGTCAGCTCGCCGCGCAGCGCGGTGGTCTTCGTGCTATGTCTGGTGTGCGGATGGGCCAGCTACTGGCTCGCTACGCGTCACGCTGCGCTGGACGAACTCCCAGCTCGCGCCCTATTCATCCTCGTCGTCGCCGCGCTTCTGTGGGTCACCGAAGCGGCGCCCGCGTTTGCCGTCGGGATCCTGGTCATCGCCTTGGAAGTTCTGCTCTTGGCGCGGCCTGGCTCGACGTTGGCCGTCAAGGGCCACGAGTGGGAAGCCTACGTTGCCGTGCTTGGGCACCCGCTGATCTGGCTGTTCTTCGGCGGCTTCGTGTTGGCAGCTGGGACGGCTCGCACGGGCCTCGACCGTTGGCTCGCAGTTCAGGCCCTGGCGCGATTCGGCACCAAACCCGCTTCCCTGCTCGCGGGCGTGATGTGCGTCACCTTCGGCTTTTCGATGTTCATGAGCAACACGGCGACGACCGCATTGATGGTCGCGCTGCTCGCGCCCGTGCTCCGCAGCATCAGTGCGGACGATCCCTTCCGCAAGGCGCTACTGCTCGGAACGGCGATCGCCGCCAACGTGGGGGGCATGGGGTCTCTCATCGGCACCCCGCCCAACGCCATCGCCGCGGGCGCTTTGGCCGAAATCCCGGGCCAAGGCATCGATTTCTTGGCGTGGTTGGCTTTTGGCCTGCCCCCCGCCAGCTTGTTGTCGATCACGGGCTGGCTGTTCATCCTGAAGCGCTATCCAGCCACCGTGGCCTGTGTCGACATTCGAAAACTGCTGAGCGACGACGACGCCACGACGTCGCAAGCACCCACTGGCGATGACAGAATGGCCGAGCGCGATGCGCGGGAGGCCTCAATCGATGCGCAGGCCCCTGCAGAGGATGCGGCAACGTCACCCGACGTACCCCGCTGGCGACGCTGGGTGGTCACGGCGACGGGGATCTGCACGGTGCTCCTGTGGATGACGAGCACGTGGCACCATTCACCCACGGCCGTGGTTTCGCTGTTACCGATCGTCGTGTTCACGACGACGAGTGTGCTGCGTCCCACCGAGATCCGGGGGCTGCCGTGGGATGTGCTCTTTCTGCTAGCCGGCGGCCTGGCGTTGGGTGATGCGATCAAAAACACGGGACTTGCCGATTGGCTCGTCGCTGCCGTGCCTTTGTCGGGCTTGGGCCCGGTCGCCTTGGCTTTGGGTTTGGGCTACGTGTGCACGCTGCTGTCGAACTTCATGAGCAACACGGCGGCTGCCAACGTGCTCATCCCCATCGCCATCAGTCTGGCCGCGGGCTTCGAAGCGCGGGTTGCGCTGCCGCTGGCATTGGCTGCCTCCGCCGCGATGTGTCTGCCGATCGCCACACCTCCGAACGCGCTGGTGTTTTCGACGGGCAAGGTCAGCAGCGACGACTTCTTGCGCCCAGGTCTGTTGATTGGAGCACTCGCGCCGGCGCTTGGTGTACTGTGGGTGTTGCTCATTTGGTAGCGGCGCAAACGGGCGCGCCTAGGCAACGCGACGATGGCGATTTCACAACTGCCCCGGCCGAACGAGACCATGGCGATTGCGCGGTGGGCCCGCCCAACGTAGGGTCTGCCCTCGTGACGTCCGAAGCCCTGAAAACCTTCGAAATCGAACCCACGCAAGAGCAAACCGGCAGCGTCATTTGGATGCACGGACTAGGGGCTACGAACCACGACTTCGACGACGTGGTCCCGTTGTTGGACGCGCCGGGAGTGCGCTTCGTCTTTCCAGCCGCGCCAGTACGTCCGGTCACCATCAACGGCGGCATGGTGATGCCCGCCTGGTACGACATCGTCAGTTTTGATGACCCGCCACTGCGGGAAGAACCCGCAAGTGTGAGAAACGCGGAGACGCACGTGAATGAACTGTTGGAACGCGAGGTCGCCCGCGCGACGCCCGCCGACCGCATCGTGATCATGGGCTTCAGCTTGGCCCTGGTGCAGACGGTGCCGCAGTTGTTCATCGAGCGATTCGCGA
>JBNKZR010000720.1:0-2876 GCA_050301735.1 Polyangiaceae bacterium | reverse complement strand
CGTCAGCGCTGCCCGAGCAGCCGCGAGTAGCCGACCGAAGACTGCCGACGACAGGCAACCGAAACCAGCCCAGGCAAACCCCTCACCAGAAGTCGATACGAGCAAATCGACCGCGGCTAAGCCTGCAACGGACGCCAACAGAACGACGGCAGCCACGCCGAAGCCCGCGGCAACCGCGGACGGGCCTAGTGCAACCAAGCCCGCCGAACCAACCAGGGCCGCTACGGCCAAGAAAGATGGTGGCGCACGTACGCAAAGCGCGCCCAAGGCGACGAGTCCACGTCAGAAGGTGCCGACACCCAGCGCCGTGTTCGCGGCGCCGAAGACATCGAGCTCAGTCGCCAAAGCAGCGCCTGAGGCCGTCCCAGCCGCCTCAAAGGCGGATCCCAATCGGCCAACGCAGGACAAGACCAGCAACGCTCGACCCAAGATCACGGGCACGGCGCCACAAGTCAACGCCACCGCAGGCGTTCAGCAAGCACCATCGTCGACCGCAGCCACAAGCTCATCCACCAAGAACGCCCGACGCCCAGCCGCGGCGACCTTGCCCAAGAAGATGAACGGCGTGCCCGCGGCCCAATCCAAGACCACGACCAAGGGAGCCCCCGCAGGCCGGGTCGCCCTGCCCGGCAAGGCAGGCGTGCCGCGACCTGCCAAAAGCGACGCACCCGATACCCCCTCGGCAAGGGCGCTTCCCCCGCCACCGCAACCACAGTCGCCTGGGGTCAGCGCTGCGCCTCAGCCGCTTCCTCCGCCGCCATTGCCGCCCCAGCCGCGCCCTCACGGTGCAGTGCCAGCCCGACAAGAGCTCTCAGACAAGGCCGATCCGGCACCCCTGGCGCCAGAGGCGAGCCAAGGCGCGCCAAGCGCCAGCCTCAGTGAGAGCACCGACGCGCCGCCGGAAGCGTTGCTGGCCGACGCGGAGGTGACCACGCCGGACTCAGGACCTGCGGGTCTGCTGAGCGACGACGGTCTGGAGACGATTCCACCGCAAGAAGCGGTCGGAGCAGAAGCGAGCGACATCAGCGAGGAGGCGACGCAAGACGTCACGCTGCCCGATCCGCCGCTCGTGCTGGATGCCCCGGTACAGCCGTTCGAGCATCCCGAACCCGACACGCTGACGCGCAGCTCCTGGGTCGCTCCCGCGAACGGTCCTGCGCCAGAGGACGACGAACTGGAAGGCCCCACCACCGTCATGGAAAAGGCGGAGATCGCGGCAGCGCTAGCGTCCGCGGAAATGGCTGCGCCCACGGCGTCGCAAACGCCCGAGCAGCTCGCTGCCGAAGTTGCCGCCATCGCCCCGACTGGCCGCGGTCTGAGACCGTGGGCCGCGGCCGCGGCTGGCGCACTGCTGGTCTTGGTAGTGGTTGGTCTCTTCCTGGCGCTCCGCCCCGAAAAGGCCCCGCCACTGGTGACGGAAGAGACGGCCGGGGTGTCCGCAGAGGAAGCCAGCCGCTCTCGCACCACCGAAACGCGGGACGTGCCCCGAGTTCCTGCGAAGCCACAGGGCGAGTCGCCAGCAAGCACGCCCCCCACCCCGGCGACGCAAGCCGCACCCACCCAGCCGACGCGACCCGCTTCCACCGAGCCTGCGGACGCTCCCGCGCCGGCGCAAACCACCACTGCGGCCCCAAGCGACGGCGACACTGCCAAGCCGCCTCCAGAGACTGATGCGGTCAGCGCGGTTACCACCGATCCCGAGTTCCAGAAGCAGCTGGGACGCCTCCTGCACTACGTCGAGGAGTGCCACAAGAACGGACGCAGGACGGGGACTGCGACGCTCAAGATGAGCATCAGTCCCAGAGGCCGTGTCTCCAAAGCGGAAGTCATCGGTGAGCCGTTGGCGAGTGCGCCCGTGGCCCGTTGCATCGTCGCGCGCGCTCGCGCATACATGCTGCCTGCGTTCCAAGGGGACGCCATCGAAGTCGCCCCCAGCTTCACGCTGGACTGAGCGCCGAGCGCCGTCTCCTGACATCGCTCCCGTCGTCAATTTCGTACGGCTACGTCGACCCGAACCGGGGTCGTTCCGCCGCGACTGTCTTGTACGACCGCGAACAATGGCACGACGATTCCGTCACGGGGTGGCGGCGTCCATTCCGCCGCGAAGCCGTCACGCATGGCACCATCGCGGTCGACGACGAGCGCCTCCAGCCGATCGAGTCGCCCGAAGGCGTAGTATTTGACCCAAACCATTTCGTGCTTGGGGGTATCGCCGATGCTGACCGTCGCGGGGTCGCGCTCCGAGGCATCTTCGCCAACCAGCGGCGCAAAACTCAACGGGCTACAGTCTCCTCGACACGGGCTCACCTTTGGCACACAACGCGACTTCACGCAGGTGTAGGCGAGTTCGTCGCCGAGCTCACTGCAGTCCGCCTCCATCGAGCAGCTCGCGACTTCGACTCGCTCGCCCGCCAGTTTGGCACCGGTCACCTTCGGCCGTTCACTCTCGATCTCGTCGAAGACGAACACCGTGGAGAAGCCAATCACGAAGTCGGACTCGTCCACCTCGTTTCCGTCCCCATCGAGGCAGCCCACCGGGAGCCGCTCGCGCGCCTCCGGCAGCAACGACAGCTCGCCTCGGCAAACGGCAAAGAACGCATAGCTCAGCCCGAAAGGCACGAGATCAGGCCGCCGCTGCCTCGCCGCTACCGACCCCTCTGGGATTTGCATCTCGAAGTGCGTTCCAAAACCGAGTTGAGACACGAGCTCGGGGTCGACTTCCTCCGGATCCGCTCCGGACAGCAACTCGACGCCTGCCCCTGCCGCCTCCCCCAGGAGTGGCAAGCAGCCCGTTGCGCTTTCGCGCGGTGGATTGTGGCAACCACCGAACCAGGCCACCTGAATGGGCGTCTCGTCGGCAGGGCTCACACCCGCGT
>JBNKZR010000719.1:0-2895 GCA_050301735.1 Polyangiaceae bacterium | reverse complement strand
CTGCCCCTCGGCGTACTGGGTTACTTCTCGCAGCGCCTCCACCCCGACACTCAGCTGCCGCTCGTGTAGCGGCAGGGTTTCTAGCGTCGCGGTTGCCAGCGACAGTGCCCGTTCACGCACCAAGCGGTCGTGCCCGGCACTCGCCAAGGCGAGGGCTGTTTCCAACAGCGTATCCGTGTCGAGGCGCTCGCTGAACGCGTCGGGATCGTCGCCGATTGCGATCACCAGACCGCGCGACGCTTCGAGCGCCACCAAAGCCTGATCCCGACGGTCGGCGGAAGAGAAACGTCGACGTTCGGCACTGAGCGCCTCACGGCGCTTCGCACTCGCGCCGGTGGCAGCCTCGTCCTTGCTCGGCACAGTGCGGGTCGTGGCGACCGAGGCGGCGACCCGTGCCAACGCCACCGCCAGGGTCGCCTCGTCCTCCAACTCTTCGGCAGCCAGGGAGCGCGCACGCAACGCGACCGTAGCGATGACCGGAGAACGCAAATCACGCTCCAACTTCGGCAGCGCCGCCGCCACCGTTTTCCGCGCGTCGAAGTTCTCGCGCCTCACTCCCCGACCTCCGGATCGGGGCCTTCGCCCTCGACATCGCTCGTCGTCCAGTAGCTGTCGTTCGCCGGGGGAGCGGTGTTGAGTTTCTGCGAACCTTCTTCCAGCCGCGCGCGGTGCAGTCGTTCCAGCGGGCGGTGGTCGGTCAAGCCACGCGCCCCGATGAAGTCGTAACCCACGCCGAGTGTGCCGAAGAACGCGACGGGCCGCGAGCGCAGGGGAATGTCGACGAAGCTGCCCAAAGAGCCCTCGAAGCGCAGACGCCCCGCGCCGACGAGCCAACGCCAGAACGTCGCGCTCGGGGCCGTCCACAGACGGAAGAAGGCGTCGTCCCGTAGAGCGTTGCTCGGGCGATAGCCGAAGGTGGTATCCCAGCGCAGCCACGGGCTCCAGCCCGAGCCGCCCAACCAATCGAAACGCGCCCCGAGCTGCGCCCGATCGACGCTCGTCATGTCCGGGTTGAGTCGCACCAGCGCGCCGTAGCGTCCGCGGGTGTCGAAGTAGGGGCGGTGCGCGAAGGTGGTGGTCAAGTCCAGCGACAGCGGGTGGTCGTCGGCGTAAACGGAGGCCACGTCACGATCCGAACCTCGGCGGCCGAGCATCGCGCGGTCCGAATGGCGCAGGGTCAACGCTGCACCGGGCAACAGCGTCCACTTGGAGTCGAGATCGATCGCTTCGAACGCGCCCAAGGTGCTGCGCGCCCCGACGACGAGTCCGCCCCGAAGCTCCTGCGCCGCGATCCGTGCGCGCACGAAGGCCCCCGGCACGTAGCCGCGCGAACTGTACGAGGAGACGACGTCGAGGCCGAAACTGCTCGGCCCATCGCGCAAACGATTGAACAGGCCGAGGCCGGCCCACCAACGATCTTGCAGCAGTTCGCGGCGCACGCTGACCATCAGCTCCACGTGCCGGTCGCGCGCGTCCACATCGGACTCGGCCAGGTCGCGATCCACGACCAGCACGTCACCACTGACCGTCAAGGGAACGGGATCGGCCGGTTCCGCGGGCGTCGGAAAGGCAAACCCCGCCCATGGCGGCGGAGGCGGCGCTGTGACGGCAGACTCCTCGCTCTCGGCCTCGGGCGGCGCGGGCGCTTGCACGATGACCGGGAGCTCAGGTTTGACCAACACGCCGCTGCGCGTCGGCGTCACGACCAGCGTACGCAGGCCTCGGCCCTGCACGACGATGAACTCGCTCATCTCGTACTGCACGGCTGCGTCCGAGCCGGGCCAAGTGACGTAGGGATCGCGCTCCGGAAAGAGTTCGACCCGCCAACGTTGTGCTGCGCCCAACACCTCCCCCGGCGGCTCACTGCCGAGCACGCTCGCGGTTGCCAGCACGTCGAGCGCCGCCGGCTCTTCGCCCCGTGCCCGAGCCCTCAAGCGCACGACCGTCGGGGCCATGACCTGGATCTCGAGGGGCGCCTCGGGCGAGACCCGAGCAAAGCTGTGACGCGACGGCACGATCACCGGACCTTTCGCGCCCAGCTCTTCGGCGACGTAGTAGCCGGTCGGATCACCCTCGGGCGGCAGCTGCAAGCGCAGACGCCGCGCGTCGTCGGGCACCACGAACTCGCAACTCCGAGGCCGCGTCGCCAGCCGCGCATCGACCACCGGTGCCTGCTTTTGCGGATCGCATGGTGGCTTCTTGCCGTCGAGGGAGAGCCGCACCTCACACGCTTCCAACGGCCCTTCCTGGAAGAAGCACAGCGACGTGATGCGCAGTCGTTTGCCGCGCAAGGAAAACAAGTTCAGCGCCGATCGCTCCGAGAGCCAGCGAGACTCGTCGGGCATGTCGACGAGCGCCGCTCGCAGCTGACTCGCCTCCGAATGCGTACGCGGATTCTGCCCCCGCACGTCGATGCGCACCGCCCCCTGGCCCAAGGACGAGAGACTCGGGGCTTGCCAGCGCACCGTGCCGGAAAGCGGCGCCAGCAACTGCACCTCGCGCGCGCCGAGCGCCGTCGCTTGCCGGGCCAAGAAGTGAGCGTGTTCGGTGAGCTCGAGACTCTGTGTTCGTTGGGCGAGCAGCGTCGTCATCTCGGCGGCGGCCGCGAAGTTCTCCGCCGCCGGCACCGCCTCGCTCAAAGCCTCGTACAGCTTGGCGGCTGCGTCCACCTTGCCCGCGTCTTCGAGCGAGAGTGCCATCGTCTGTGCGCCGCGTCCCCGCGTCTGCGCCGCGCCGAAGCTCTCCAGCAGACGCAGCGCCGCCTCGTCCTGACGTAGCAGCAACTGCTCGTTTACTTGACGCAGTTGCTCCGCCGGCAGATCGGGCGGCATCAAGGGCAGGCGCGACGCACGGGTCGCCGCGATCACGGCTTCATCGCGATGGGGCAACCACACC
>JBNKZR010000718.1:0-2906 GCA_050301735.1 Polyangiaceae bacterium | reverse complement strand
AGTTCCTCAAGCTGGGTCGCAGTCTTCAGCTCGAAGACGTTTCGGCGGGGGGCAAACGAGCGGCACACATCCACTCGGTCGACGTCGCCATCGAGCCCGAAACGCAGATCCCCCAACTCGTGGTCTCTCTGCGCTACGAAGGCGTGGAGGACGAGACCCCGGAGCCGACCGTGGTCGATCAGGCTGGCGACGACGACTACGACGACGACTACGACGACGAATTCGAAGAAGACGAAGTCTCCGAAGACCTGTTCAAGGGCAAAGTTGGAACCATCGCCGCGAGCGCGGGTCACGCCATGAAGGAGACCAGCGCCCAGGTGGCCAAGTGGGGCACCGAAGCGGTCGGTGGCCTCGGTGCGCTGATGCGATCGGCCAAGGTTGCCAAGAAGACGAAGACCAAGCCCCTGCGACGTACGAGTCGCGTTCCGCATGCCCCGGCAGCGGCTGGCGCCAAGCGTCGCTCGTCGCGTCTCGAACCCGGTTCGCGTGGTGGCAATGCCTCGCGTGGACGGAGCAAAGCGCCGCCACCTCCGCCTCCAGTATGGCAGCGTCCGAAGATGTGGTTGTACGGTGGTGCCATAGCGCTGTCGGCTTCCGGGGTTTACGCGCTGGTCGGCGCCGGTAACTCGGAGCAGCTCGAGGAGCCGTCGGCGGTATTTGCCGAGGCCGTCGAAACGCCGGTAGCCGCCGGCGCTCCGATACCGCAAGCGCCCGCCGCGGGGGCTGTCGTTCAACCCGATGTTGCGGTTCAGGGTGACCAGCCCGCGTCGCTGGCACAGCCGGCGCCTCCCACGACGCCCAGCGGTTTTCCGGTGCGGGCTACCCTCAGCGTGCAAGAGCAGCGCAAGCCCAACGACGACGGTATCGTCGCCCAGGTGCCGCTGTTCGGCCCCAAGCAGATGGCCACGACCGAGCCGGCGCCGCCGAACCCTGCTCCCATGGCTCAGGTGGACGAGTACAGCTTGGCCAAGGATCAGGCGTTCACCGACGAAGTCGCGTCATCCCCGGCGGCAGATGCGAAGCCGGAAAGCGCCGGGGCAGAGTCGGCCCAGAGCTTCCAGGTGGGTCGTATGGTGCTGCCGATCAAACATCGCCTGCGTCTCGATGGGCCGGGGACTGCGCTTCAGGGGACCAAGACGCCTTCCGGGTTCACGGTGCTCGTTCCCGGTCGCAAGGTGATGGAGAATGGCTCCGGTATCAGCAGCCGTGACGATCGAATCGTCAACGTGCGTGTCAGCAACACGCCGGCTGGCGGCAAGGTCACGTTCCGTTTCCGCAAGGACATTCCGGGCTACAAGGCGCGCCTGCGCAACGACTTCATCGAGTTCTTCATCAATTCGCCCAAGAAGGACTGACTGCTCTCGCGCGGTGGCCAGCGGGGCGCCGCTGGCACCTCCTGCTACTGCGCGTCGGGGTGGGTGAGGTCTTCGAATATCAGTAGGCCACGCTCGGTGTCCGCCACGTAGAGGTAGGCTCCGCTGACGGCGATGCCGCTCGCTCCCTCGAGGAACGTCACGGCGGGGCCGTCCCAGGTGTGAACTTGGCGACTGAGCACCGGTGCCTCTGGGTCGTTCAGGTCGAGTTGAAGCAAGCCTTGCTGATGGTGGGTGAGCCAGCACGACTGCCCTACGCAAGAGGGTTCGTGGGGCGAAGCGCTCACTCCCGTCGAAAACCGTGCCAGTCTTTCCAACGTGCTGCTGCTCGCGTCGAGCCGAACGACGTCGACGGATGCGGCGTAGTGTTCCGACGTGGTCAGCCAAGTTTCGGCCGCTATGCGTCGTGCGGAGTGCGCCTGTTCACTTGCGACACCGGCGACCCACGCGGGGGCACGGCCTTCTTCCCGTCGATAGAGCTGAAAGCCTTCATCGAGGCAGCTGAGAAGCAACCAACGCTCGCTCGCTTCCACTTCGTGTACCTGGCGGCATTCGGCAAACTTGTATGTCTGAACCGACGTCCACTCCGGGAGTGACGACAGGTCGAGTATGGTGACGCCGCCCTCTCCACCGGTTTGAGCCAGGTACGCGGTCGAACCGACTAGCTGCAGGCTGTGTCCGCCGCGCATGGGAAAGGGCGCGGGCAGCTGACTGGGCTCGGCACCATCCGATATGTCATAGATGCGAAGTCCTCGGGTGGAGGAAGCGAGCAGCAGCCAGCGGTCGGCGTAAACCTCGGCGTCATTCCAGAATTCGCTGGAGTCTGCGGGCTGGAGGTGAGTCACCTCGTCGACTCGGGTCGGGTCGACGACGTCGAACATGCGGGCGCCGTCGTTGCCGTAGACGACGACAGCGCGATCAGCGCTGGTCGTGACCGCGAGGGCCGCGTCCGTCTGTTGGGCGGGGCGGGTCTCGGAAAGAAGTCGGAGGCTGGGCGAGTCGGGGTCACGCAGGCGCAGGGGCCGGGCCTCCACCGCGGCGTCGTCGCAGCTCCCGTCCCGACAGCGGCCAAGGGTGCCTTCCGCGACGGTGCCATGGGCGAGCAGATCGACGGAGTACTCTCCCAGTGGTGTCACGAAGTCGAACGCGTAGCGCGAGTCGCCGTAACGCGCGTTCTCGGCCACAACGCCGTCGACGCGGGGTGTGCTCGTGTCCGAGCTCCAGTCGACGGTATGAGGTCGCTCGTCGAGGGAGGAGTCCAGCGCGAAGTAGTCGAAGGGTGCGACCGTGCTCTCGGCTGGGCCACAAGCGAGCAATACGGAGGCCGACGCCCAACGCAGCGTTCGGATGCTGCGTCTTGACGTTGGATGAGGCTGCGCCGACCCCCCGAACTCATCATCAGCGCATGCCGGACCGCTCATGGGGCGCACGATAGCGCATCCGAGTGAACTCGGCCCGCCGCTTCAGATTGTCTTGCCCGCGTGCTTCGAACTCGTGCGGGGCGTGCGCGGATGCAGGCGTCGGCCCTTGCCC
>JBNKZR010000717.1:0-2920 GCA_050301735.1 Polyangiaceae bacterium | reverse complement strand
TGGCGGCCGCGGTGAACCCCAACCGGCCTCCTGCTTCATGCGGCTGAACGGGATGATGAACTGCTGCCACTCTTCGGTGAGTTTGATGGTCATGCCGAAGTCGTTGTAGCAGTTGCCACACGTTCCGCCGTCGGGGTCGGTGTTCACATCCGGGATCTTGACGCGCACGGCGTTGTTCGAACCTGGGCCCTTCTTGGCCTGGAAAGCAACCGCCTGAAAGCGCGTGCCATCGTAGAGATCCTTGGGGTCGGTGAAGTTGAGGCCCATGCCGGCGTAGATGATCTTAGCGTTGGCGACGGTGCCATGCATGCGCATGGCGTAGGCCGAGTTGTAGCCCCCCGGAGACATCTCGAAGATTCCGCCTTCGCTGCCTGCCTTGGGTGAAATGGTCGTGCCTTCGGGATCCGCGTAGGTGTAGATGTAGCCGGATCGGCCGTCCTGGACGATCACCTGGTTGTTGTTGTCCTCGCCATCCTCGATCAGTGCCGTGGGACCACACGAAGCCCCTGCTTCGGTATTGGCCATCTCCGGTGAGTTGACGGGCGGGGCACATGCCGCGCTCGACAGGCCGAGCCCGAACGCGACTACGAGTGAGACTGAGATTCTATTCATGCTTGACTCCACTGATCTATTCCAAGGCGTAAACGAGACTTCAGAACGACCGAACGACGTGACGTCTGCGAAAGGACTGACGTGCGGACGTATGAGATCGGACGCGCGACACCGTCATTTTGGCGCACACGACGCGCCCATATATCCAGTTCCTGGGAGTGCTCGCAAGGGGCGTCTCCGCCGGGACACAGTCACGCGCACGGATTCCATTGCTGTTGGCTGTCGCAGCGGGGCGCACTCCGCTCATGGACGGCAAAAGGCGCACCAGACCCTTGCCTGGGCGCCTTCTCGTCCCGGTTTCTTCAGCACGCGCCGAAGAAAACAGCTCGTATTGCTCGCTGCCCGTGACGGCTCACCACCACATGTCGGCTGAGATGAAGACCACGTTCTCGTGCGGCGGATCCCAGTCCTGGATCTGACCGTCGCCAGCCTTGAAAGGCGCAGCGGTGGACTCCACGTCCACCGGGGTGCCACGGAACGCCTTGGTGGCGTTGATGCCGGGGCGATTGGCAAAGCCAGCCGGGGCCACCGTCGCACCAGGTGCTTGCGTACAGAACAGCGCCTCGCCGGCGCCCCGCCCACACTCACGCTGGGCGTAAATGTACCGGGCGTAGCCAATCTGGATACGCTCGTGGGTGGTGAAACCCGTGCGAAACTCGAGGCGCGGTGCGATCGCGGTGAACGACTGCTCGGCAATGTCCGAGCGGGGCTCGAGGCGGTCGGCGCGAACGCCGGCTCCGAACCACCCCGTAGGGAACCACAGAATGTCTGTGCCGTACTTCAGCTTGCTGACGTTCTCGAGGTTCGGGTCGTCGTCACTCTGCACGAGATTGAACATGCCGAAGAGCTTCGCCGTGAGGTTCTGCTGTCCGAATATCTCCGGACCGATCAAACTCGAGAGGTTGAGATCCCATTGGGCCTCACCGGTCAGGATGGTGCCGTTTCCCCCGGCGCTCATCACGTCGTAGCTATCCCAACGCGACCTCTCGTTGAAGTACATGTGCGTGACCCCCGACTTGAAGAAGCCACCGCCGTAAGCGTGAATGACTTCGTAGGCGGGGGCGACAGTCACCGCGTGATCAGCCATGACGTAGGACCCGCCGAGGAAGATGCGCCCCAGCGCCGCAGTGTTGAATACTGCATCGATACCCACCGTTGTGAGGCTACCGTCGGGTGTGTCCGAACGACGCACGAGAGGCCCCGCACCTGGGACCGACGCCACAGCCGCTTGAGGACCGTCAGGTGTGATCATGAAGTCGTCCGAACCGTCGGTGTTTTCCTGCTTACACGCTCCAACGGGTGCCTCAGCGAACTGTACCAACAAGCCTTGTGTCGTATCGTCGCCATTCACCGACGCGCCCATCTGGTTGTTCTCGTAGAAAGCGACCTCTTCTTCGCGGCTCGCACAGTCGTGGTCCGGCTCCTGCGTCCACGCGTGCATGATGTGTGCGTTGACGGTGATGAAGTCGTCCCAAGTGATACCGCCGTGGGCGTGCGCCAAGAGAGTGAACTTCGTGTTGTGGAAGGGCGAGGGATTGGGCTCTTTGGTGCCGAAACCCTCCTCGAACGAGAACACGTAGTCGTTGTAGTCGTACTCGAGACGCACCGTCTCGCCCACCTGGTGGGTACGGCCGATGATGAAGGTGTCGTAGGCGCCAGCGTCGTACTGACCCGCGCCGCCGTAACGTCCAGAGAAGCTGCCGAACTGGGCCTTCACGCGCATGTTCTCGTCGATGGCCGCCATGTCCGGCGTGAGCTCAATCCACGCCTGGCCAACGCCGAAGTTCGCCTCCGGGTCCGGCCATGTCGACTGAGAGAAACGGAACTGCTCGATCGAGAACACGCCCTTGGCCCAGCTGTTGCCATAGCTGAAGTAGGATTCGATCCACGAACGCTGCACCGTCTGCGTGTACTGCCAGTCGAGGTACTGGTCGTTGGGCAACTGCGGAATGCTGAGCGTCGTCTCATTTTGATCGATCTTGGCGTTGACGCGCTCACCGATGCCGACACTCATCGGGGCGCGCATGTAGCCGGCAAAACCGAACTTCCACTCGTCCTCCGAAGCGGTCGAGGGACCGCCGTAGTTGCGGATGCCGCTGCCGCTGCCACCGCCGCCACCCAGGCTGGTAATCAAACCGAACCCGCCGCCACCACTGCCGCCGCCGCCGCCCGGGGCATACTGGTTGGCGCCAGGTTCTTGAACACCCACAGGATCTGGCCACTGTCCACGAAGGTCTTGTCCAGCGTCGGCGGTACCTCGAGAAGATGCGTCTGGCAGGCGGAGCACTGGAAGTTGCCGAACTCGACC
>JBNKZR010000716.1:0-2924 GCA_050301735.1 Polyangiaceae bacterium | reverse complement strand
ACTGCCGGGCGCGTGAGCGTCAAAGCAATTTTGCGGCGTACCGCGCCAGCTTCTCCGGGTTGAAGGGTTTGCCCAGCACCGCCACGTTCGGCGCGTCCCGGACCTCCACCAGCGATTCGTTGTCGTAGCCGGTGACGAACAGGACGGGCGTTTGCAGGCTGCGTTCGCGCATGAACTGCAAAACACCCCGTCCTCCCAACTCTGGCATGACTGCGTCGAGTACCACCAGGGCGAAGTCGTTGCCGCGTTGGTCGAGTACGTCGAGCGCCTTGCGTCCATTCGCGACGGCGACCACACGAAAGCCGGCGTCTTCCAGATAGTGAGCGAGTAGCTGGCGCACCGATGGTTCGTCTTCGGCCACGAGTACCCAACGGCCTCTGCCCTGCAACTGCGACGGCGCGCGAGAAGAGCGCGGCACTGGCTCATCGGCGTCGCTGAGGGGAAGATGAATGCGAAAGGTGGTACCAACGCCGGGCTCGGAGTCGACCTGCATCTGCCCGCGATGTTGCTGCACGATGGCATACGCCGTGGCGAGTCCGAGGCCCGTTCCCCGACCAGGTTCCTTGGTCGTGAAGAATGGTTCGAAGACCCGTTCGCGGACATCTGCGGGCATGCCGTGGCCGGTGTCCGAGACCGTGATGCGAGCAAAACGCTGCGCGGGAGCGAGGCCGCTTACATCGGGGACTGCATGGCGCGCCACCTCGTCGAGGGTCAGTTGCAGTGAACCGCCCTCGGGCATGGCGTCCCGTGCATTGACGCAGAGGTTGACGATCACCTGCTCTATTTGCGCGGCGTTGCCCACCAGGAGTAGCGGGCCTTCCGTGCTGCGCTCGAAGTCGAGGCGGATGTGTTCGCCCAGCAAGCGACTGAGCATGCCGAGAGAGCCTTGCACGATTTTGTCGAGCGCCAAGACCGAGGTCTCGACGTTGCCCTTGCGACTGAAAGTCAGCAGCTGTTTGACCAGGGTAGAGGCTCGCTCCAAGGCGGCCTGCGCATCGTGTAGCCGTTCGTCGGTGCTCTGGTTCGCGCTACGAGAACGAAGCCGAACCAAGTCGATGTTGCCCATGGCGATGAACAGCAGGTTGTTGAAGTCGTGAGCGATACCTCCCGCAAGCTGGCCCACCGCCTCCATCTTTTGAGCCTGGATCAATTGGGCCTCGAGTCTCAGCTGGTCGGTGACGTCTCGCTTGACCGCTACCAAACCCGCGAAGGCGCCGTCCGCATCGCGAAAGGGAGAGAGGGTGATGTCCTCGTGGTAGGTCTCGCCCGTGCTGCGCACGCTCTCGGTCCGCCCGGACCAGGTCTCCTGTTCGTCGACGACCCGAGGCAGGGCCGAGAGTAGAGCAGCGTCGTGGCGAACTTCCAGACCCGCCCAGTGCTTGCCCAATACATCTACACTACGCAGGCCGCTGGAGTTCTCGTAGGCAGGGTTGACGTACTCGAGCCGACCCTCCGTATCCGTAATCACGATCGCCTCGGCAGAGTGCTCGATTCCAGTGAGAAGTCGCCGCCACTGAAGCTCTGCTTGGTGCCGTTTGGTGATGTCACGGGCCACGCCCTCGATGACGAGTTCGCCAGCGTCGGTGCCTTCGATTTCGGTCGCTCTGACGGCCATCCAAACGGTGTGACCTTCACGGTGCAAGAAACGGATCTCGGTTTCTGATTCGCCCAGGGAGAGGAACGCGTCGACGTCGTGCGGATGGAGCAGTCGCGGCAATTCGACCGAGCCCGAGAGAAGTTCCTGCGCCTCGTACCCCAGCAAGGCCTTGCAACTGGGACTGGCGAAGAGCCAACCGACGCTCGGCGACCGCCGCAATCGAAAGACCAGATCCGGCAAATGTCTGAGTAGGCGCCCGAGCTCAGCTTCGGTTCTGGCGAGCGCTTCACGCGTGCGCTCGCTGGCCGTCAAGTCGACGGAGTAGGAGACGGCCAGATCTTCGCCGTCGACGACCAAGCGAGTGGCACGTACCTCGACGGGAAAGTCGACGCCATCGCGCCGGCGGTGCGTCGTGCGCAAGATGACTGACTCGCTGGGGCGAGTTCCGAGCCAGAGCTGTTCCCACTGCTCGCGATTCACCGTGGGGTCGATGTCGAAGATGCTGGCTCTGAGCAGCTGGTCGCGGGTGTAGCCTACCGATTCACACGCGCCCAGGTTGACATAGGCGAAGCTGCCGTCCCGGCGCGCGAAGAACCACGAACCGGGCACCGCATCGAGCACAGCGACGAACGCTTGGTTCGGCCCAGGATTGGGCTCCGGGAGGGGGGAAGCTCGCCAAACAGGCACTTGTGGCGGTTTGTTCTCCGTCATCGAAAGACCAGGCTATCGCGTTTTGTTTGGAAGTGCAGCGATAGGATCCGCTGGCGTCCGGCCGAGCGTGGGTCCTGGTGAAATCCCACTCACCGCGCTGGACCATTCGACCGTCATGAGGGCACGGTGTAGCGAAGGTCGTCGGGTCGCAGGCGGAGGCGTGCCACGCTCGGTTCCGCGCTGCTGACGGGCTCGAACGCTCGCTCTGCGACGAGCCGAGTGCGTAGGCGTTACGCAACGAAGAAGTAGGCGAAGAACGACGCCTCGTTGAGAAACACTGGGTTTGAGCACGTAGAGGGCCACGGCTGCGCCGTTGGGCTCTGCGGCAGCGCGATGCTCGCCACCCAGATCAGACAGCCCCCGCCAACGCAGCGTCCAGAGCGGTACTCTCGAGCAGGCGATGCGACCAAGTCGATGTCATGCGCGCTTGGTACACGAGGTCGGGGCCTCGGTCGGTCGAGTCGGCCAACGCCACTTTCGACCAGCATCACCGCGCGAGGCGAACGTCGACAGCGCATGCCCCTCGGCGTATGCTGGACGCCGTGCAAGCCAGTCGGACGAAAGCCGCTCACCTTCGTGAGCGCGCTCGGCGCTCGCCGATGTGGTTGCGACCCCT
>JBNKZR010000715.1:0-2924 GCA_050301735.1 Polyangiaceae bacterium | reverse complement strand
CAGGCTCGGTTCTAGCGGGGGGCTCCGCAGAGGCGTCGGGCGAAGCAGAGGGCTCCGCCGAACCGTCAGTGGGGGCCGACTCGCTCGGCCCAGCGGCTTCCGTGGGAGCCTTTGCTGGCGCGGGAGCGTCCGTGGGGCCTTCGCCCGGAGTCTGCGCAGCCACGGTCGAGCCGAAACTCACCATTCCACTGACGACGAGGTATTGCGCGACCGTGGCTTTCATCAGCAACCAGATGATTCGAGATTGGGTGAAGAGGCTTACGGTTCAGCGACCTGAACGGTGAGCGACTTCCACTCCGCCACACCCTGCGGCACGAACATGGTGATGAAACGATCGTCTTTCGGTTCCGCTTCGTACTTGAGCTCGTAAGGAACTTTGCCCTTGTCTTCGCCGTTGATCGTAAACCCAACCTTGTGCTCTGAGATGTAGAGATGCATCTTGACGTCGACGAACTCGTCGAGAGGTAGACCCTTCTGCACGTAGAGGCACTTGTAGCGAAGGTTGGTGGACCCCTCGGCTTCGTTGACCTGATTCATCACGTACAGTATTTGTTCGTCGCCGTACCTGTAGATCATCGTGAACACAGCGGCCCAATGAGCGTTCGGGACGTCGTACTCGAAGTTGATCCAGGTCTGCGCCCCAGGGAAGTTCCAGTCGGTATAGTACTCACCTTTCTCGTAGGGTTCAATCTCGTCGTTTTCCACGGACCGGGCACTCCACATCAACTCCGTGTGGTCTGGGTAGTCCATGCGCGGACGCGAGTCGATGGGGTCCCCATTGCCTGAACGGATCGCCCCATTTTTGATCGATATCTTCGCATCCTCATTGAGGTGTTCGGTCTCGCGATCGCGAATTACCCAATCCTTGACTCCGTCATCGTCCACGTCCTGCAGGGTGGGATCGGTGTCGAACAGATTCGACCTGATTTCCTGGACCCCTTCTTCTTCTGCGGAGCTATCGCTGCCTCCGCAACCGGCGAGTAGCAGCAGTCCGGGCAGAAGGCGAAGTACGGTGCGGAATTGGTTGCTCATCTTGGTCTTCATGTTCTTCCTCATATCTGGTTAGCCTTGGGCACTGAGCCGGGCTCGCCGGTGAGCGCACACGCACTTCTCCCGACAAGCGATCCCTCTTCGTGTCTTGGTTCGGTGAACCACGACGGTCTCAGTGTTACCACCCATTAGGGCTGGGGCCAGCTTCGCTTCGTAAGCGGGCGGAGAGGAACACCTCGTTCCGACGCGGAACCTCGCTACACGCGAGCTCTCAGCCCACCTGGGCTAGGAATGCTCGGGTTTCCATCCGGGCTGTCCAGTGAGGAAGGCCTGTTGTCCACACGAGGCGTTCGGGAGCTCTGCCACCCGGTCGCCCGCAAGGGGTGAGCGCGACGCCCGGCGCGGTGACCTGAGCAGGCGAAAGGGTGGGTGATGTATGAACGGCGAGCACTCCAGCGGAGCTCGGCGCTAGTAGCCGCTGTGACTGAGTGCAGCGTGTCCAGTCACGCGTGGGGCGTCGAGCCACGCCTCACTGCTGCTGGTCGAAGAAGTCGAAGACGACGGGGCCAGCGAAGCACGGCACACCGTGGTTGCTTGTGCCGTACTGCGGGTCGTTGTGATTGCAGAATACGGTGGGAGCGGCGCAATCGTCGTACGTCACGCAGCCGGGGTCGATGTTTGCCCCACAGTTGCCACCTGGGTCGAACGAGGTCGTGGCTTCTGTGCACTGGTTGCTGTCGTGATAGACGCCGAAGTCGATGGCGCCATCGCCGTCGTTGAGACCGTAGCGCATTTCGCCTTGCCCGCCGCGCTCGATGTCGTCCAGCCCGTGGATGACGATTGCTGCAGTGGGATCCCAGCCGTTGCAGTACTTGGAGGACGCAACGGGTGCAACGGCGCGGAAGCGGGTGTCGCCGTTGCACAGCAGCTGGGTGATCATCTGGGCGCCCGAGCTGTGGCCGATGGCGAAGACTCGGTTGATGTCGACGCAATAGTTGTCGAGCACGGCGTTGTAGGCGTTGTCGAGCAGCGGCGTGTCGGTCCGTACGTTCCAAGCGCTGTCCGTCGACTTCAGATAGATGCCGATGTAGCCCCGCTCTTTGGCGGTGCTGGCGAAGGGCCCTTGGAGGGAGGAGCTGTCACCGCCAGCGCCGTGGAAGGCGAAGAAGACGGGCGCCGGGGTCGAGCCATCGTAGCCACTCGGCATGTCGACGACCGAACTGGGAACCATGGCATTGGGGTTTCCGCCGTTGCAACCTGGGCTCGGCATGGGGTCCGACGCCCCTTCGGCAGGCGCGGGCTCGGGCTCTGGCTCGACGGGTTCGGGTTCGGGCATGGCGACCGGGTCGGTGGGGTCTTCCGCAGGCGTCATGTCGGGTGCCGGCATCTCGCCGGGTGCCTCGGCGGTCGGCATGCGCGTCATCGGCTCGACCCCGGGTGGCTGCAGAGCAGGCGGCGGCGTTTCTGCTGGTTCTGGAGTAACGGGCTCCGACGGCGTCACCGGCGTGCTGACAGGTGCTGGCTCTTGAGGTTCCGGTGTTGCGGCAGGTTGCGCCGCGGGCGCACCGCCAGCTGGCGTGGTGCCTGCCGCTCCTGTGGCAGCAGGAGGCGTGGTGGGTGTGGCGCCCGTCGTCGGCTGCTGTGAAACCGAGTTGGTAGCGATGCTGGTTTCGCTGTCTCCACATGCGGTCGCACCCAGAGTCACGGCTCCGGTGCAGGCAGCGAGCAAGAGAGTTGACTCGAAGGCGCGGAAACGGCTCTGAACTCTAGGCATGCTACTCCCTATCCGTTCGAGCACGACGTGCTCGACAAATATTTGGGGGCCGTGCAGGTTTGTCCAGAAGACTTAACCGCCTTCGAATTATTGCGCCACGACAGCACGCGGCGGAGCGGTCCAGAGCCAAAACGGTGCCCCATTGGTGTTTTGCGTGGGC
>JBNKZR010000714.1:0-2929 GCA_050301735.1 Polyangiaceae bacterium | reverse complement strand
CGCCGCGCCGGTCCCGACCTGTCGAATCTCTCCCCCTCCACCACACGCGGCCGCGCTGACCAGAGCCGCGACGCCAATCGCCAAGTTCAAGTTCTTCATCTTTGCATGCACCTTCGCTGTCGTCCGTTGGCCCACGACCACTCTGCCTTGGTCAGTGGGTACTCAGAGCGTTCGCAAGCGCGCGCCGCCCCGTGTGCGGTCAGCAGTCGAGCTTGCCGGAATCGAAGGAGCACCATAGCAGGGGGCACCCAGTGTGTCGCGATTCGCCCTGCCTTTTCGGGTGCCTGCGATCCCACGACTGTAGCGCCGCGAGTTAGCGTTTCAGTCACGATTCAAGGCTGGTCTGTTGCGCTAGGGATTTCGTAGCTGCAGTCCCGTGCGATGGATTTCGGTAATCTCGATGCGCCATCTGGCGACACATGCGCGTCCCTCACCACGCGCGCGCCTCAGGGCGGACGCTTCGCGGCTGGGAGTCAGGCGGTGTTGCGCCGTTGCTCGGCACGGATGCAACGCCCCTGGCTTCCGCGGGCGCTGTTCTGTGCAGAACGTAGTTGTGCAGTACCGCGCCATTCAGGCTTCGCAAATAGGACACATGAGTGCTCTCTGGTGTCCGACCTTTTTCGGAGCAGCTTCGAGCGCGCTTCAACATTACCGATTGGGCGACCGCTGAGGCCCGGGTTACTCCACCTGAGCATTGCGCAGTTCGAAAAGCAGCGGACAATGCGCTCATGCGGCAGATGTACGGAAGACCTCGCCGAGGTGGACGGATGGGAGCCCGTGTCGGTTTCGGCGCGGCGGCAGTCTTGGCCTTCGCTTGCGGTTCGGGGACGGGGGGGGCTGGCGGGGAGAGCACGGGCAGTGCGACGGGCGCGGACGATGAGCAGTCCAGTACTGGCTTTCTCAATCCGGAAGACGGCGATGGGGAGAACAGCGTTGCACCTCCGGTCGACGAGGACCTCAGCTCCACCGACGAATTGATCGATGAAGTCGACGATGCACCTGCCGCCCCCACCGAGTGCGCCCGCGACACGTACAACGCCGAGCGCGTAGATGTGAATCTGTACCTGGTACTCGATATCTCGGGTTCGATGAGTAGTCCGATCGCAGTCGATACGGACGTGACTCAATGGGACGCGGTGCGCGCCGCCGTGACGGAGTTCATCGAGTCCCCGGAGTCGGCGGGCTTCAACTTGGCCTTGAACTACTACCCGTTGATGGGCGAGCGCTCCAACTGTGGGCCGGGTGCGACGTGTACCAGCGACGTGGATTGTGTCACCACGGTGTGCGATCTGCGCTTCGCCCTTGCCGACATCTATACGCCGTGTGGCGCGGACAGTGAGTGCGAGCTGTCGATCGATGTCGATGGCCAGACGTACGAAGAGGTTTGCATCCAGCCGGGGCGCTGCGACAACGACGAGTTGGAGCTCTGTTTCCTCGACGACCAGTGTCCAACGGGCGGCACCTGCATGATCAGCGATGCCGTCGGCTTGTGTCCAGGCGAGGTGTCGTGTGACGCGGCGGAGTATTCGACGCCTTCCGTCGCGCGTAGCCAGTTACCGGAGCAAGCGGCCGAGATGGTGGAGTCGTTGCTGTCCAAAGAACCGGACATGTTCTCCAACACTCCCACACACGTCGCGTTGGCCGGTGCCTACCGGGAAGTGGATCAGTGGATGCAGGATGAGCCCAACACGCGTTCGTTCGTGGTGGTGGCGACGGATGGCGCGCCCATCGGGTGTGTCCCCCTCGGGACTCGCGAAGAGGTCGAGGCGGAGGCGACTCAGCGCACGTTCGACACGATTCAGGTCGGTAGCGACTTCGGCATTCAGACGTTCGTGATCGGGGTTTTTCCGGATCTCGAAGGGTTGGAGCTGGATCCGGCAGACATTGCCGCCTATCAAGCCGAAGTCGATACGTTGCGCGGCAAGCTCACGGACATGGCGCGCATCGGAGGTACCGAGTTACCCTTCGACGTGACAGCCAACGTCAACGCCACCGACGCGTTCCTCGACGCGTTGGCTGAGATCCGGGGCGAAGTCTTGCCGTGCGAGTACGTCATCCCGGCGCCAGACGAGGGCACGCTCGCGTTCGACAAGCTCAACGTCGAGTTGAGCAGCGGCGGCGATGCGGAGACCGTTCTCAAGGTTGATGGCCCCGGCGATTGCGCTGCAGGTGAGAACTCCTGGTACTACAACGTCGACGAAGGCAGCCAGACTCCGACGGCCGTCGTGCTGTGCCCGGATACTTGCGACAACGCCAACGCAGAGAGCGGCAACCAGATCGACATCGTGCTCGGCTGCCAGACCATCGTGCGCGAAGTGCGCTGAGGGCTGCTTACCATCGCCGCGACCCTGGTCGGGGTCGGGTCCAAGTGAGCGCGGCGGCAGCCTCAGTTCAGCAGCTTGTCTTCCGTTGCGCGGCGTTTGCGACGGTAGACCTGATCCCAGTTCTTTCGGTACGAGTCAGAGGCTACCTGTGCGGGGCGCGGGTGGTCGCTGGCGCGGGTCGCGGCGGGAACGTGGACCTCCACGTCGCACAACGGGGAGTTCTCACGCGGCTTGAGCTGGATCACCTCGCCGTGGATGGGCACACCCTCCTTGAGCGGTTGCACCGTGCCGGCTTCGATGCGGTCCTGACGCTTGCGCAGGATGTTCATGGCGCCGTCCTCTCGCTTGCCCCACACGAGGGCAACGTCGTCACCCCGCGTTGCGGTAGAGGCGTCGCGAGCCGGTTGCGTCGACTTGGAGCCACCGGAAGTCACGGGAGCTCGAACCGTTTTGCTTTTCGCTGCCACTGCCGGCAATAGTGCGTCCCCCACTGCAGATTGCAAGGGGTCTGCGCAGCGCGACCGTCCGACCCCCGCACGGGAGGGGGCTCAGCCCCAGAGTGAGTCACTCTCCGGCATAGATGCAGTACTTGATGCGAGCGCTGA
>JBNKZR010000713.1:0-2934 GCA_050301735.1 Polyangiaceae bacterium | reverse complement strand
CGACCTCTTCGAGGGCGGCAAGCTCGCTGAACCAAAACTCGAGCGCCCGACCAATCCGTCATTTGTGTTCAAGGCCAGAGACCTACGCGTCATCGATGGCGATACCATCGAGGCACTCGTCGACTTGGGCTTTCATTCGCTGACCGACCAAAGGCTACGCCTTGCGCAAATCGACGCCCCTGAGCTCCGCTCGAAAGCAGGCCGCGATGCGCGTAATTTTCTCATCGAGACGCTCGCGCCAGCGAAGACCATCGTCGTGAAAACCATCAAGGCCGATTTGCACGGACGCTACGTGGCTCACCTCTTCTGCATGGCGGATGAAGTGAGCATCGACACCTGTTTCGAACTCGGCCTGCACATCAACGACCTCATGGTGCGAGAAAAGCAAGCGCATGTCGTTGGCTGACGTGGACTGAATCCGCTCGCCCCTGTGGCAAGCTTCACCAGACGCGCACCTTGTGCGCCAGGGCGATGAGGGAGGGGCACCTCCGCCAGGCGGTTCTCATCCGTTGACTAGCGGAGTCCATTTCGCCCTGTCACACAAGCTGCGCTGAGGAGGGCAAAGCTCGCCACAGGGGCGAGCGGAAAGGTCCGTTATGTCATTGTATCTTGATTCTGCGCGTTCATCTCTCCTCGCCACCCGCGCCCACGGCATGCGCTTTGCTGTCCTGGCTACCTGGCTCATCCGTCACAGGATCGTTCAGGAAATCGCCGAGAGCAAGACTTGAAGTTGTGGCCTCCGTCGACGAGATCAGCCCTGTGCTCCGCGCCCTCGCCAACCGTCTGACAGCCGCCATCGGGCGGCCGGTGGCGCGCGCCCGTCGGGTGCTGACTGAGACGCTTCGCCCCTCAGGAGTGGCCGCGGGATTCGTCGCTGACATGTTCCGCACCAGAGATGAGCTTCTCGCCGAAAACGCAGCACTCCGGCAGCAGCTCATCGTGGCTTCCCGCAAGACCAAGAAGCCCGAGTTTCGCGCCTGGGAGCGCGGACTCCTGGTCGCTTTGGCTAGCCGCATGCGGGCGTGGCGCGACGCCTTCTTCCTCGTGAAACCTGATACGGTGTTGCGTTGGCATCGTGAGGGCTTTCGGCTTCTCTGGAAGCACAAGAGCAAGCCCAGACGGAAGCGCAAGTCTCGGCTCGCCCCGGTGCTCTCGCTCAAGCTGACTTGTCCTTCGAGATGTTCGAGGGGGTGCACTGGTGCATCTTCCTGGGTGCTCGTGCTTCCGCGGAGGGTTCGTCGAGGAGCGATAGGGCACGCTGGTGCCCGAAGTTCGCGGCACGACATCTCCAACGGCACCCGCGGCCCGGAGTTCCATGTCCGCAGCATGCTGTTTTTGCCAGTTCGAATGTCCTATGCCCCCAGTTCGAATGTCCTTCGCCCCCCCGCCGGTTCCGCGAGAACCAGAGAGCATCTTCGACATCGAACCCAGAAAGGACATGAGCACCTGTGTGCTCGGAGCTTCTTTCGTCGAAGTGGTTCACAACAGCCTCGCTCATGGCTTTCGACGAGGCTGCTCGTCGAGCGTCGAGGCACCGTACGCCTTGTTCGGGTATCAGTCCCCGAGGAAGGCTCCGCCCTACCCCAAGGCAGACTGGGTCATGCACGTTGAAGGGTGCGACGAGAACGCCGCCAAGGCGGGCCTCAGCATCAGCGGCGATCAGCTCACCGGCTCGCTGAGCGTCGGCTACACAGCACCGGCCACGCTGCGTTGGCGCAAACGCCACTGGGAGGTCACCGTGTCGCTGCGAGTTGTCGACGACGAATGGATAGAGGGCAGCTTTCTGCCTGCTCCAACCGGGGGACCACGTGGCCGATTCCGGGTGTGCTCCTGGCCCCACGCACCTCACCGCGCCGTGTTTTCGGACATCGTCGTCGAGCCGGACTCCAACTGAGCTCCCTTGACGGTTGGTGGTCTTCGAGTTGCACCGGCCCGCTCATGAGCCTTGCTCGCCGTCCGCGCAACCTCGGTCGAGCTCGCCCGACCGAGGTTGCGTTGTCATGTCAAACGGCGCTCAGGGTTCCTCACCCCAGACCAAGGCCCCATCAACATGGATGGTGATGTTCTCCGACGTCGAGAACGACACGCCGCCATGTGAGTAGTCGTTCCACTCTTTGAAGAACCGCGAGGCCGCATCGTGAATGCGCGGGTAGATCTCGCCCGTGTCCGCCCCACCCAGCAGGGTGCCACCGCTGAAGCTCAGCTCGAGGTAGTGATCGGCTTCCGGCTTCGGGGACGTCATCCCAACGACGTGCCCGCTAACGTTGCCCCAACCCAATGCGGCGTAGTCGAGGGCGAACTGTGGAGTACCCGCCGCCGCCTTGGAGGCTCGGGCACTGCTTGTAGTGATTGAGCTTCTCGCCGCGGTCGTAGTCTTCGGTGGACTTGCTGGTGACTTCGACGAGGACGGTCGGATTGGTGACGGCGTTGCTGTCAATCGGGGCAGTGTTCATTTCTCCGCAGACGACGGTGACATCTGGGAAGGTGGACAGGTCAGTGGCTTCGATGCGTACCTTCAAGTCTGACGAGTAGACCTTGCAAGAACCACGGAGTGCGTTTCCGAGGAGGCGCATGACGGACGCTGCGAGTTCAGCGTGGGCAGGCATACCGCCAGCCATGGCGTAAATCTCGCCGTCGCAATACTCAAGCTTTATGCCACTTTGTTCGAGTGCACCGAGGTACTCGTCGTAGGAGTAATGGACGCGTCGAGCCGTGGTCACTGATGAAGTGTACACGCTCCACAGAGCGTCGACCAATTGAGGCGATGGGGCGGGACCGCCAGTAGCGCGCTGCGCAGCAGCCGCGCTGGTTTCCTCGCCCTGGGGGCTGCGGGAATCCGGGGGAAGGGCGGGGTGAGCGTCGGGAGGCGGCGCGGAATCGTCAGGGACCTTCCTCGCAGTGGTGAGAGCTCGCCGGTGCGATTCACCGCCCTCC
>JBNKZR010000712.1:0-2946 GCA_050301735.1 Polyangiaceae bacterium | reverse complement strand
TGCAACGGCCGAGGTGCTCGATGAACTGGCCGTAGATGTGTGGGCTGATGGGGTCGCCTCGCCGCGACCGGTCGAGTTGCCCGCGGATGGCGCCGGCTCCGTCTCCCAAGCAGAGCTCGAACAGCGTCTGGTTCTTCGATGTCATCGCTGGGCTGGGTCGTGGGGGTCCGGGCGTGGGGAGTCGGAGCAGTGTGCTATGTGCCTGCCATTCGGTGCAAGGCCTCTTCCCGGCCGGCGTTTGCCGGCTATAACTCGCCCATGGCCGAAGAAGCGATGGTCGAAATGGTCAAGAGTCATGCTCTGAGTTGCCTGCCGGCGACGATGCAGCGGCTCTTTGGGTACTTGCGCATTCCCGCCATCTCTTGTGAAGCGGAGCACCACGGCGACGTGCGGCGTCTCGCTGAACGTATCGCGAGTGACGTCGCGGCGCTCGGTTTCGACCGCGCGCGGGTGTTGGAACTCCACGGCGCGCTACCGCTCGTCGCGGCTGAACGCCTGAAGGCCGGCCCCGACAAGCCCACGCTGCTCATCTACGGTCACTTCGACCTGCAGCCCGTCGCGGGCGAAGCTTGGGACCATGCCCCCCACGATCCGATCGTCAAGGATGGGCGACTCTACGCTCGCGGCTCGGCGGACGACATGGGGGGCTGGATCTCGCACTTGGCGGCGCTCGAAGCTTGGCTCTCCGTCGCTGGTGAACTGCCGCTCAACGTCAAGCTCGTGATCGAGGGTGAAGAAGAGATCGGCTCGCCCAACCTCGAACGCTACATGGATGCGCACCCGGACGTGTTCGAAGCCGACGTCATGGTGCTGACGGACTGCGAAAACCCGTCGCCAGAAGTGCCCGGTCTGACCAAGAGCTTGCGCGGCTTGTACGAGGTCGAACTGAGCTGCGAAGCGCTGCACTCGGACGTGCACTCGGGGCTTTGGGGTAACATGGCGCCGGACGCGGGCAATGCGCTCATTCTGTTGCTCGCTCGCTTGCTCGACGAGCAGGGACGTTTCCGTCTCGGGCGCATGGAGGTGCCGCCGGACGAAGCCAAGGCTCTGTACGACGTGCCCATCGACGCCGAGACCGTGCGCGAGGGGGCACATCTCGTCGATGGCGTGGAGCCCCTGCCGTCGGACGGCAGGAGTCCCGCGGAGTGGCTCTGGCGACAGCCCGCCGTGACGGTGCTCTCGACGACGTTCCCGCGCGCCGAGCAGCACAAGAATGCGATCCGTGGGCGCGCGTCGGCGGTGCTGTCCATCCGCATCGCGCCGGGGCAAACGCACGCCGACATCCGCAAAGAACTCGAAGCCGCACTGCTCATCGATGCGCCGGGGGGCGTGCGGGTGAAGCTCCGGGAACGCCCCGGCTGGGGCCAGAGTTGGCTCTACACGCCCCAGGGGCCCGCCTTCGAGGCGGCCGATCGGGCCTACGAAAAGGCCTGGGGTCGGCCGCTCTTGCCCATCGGCATCGGTGGTTCGATCCCGTTCGTGGCGTTGTTCGGCAGGCGCTACTCGAACTTGCCCTTGATCCTCAACGGGGTGCTCGACCCCGTGAGTGGCGCTCACGGTCCCAACGAGTCATTGCACCTCGGTGTGTTCGAGAAGGCGATTGCGGCGAACGTTCATCTCTTGGACGAGATCGGCCAGCTCTCACGCGACGCGCTCGCCTCGAGCAGCGGCTGACGCACCGCGAGAGTCAATACTGCGCAGAGACAAGCGCGCGGCGAGTCTCAGCGCCGAACAGGCGCTGGGGTCGAACGCCGTCGACGAAACAGCAGGGCTGCCAGCAGAGCAGCCAAGGAGGTCCAGGCGGAAGCACGCGGGTGCGCCTTTGCTACGCGCGCCGTGCAACCCTCTTCCGGCTCGGGCGTGGGCTCGACGCAGCTGGTGTCGAAGCTCATGCTGGCGGGCGCCAGATTCTGCTCTTCGCCAGCGATGTCGACCAACAAGTCGACTCGTACGGGACCTGCCGGCAAGCAACGCTCACTTTCCGCGGAGGGGCAGCGCGGCAGACTCAATTCGAGAGCTCCCTGCTGAAACCGCACTTGACCGTGCAAGAGAACAGGAAATGCCTCGCCCTCGTTCACCCGGACGCTGAGTGCCAACAACGACTCGAAAGCCGTGAGATCATCCTCCGCCACCCAGCGCATCGTGTACCAGCCACCTTCGTCGCAGGAACGGACCCGTTGCGCGTCAAAGACCGGTTCGAGGGTTCCGGAAGTGGCGGGCAAGTCATTCGCGGGGGTTACCTCGAGCGTGGCTTGCAGCACCCGGAGGCCGCTCTCCGTCGAACATTGGTATTCGACAGAGTACTCACCCTCCGTCAGCGCTTGACTGGTCCGTGCCAACTTCGCGTCGGTGCCCTCGATGTCCTCGAGCTCCGTCTCGATCAGTTGTCCGTCGCTGTCGGTCAGCTGTACCGAAGCGGTCTCACCTGCTGCGGGATAGACGACCAGCGCCGCGTCCCCCTCGACGACTTCGATCTCGCTCGTTCGAGGCAAGGAACACGGCTCGATACCGAGCAGCTGATAGCCCGGCAATTGGGGACTCGGGCCCGGGAGAAGTGAGCCGGTTTGGCCGCCAACCAAGTTGGACGTGTCCGCGGCGTCCTCACCCGAGCAAGCGAGCGCTAGCGCACTTGCCCAGAGCGCCGCCCACCCGAGCGCTCGCCAGCTGGCGGAACGCGTGTGTCGCGCGCAATTGACCCGCGGACGTTGGCTCTGACGTCGCCTGCAGGAGCTCACGCGGTCGCTCCTGGTTCGCGCTCGGAACGGCTGAATTTGGCTGCCCAGCGTCGCCCGCTGCCGAAGCCGACCAGCACCAATAGCCACAGCGCGTCGGTGGACGCCCGCCGCGTGGTGGGCGCGAAAGCGCAATCGCTTTCCGCCACTGGAGGCGACTCGCAATCCGCTCGAAAGGCGAGCTTGGCCGCTGCCGGCTGCATGCTTTCGCCAG
>JBNKZR010000711.1:0-2970 GCA_050301735.1 Polyangiaceae bacterium | reverse complement strand
CTCCAGGTACGCGGACGATGCGGCGAAGTTCCTGCTGCAACCGAGCAACTCCAGTGCGCACGATGATCACTTCCACGTTCGCATCGCCTGCCCGAAGCGTCACGAAGGGCTCTGCAAAGATTACCGCTGAAGCCGGAGCTGTGACGACGCCAATACCGGGTCTGGCGTGACCCACGTCGGCCAGCGGCTTCGTCCTGGCGGCAACGTATGCGAAGCCGCGGACCTGCAAATTGGGGTAGGATGCCTCTGGCCTGTCATGGACTTGGGGCACCTCTATCACCAGATGGCTCGTATTCGGGCATTCGAAGCGGTTGTGCAGCAGCTGTGGGAACGCGGGCTGATATCGGGCGAAATGCACCAGAGCAGCGGTGAAGAAGCTGTCGTTGCTGGCGTGCTTGCTCATTTTCGTGAGGGGGACGCGCTGTCGCTGGCGCATCGAACCTCCGCAGGCATGGTCGTACGGGGTGTGGACTTGCGCCTTCTATTCTCGGAGCTCCTCGGCCACGAGCAGGGACTCTGCAGAGGTCGAGGCGGTCACATGCACCTCTTCTCGAAGGCTCACCTGGCGGCGAGTAGTGGCATCGTTGGAGCGTCCCTACCCGTTGGCGCGGGACTCGCGTTGTCTGCAAGACGCCTCCGTCCGGGCGCGATCGCCGTCGCCTTCACGGGAGACGGCGCATTGAACCAGGGAATGGCGCTGGAGACCCTCAACTTGGCGAGGGTTTGGCGTCTGCCGCTGCTGGTGGTCTGCATCGACAACGGTTGGGCGATCGCGACCAAGTCGAAGGAGGTCACCGCAGGCAGTCTCATCGAGCGGGTGGGTGCCTTTGGTTGGACCGTTGCGGAGGTTGACGGGAACGACGTCGGCGCGGTCTTCGAGACGGCTGAGACGTTGGTCGAGGCGTGCCGAAAGCGTCAGGAGCCGGGATGTTTGTACGCAAAGTGCTCTCGGTTGGATGGGCACCTACTTGGCGATCCACTACTGAAACAATCGACGCAGCCGACCAGTGACGAAACGCGTCGTACGGTCACTCGGGTCGTATCCTCCGTGCTGAAGTCAGGAGGCGGAGGACTCGTTGCCCGCGCAGGGTCACTGATCGACGTCGTGGGCACCATGAACAAGGCGCGCGGGGACGCCAAGCGACGCGACAAGCGCGACCCCTTGGTCCTCGCTCGGCGCAAGCTGCAGCAGCAGGACATCGCATCGGCTCCGCTCGATGAAGCGGCGGCGCGAGAGGTGGCTGCTGCGGTTGCCGAGGCGTTAGCTGAGGCGGAGGAGCCTTCGTGCGCAAGCTGAGCCTGGGTCAGGCCATCGATGCGGCCATCGAGGACGCAATGGCCGTCGATGAGACCATCGTGCTGATGGGAGAGGATGTTCATCTTTTGCGGGCTCCTTTGTTCGCCCGTTTCGGCCAGGAGCGCGTCTTGAATGCGCCGATATCGGAGTCGGCATTCATCGGCGCTGCCGTGGGCGCGGCGATGGGTGGGTTGCGACCCATCGTCGAGCTCTACATGGTCGACTTCATGGCGGTCGCTTTTGATGCGGTCCTCAACCACATGGCAAAGCTCGAGGCGCAGACCGGCGGGCAATGGTCGTGTCCGTTGCTTCTGCGGGCCCCTTGTGGCGGCGGCTATGGCGACGGTGGGCAGCACGGTCAAACGCTGTGGGGTATGCTTGCTTCGATACCGGGTCTTCGGGTGCTGGTTCCATCGGTTCCCAGTGATGCCTATGCGATGACCGCGGCTGCGCTCGTGGAACGAGGGCCGGTCATCTTGATGGAGCCGAAGCTGCTATCAGAGGAGTGGCTCGAGTTCCTGGGCCGTTGTGGGCGAACGACGATGGACTTCGATGTTCCCAGCGTGGCGAAAGGGCAGCAGATTGAACCGGCCGTCTTCACTGGGCGTGCGATCGTTCGCAGGGTTGGCACCGACGTGACTCTCTGCTCGATGGCGGTGGGAGTCCATCGGGCGCTCGAGGCAGCGCGCCAGCTCGCGCGCGAACAGATCGACTGTGAGGTGATCGACTTGCGCTCGCTGCGCCCCTTGGACACCGCAACCGTGTTGGCCTCAGTGAAGAAGACCGGGAGGCTCGTGGTCGTCGATGAAGACTATCGCGAGTGTGGCATTGCCTCCGAACTTGCCGCTGCGGCACTCGAAGCGGGGCTCGCTCCCAGCTTCGCGCGTGTTTGCGTGGAGGACACGTTGCCCTACGCGCGGCATTTGGAACAGGCCGCGCTGCCCAACGTCGAGCGCATCCGTCAGGCCGTCAGCGACGTTTGCCGAGAGCAAGCACCGGTTTCGGCGCCGCCGAGCTGACCCCGTCGAGTAGACGCTAGAAGATCGGGAGTCCCCGGTGCCTTTCGGCAGCTGTCGCCTCGGAAAGTTGCGCTCGAACGGCCCAGGGTGAGGAGCCAACGTGGCGCAGCCGTTTCGGGCCAGCCTCGGTGCTCTGGAGGAGGAGGCGCGAACCGTCGCTTTTCTGAACCGGTTTCAGGTAGCGCCGCGACTGCCGCGGTGGGTGTGAACACCCATTCGCCAACGCCGAGGAGCAACGACCAATGAGAACGTATCAGCCGTCATCAGGCACCCTACTGACTGGAATTCTGGGCATCGCCACGCTCGTCGCGGGCTGCAGTGACTCGACGACGGATGCCAGCGGGGACATGACGACTGGCGTGTCCAGCGCAGGTGGGCCCGTCACGGGGGGAGCCGGAACGTCGGCCGCTCCCGGAACTGCCGCTCCGGCCGCTGGAGGAGATCAGGGCGGCGCGCTGCCGGAGTCTGGCGAGACCACGGCCGCCACTGCCCCGACCGTTTCCGGTGAGGCTCCCGCAGGGGGTGAAACACAGGTTGGGCAAGCGGACACCGGTGCCGGCGCAGGAACGCCACCGGACTTGGGTGCCGCAGGGGGAGCCGAACAGGCTGCCTGCGCGGAGATGGGCACTGCCGAGGACATGAGCGATGCCGAGG
>JBNKZR010000710.1:0-2972 GCA_050301735.1 Polyangiaceae bacterium | reverse complement strand
CCGAGGATCGCTTGGATCGCGCGCCTCGCTCCGGAAGGGGGCGCGGTTTCCAGGTTTACACCACAGAGAAGTTTGGTCGGGAGTCTCGGTGGCTTCCATGTCTGGCTTCCTCTACGCTCAACTACTAGAACACATCGCGTCCCTTCGCTTCCCGCGATGCGCGACCCAATCCCGCGTCGTGCCCAACCCGAATCCGATCGTCATGCCTACCGTGTTTCGTTTCTCCTCGTCTCAGCTGGCAACTGGTGTTGTCGTCCTGGCCGCTCTGGCCTGTCCCACGGCCCTTTCCTGCTCCGCCGCGGATGAACCGGCGCCAGCGCCCGTGGGGTTCGAAAACGACGGCCAACCCGGCGGCTCGATTGAAGACTCCGAGGCGATCATCGACGACGGTACTTCCAGCAGTGGCAGCAGCGGGCCGATCGCGCCCAATTTGGGTGGTGAACAACGCTGCGATGGTGTCGACGAGAACGGCAACGGCATCATCGACGACGTCGACATCGGTAAAGACGGCTTGTGCGATTGCATTCACCTCGGGTTCTTCGGGCAGGTGAGTTCGGATGCCGGCAGCCAGACGGGTGCGTTCCAGGCTTGGTTGGAAGAGCGCAGCGGCGAATTCCCCGTGCAGAATCTGGCAGCGACCGACACCCTGACGGCGGATTGGCTGTCGGACATTCAAGTGCTCATCGTTGGCGGCATGCAGGAGCGAGCCCGTCGTGGCGCCCCCTACTTCAACGACGATGAATTGGCCGCCTTCGACGACTGGTTGCAGAACGCAGGTAACGGAGTGTTTACTCTTGCCGGTTATACGGACGACTCGGGTGACGTCGCGCCGACGAACGAGCTGATCGAGCGACTGGGGGTCCAGTACCGAACTGCCGGCATCGCTCCCGAAGGCGTGATTGGCGATGGGGCGCCGCCGATTTGGCTGACCGGCATCGTGGCACCCGACCATCCGTCGATGGAGAACGTGGCCGAGGTCGGCTTCTACTATGGCTATCCCGTGGAAGGGGACGGCACGGTGATCTTGCAGTCGCAGGGCTACGACTTGGCGATCGCCAAGGAGTACGGAGCTGGGCGTGCGTTTATCTTTGCCGATGAGTGGATCACTCAAGACATCACCTGGTCGGGGACCATCCAAGGCATGAACGACCCCTGTCAGCAACCGTGCAACGAGCAGAGCAACATCTGCCGCATCGCCGAAGAGCAGTGCGCGAACTGCAAGACGCAGCCTTGCAGTGACCCGATGGAAACGGATCCCGAGACGTGCTCTCGCGGTTGCGATGGCAGCTGTGAAAACGAGACGAGTCGCTGCTTGGACTACACCGCCCAATGCGAAGCCTGCACCGGCGACGTCACGGAAAGGGAGCAAGCGACGCCTCGCTTGTGGTTGAACACCATTCGTTGGTTGACCCCCGAAAGCGAGTGCAAGGTCGAGATCCCGGTGACCATCCGGGTCCGCTGAGCGGCGTGTCCACTCGGGCGTCCCTCAGCTTCGGGTTCGCCGTTGCGACGGCCAGCGTCAGCGCACGCGACCCCAACGACGAATCAAACCGCCACTGAGCCCCACCGCCGTCGAAGTGACTCTGGGTGCGAGTCGCGTCATGGCACTGATGAAGTGAGCGTGCCCGGTGATGACGTGTTCCTCTTTGCCGGTAGCGATGGCCGTCAGCATGCTGCGGGCCGCGGGGCGCGTGGGAGCAACCAACCAGTTGGGGATCGGGTCTTTGGATTCCCGCTGGTAGTTCCCCTCCTCGTCCAGATGGCGGAACTCCGACTGGATGAAGCCGGGCACGAGGTGGGTGACACTGACGCCGGCCCTCGAAAGCTCGTGGCGGAGACAGGCACACAGGGAGCGCACCGCGTGCTTGCTCATGCAGTAGGCGGAGTAGCCCGGTAGCGACAGATAGCCGTTCGCCGAGCCGACGACGGCAGCGGCGCCCCGGGTGCGCTTCAAATCGGGCAGGCACTGCCGGATGGTGCGGATCACGCCGTACACGTTGGTGTCGAATTGCTCCTCGTAGTCGCTCACCGACATGTTCTCGAAGCGCCCGCTGCGCGCAAAACCCGCGTTGGCGATCACCACCTCGACGGGGCCGAGGGTGTGGGCCGCTTGCACCGCGTCCGCGAGATCCGTTTCTCGCGTCACGTCGCACACGACGGCCAGGCTGCGCCCTTTGCCAAAACGCTCGACCAGTGCGGCGAGGCGGTCACCGCGTCGCGCTGCGAGCACCACTTTGGCTCCACGCTCCACGGCTTCGATGGCGAGCGCCTCGCCGATGCCGGAGGAGGCACCTGTGATCAACACGACTTTGCCTGCGAAGAAGTCACTCATGCGCTCGGGTATAGCAGCGAGACGATCACCGCGGGCGGCCGAGAGTAATCACCTCCGTCAGACAAATGTCACGCGCTTGGTCCCGTAGAGCCATGCGGAGCCCCTACGTTGGGTGGCGTGAAGATACGAATTCTGGAACTCGGCTCGAACTCATTTCAACTGCACGGCTTCGAACTCTCCCGCTTGGGCGCGGTCAAGCACCTGTGGGGCATCAAACGCCCAGTTCGCCTGGCGGAGGGGCTTTCGGCGCACGGCACGTTGGATCGGCGCTTCGCGAGCGTGGGGCTGGATGCCGTGGCGGAGCTGCTGGCCCGGTCACGCGACGATAACCCGCTGGTGTGTTTCGCAACCAGCGCCGTGCGCGAAGCGAGCAATCGTGACGTGTTGCTCGCGCCGCTGGCCCGACGTTTCGGCCTGGCGCCGCGCGTGCTGTCCGGAGCCGAAGAGGCCAAACTCGCCTATGCGGGGGCGCTGGCGACGCTCGACGGGCCAGTGCGTCGTCTGTGTGTCGTCGACATCGGCGGCGGCTCCACCGAGATTGCGGTTGGCGATCACTTTGGGGTCGGCTTCACGCACTCCGCTCGCGTCGGCACCTTGCTCGGGCCGCGTGCACCAGAGGCGTTTCACACGCTGCTCTGCC
>JBNKZR010000709.1:0-2979 GCA_050301735.1 Polyangiaceae bacterium | reverse complement strand
GTCGAACACGGCCTCGATGGCTCGGAGCATTTGAGCCCTGGGCTCCTGCGGGAAGGGGGAGCCGGCGTTCTTCTTGACGTGGGTCTTGTACTCGCCGACCACCTTGCGCAGCGTGCTTGCGTCGAGTTCGGAGTCGCTCTGCACCCGCTTGCGCTTGCGGTGCTTTTCGAGGATGGCTTCGAAGCCGGCAGAGTCGATGCGCAACACGACGTTGCCGTACATCTGAATGAAGCGACGATAGGCATCCTGCGCGAAGCGCTCGTCGGTCAGCTTGGACAGCGCCGGGGTGCAGCCATCGTTCATGCCCAGGTTGAGCACGGTGTCCATCATGCCGGGCATCGACATGCGTGCACCAGAGCGAACCGAGACCAACAACGGACGATTGCCGCGCCCGAGTTTGCCACCCATGCGGCGCTCGAGCAGCTCCAAGTGTTCTTCGATTTGGCGGATGGCTTCTCGCGGCAGTTTGCCGAACTGGCGGTGGAAGTTGCACACCTCCGTCGTGATGGTGAAGCCAGGGGGCACCGGGATCCCGGCGTTGGTCATCTCGGCCAAACCGGCCCCTTTACCGCCGAGCAGATCGCGCATGCTCTCGTTACCTTCGGCGACCCCATCTCCAAACGAGTAGACGTACTTTCTTGCCATCCTGACTTTTTTCCTTCTGTCCGATGTGTCGAACGCGGGCGTACCTCGTTCAGGTCCGAGCGGCAACGAAGGCGTGGCAGGGGAACACGATTACGCACACCGTTTCCGAAGCGCGGGTTTCGACACCGAATCGAGTCGCGATTGGCGGGTATGCAGTGCTGATGAGTCCGACTGGGGTCGCTATCGCGGCACGCGCTCCGGAGGAGGCGGCGGCGGCAGTGAGGGCGGCGACGGCGGTGGCGGGGGCGGCATGGTCCCTGGCGGCAACGCAGCACCCGGCACGATCGGCGGAGGCGAAGGGGCTTCCGGTTCCCACGTATCTGGCTGCACACACGACGAGAGATCGAAGAACAGGAAGGCGAGAGCCTGCGCTTGAGGTGTCCAGCCGTTGTTCTTGCAACCTGACGGGAAGGGCTCGTCCGGAGCAGAATCATCGCCGCCGGCGTCGCCCACGGTCTCTTTCACGTGCAGGTCGGTGTACACGACGCGCCCGCACTGGTTTTCTGGCTCCGAGCGAACGGGGGTGTTGAAGGTCATGTACTGAATCGAGGGCACGCCCTCCCCCGTGCTCTCAGCGGGCACTGAGATCCAACCTTGCGTGGGTGGCACCACTGCGGAGACCGAATGTTGCCCTTGGTGCACCTGTAGCTGTCCCGGGGTGGGAGTGGCTCCCGTGTTCGTCAACCATTGCGACAATGCGGCACCTTTTGGAAACGACGTGTCGATGAAGGCGAGGGTACCGTCTACCAGATCGCTGCCATTGCCGATGTACTCGGCTGTGGATTGAAAATCTTCGACACCCTGGCGCAGCCAATTGAAGTGCATGTGGCTGAGGTACGCCTTGCCGCCTTCGTTGGTGAAGTCATAGAGGTTTTCGTAGTAGGGCTCCTTGGCCTCCACCAAGCTGGAGCCTTCGCACGACATCATCAACATGTCGTACTGGCGCATCTTCTCCGGAAACGGCCACAAGTCGGTGGCGGCGATGGGGAAGTTGCCACCACCTTCGAAACTGATGCTGCCGGTGCCTTTCCAGAAGTCGCCGTTGGGTACGTTGGGATCGCCACCCGCGTACATGTGAATGCGCCCGTCGCCCCCGTCGGTCGAAAACTCGGCTTCGTCGATGCCGACGCGCAAGAGCATGCACTCCAGTGCTTCACTTTGACCGGTCACCATCGCGATTCTGGGGATGTGCCCTTCGCTCTTGTTGCGCGGCAGGCGACTCAGATCCGGGTCGATGATGGGGTTGTCGGTGCAGGCAGCGACGTTGGCGAGGGTGACCAAGCGACGCCACTTGCCGACCTGGATCACGAGGGGGATGTTAGGACCCGCCGGAACGTTCTCGAGCACGAAGTTGCCGTTGACGTCCGTCAGAGTGTTGGTGATTGGCGAACCCGACGCCTCCGCCTCGCAGCGGTCGCAGCTGGCGCCTTCGGGCATCGGGTCGAGGGCGTCGTTGGGCACGTACACCAGAGCGGCGTAGATGGGAAGCGAGCCCGCCGGATCGAAGATGGTGCCGCTGACCGTCGTGGTCACGCCGCCAGCGCACTGCTGCACTTGGCATTGAAGCCCCGTGCAGCCCGAACCTCCGGGGCACACGTTGTCCACGCCGTCGGCGCCGCAGATGGATCCGTCCGAGCAGTCGCCGCAATCGAGCTGACCGCCGCAGCCATCGCCTATGACCCCGCAGTACTCGCCGTTCTCCGGAGTGCAGGTTACGGGTGTGCAGCCGTCGGCTCCGGCGCAGACCCCGTCGATGCCGCCACCGCCGCACACGGCTCCTCCAGTGCACTCGCCGCACTCCAACGTGCCCCCGCAGCCGTCGCCGATGCTGCCGCAGAAGCTGCCGTTGTCCGTCTCGCACGTGAGCGGCACACAACTCGGGTCTTTGCACACGCGCTCGTCGCACACGAAACCGTCACTGCACGCACCGCAATCGAGCTCTCCGCCGCAGTCGTTGCCGAGCACGCCACAGAACTGTACGCCGTCGAGCTCGCAGCTACTCAGAGGCACGCAGTTGGGCCCGCCGACACACAGCCCTTCTTCCGAACAAGTCCAGTCGGCAGGGCAAGGGGCATCACACGCGCGCTTTCCCTGGCAACCGTCAGCGATCTCGCCGCAGTACTGTCCGCCGGGCGGGAAGCAGCTCGTCGGCATGCAATTCGGATCCACCTCAGGCTCCGGCTCGTCGCCGACGACCAACACCGGCTCGCCGTCTTCCGAGAGGTTGGGCACACCCGAGTCCGGCGTCCCGCCGTCAGCGCCAGGAGTCAGGGGATCGCCGAAGGGAGACTCCGAATCGAGCGCGGCGGGGGAGGCCTGCCCGAGGGTCACGAG
>JBNKZR010000708.1:0-2985 GCA_050301735.1 Polyangiaceae bacterium | reverse complement strand
ACGCCAGCCACCGCGACGCGTCGTCCTCCACCACCACCAGGTCCGTCCCGAACAACGCCCTGCCCCGCTCCCGGCGCATTCGCTCCGTGCGCGCTGCCTCGTCCGCCGGCGTGTGGGTGGCGAACAGCGCGGCAGTGAGCGAGCTTCCACCGATTGCACCAATTGCGAGCCAACGGGCAGCAGCGCCTCGGGTCGTCTCGAGTATGCCGTTAGCTGAACTAGCTTCCGGGCCCTTGTCCAGCGCAGCGTGTCGTTCGCTGATTCGTTCGCCGTTTGCCAGCTCTGGCTGCTCACGCTCTCGGGGCAATGCATGAACGCCGCTCGTTGGCTCGGCCGCAGCCGCAATTCCGTTCACACGCCTCGTGAACTGTAGCCAAGCTCGATGCACGTCCGGCCGTTGCGAGTCCTTGCGCGCGGCTGCCAGCAAGCGCTGCTCGAAGGGGCCGTGCGGAGGGAGCGTGTCTTCTTCGGACATCAGCGGTCCATCCTTTCCCGCGCGATTCGCAGCCGTCTGCAGACGGCTGCGAACGTCTGTCGGGCTCGCCTCAGACGTGAGCTGGCGGTGCCTACCGGAATGGCCTGCATGCTGGCGATTGTCTGCACCTCCAAGTCCTCCAACTCGTGCAGAACGAATACGCTGCGTTGCTCCTCCGGCATGTGGTCCAGAGCCAACGAGAGCAGTTGACGCGCTTGATGCGCCTGCAGCTCCTGCTCCGGGTCGAGTTGGAGCGTCTGAAGGTTCGGAGTTTCGTGGACGGGTTGAACGGGGTGGCTCGTGCTCAGCCGGCGTCTTGCGTCAGACGCGACGCGAAGAGCGACTCCGTAGAGAAACGCGTGCTCACTTCCCGGTTGAATGTCTTCGATCCGCCGGGCCGCAACCCAGAACACCTCTTGCGTCGCGTCGTCGAGATCAGCCCCGGGCACTCCAAGGCGGCCCAACAAACGCCAAATGCTCGCGTAGTGACGCTCGAAAAGCGCACGCAAGTCCAGCGCATCCTCGTCGTTCGCTGCCTGTCGTTGTCGCGGGCTCATCAGCTCAGAAGTGTACTCCCAAGCCTACGGTTGCGAATAGCGAACTACCACCGAGTTCGAAGAGCTCATCGCCGTCGGCCGTCTCGACGACTTGGTCTCCCTGAGCCCGGATTTCCCAACCCGTTCGCAGTGCAAGATGGACGGAGGAACTGAAGTTGTATTCCCCCTCCAGCGTAACGGACAGCACACCGGCTCCGAGCGACTGCTCCCACTTTCGAGAACCATCCGTACTTCGCACGCCCGCTGCGCTGCCTCCGTATTCGGCGCACCCGAGCAACACGAGCCCGCGGTCGTCGTAGTAGGGCGTCAGACAGCTTCCCATGGAGAACTGAAACGCTGCGAACTCGCTGGACACTCCGTTGGAGGTGAGCGTGGTGGGGTTGAAGAAGCTGAGGCGAATGCGTGGCACGACGCCGAGCATGAACGGGTCTTGACCGGGAGGCGTGATGAAGATGACGTTGCGGAGCGCAAGGTCGTAGCGGGGCACCGCCAATCCGGGAAGCAAACCCAGGCTCGCCCCTGCTTGCACGTCGAGCGCGAGTTTGAGGTCCAGGCTGAGCTTCCCCTCGGGCACATCGGTTTCGTGGTGCAGTTCACCTGGTCGCATCCAATCGGGGCGGCCACCAGCGACGTAGCGGAAGTGCGGTTCGGGTGGGGCTTCTGATTTGCGTTCAGAGCTCGAGTCCTTCTGCTCGGGCGTGGAGGGCGGAGGCTCGTCTGTGGTTTGGTGGGGTGCGGTGTCGACGAATGCGGTGGAGGTTGCTTCTTCGGCTGTCTGTCGAGCGTCGCGAGCCGCGATCGCGGTGACGACAGCTAGCGCGTCTGCCACCTCGGCACACGTCGAGCTGACGACCTGACGCGCTCCGGATGAACCAGCGGAGTCCTTGGTTGCCAGCCGTCCAACGAATTGCTGCGACGTGCGAGTGATGGCGATCGAGAGGGTGGGCACGTGCGTGGAGTCTTGCAGGGTTACACCGCGGGCGGCGACCAAGTCGAAGAACTCGCTTCGCGAGGGGCAGTCGGCGGGCGCGTCGTATTCGACGCTCGGTGCCAGCTCCTGCACAGCGGGGACTATCGCGGTCGGGTCGTCCGGCGTCCCCCTTGCTTCGCGTGGGTGGCCCAGCACCAGCATGGTCAACGCCAAACACATGCGCGGCAGCCCGTTGGGTTTCATGCCCGGCTAATGGGGCGCCCCCACGCTCACGATCACCAAAACTGAAAAAACGACGCAGATCAAAGGCTTGGGCCCTGGCAGCAGGCGACGTCACGATGCTTCGGAGGCGCGGTGCCCACCGCACGGCGGGGCCCCGAATCAGCGCGCCCGGTCAGTGAGGACTTCAGCGACCCTTCGCGGCTCACGCCGTCACGGCGTTCCGGAACCGAGCACTTGTCATCAACTTGTCGGCGCTCGTCATCGGCGCGCGGAGATTCTCAGCGCGGCATCACGCTCACAGTGTGAGGCTGCGCCAGCCTCGTCAAAAGCCTGGGAACGCACAAGATACCCCCGCGTCGCGACGGCGCGTCGCGGGGAGGCACGGTATGTTCCGAGCTGTGTACGACGCTCTCGAGCAGCTTTCCTTCGTACGGCGTTTGAGACGCCGCGGGTTCGCTACTTGGCCTCCTCTCTGTAGTTCTTGGCCTCGCAGGTGGCTTGGCTTGGGTGTCGCCCTGGTTGGGGTATTTTCCTTGGCACCTTGGGCTGAGCGGGGGTGGTTGGCGCGGGAGGTGCTGCTCGGATTGGCCCGAGCCCCCGAGGCGTCCGACGCTGCACCGCCGGCGGAGAACGGTAGCGAAGTGCGGGTTTGGGATGTGCAGGTTCCCTTGGACGGGCTAGCTGCGCGCGGCCGCTTCTACGCTCGGGGCAACGCTTTGGAAGGAGAGCGAGTCATCCTCGTGCACGGTGTGCACCATCTCGGTATCGACGAGCCGCGGTTGGTCAAGTTTGCACGCGAG
>JBNKZR010000707.1:0-2989 GCA_050301735.1 Polyangiaceae bacterium | reverse complement strand
CAAGTCCGCTAGCAAGACGGCTGCCGCTAGCAAGACGGCTGCCGCTAGCAAGACGGCTGCCGCTAGCAAGACGGCTGCCGCGCACGGCAAGCAACGCATCGAGCTCGAAAGCGCGACCCATCTCGCGAAGCCGAGTCCGCCAGCGGCATCCACCAAAGGAACTCACCAGAGTCAACCGCCGCCCAAGGGGCCGCTGCCTGTGGCGGCGATCCCGCTGGTGCCCCCACCCGTGCCCATCACCGGGCGCTCGTCAGGCGATCTCCAACGGGCTGCCGGGGCAAAGGCTTCGCGCCGGCGTGGAGGCAAGCTCGAGCACCAAACCTTGCTCGGTATTGCTCCACCCGCTGCTGCCGAAGCGACACCCGAGCCCGCTGCCAGACGCGTGTCGCAGGAAGCGCTGCGTGATCGTTTTGCTGCCAAGTACGGAGCCAAGGCCGTGAGAAGCGCGGTGGCTGAACTCGAGGAGCCTGTCGCAGCCGAAGCCATCGCAGCGGAACACCTCACCGAGGTGGCCATCAGTGCGAAGGAGCTGGAAGACGAGTCCGTGACTCGGCCGTTCGTGGATCTCTCGGTCGACGACCTCGTTCCCGCTGGTAACTCCCCGCAAGCTGCGGCTAGTGCAGGCGGCGAGCTCGCCAACGCCGGGCAGGCCATGGCCGCCTCTGTGCCGATGGCAGCCGACCTCGCCCACTTGACGCCGGATCCACCAGTGGCGAACGACGTCTTGCCCCAAGCTGGAGGAGCTGCGGAGAAGGGTGCCGATCCGAACGAAGAAACGACCCAGCAGTGGGGTTCGAGTGAACACCGCCTGTTGGAGCAGTTGCGTGCCGCCGATGTTGCCAACGAAGCTGGCGATGTCGGGGGCAGGGGTGTCGACGCTTCGGATTCCGACATGATCGCCACGGAGGTCGCTCCGCGACCGCAGCTTGTCGCCGCGAGTCGGGGCGGGCGCTGGCCGTCGATCACTTGGTTCTTTGCCGGTTGCACCGTGACGCTGATGGTGGTCGTGGGCGCTTTGCTGCTCAAGCCGGCGTCCGAGGACGAAGCGACGCCGGCCGTCAGCCAAGCCGCACAGGTCGAAGCCACACCGCACCAGGGTCAACCCCCCGCGGCAACCAGCGCGCCAGTGGCAGCCACGGCAGAGTCGCCCAGCGCTCAGCCCGAGCCTTCGACGCCGCCTGCGGCAGAAGCGACAGCCGAGCCGAGCGCTGAAGCAGCGGGCGAGGACGCGCCCCAGGAGGGGGCTGAAGCAGCGGAAGGCGAAGCTGCCGAACCAGGAGCGGCAGCAGAGGCGGAGTCCGCGACGGAAGCGCCCACAGCGGAGCAAGCAGCAGAGCCTTCAGAAACACCTCCGGCAGCCACCACTGCTGCGCCGAAGCCCGTCGCGGCAACGCCCCGACCTCGCCCGCGTCGCAGTCCCGTCAAAAAGAAGAGCAAAAAGGTTGGCAGCGGATTCATACCATCGGATCTTTGAGGTAACTTTACCGTGATGAACGTGGGGAGAAGAGAGGGCCGCGGGAGGGCGGTGAAGTATCTGCTGCTGTCGTGCGCGTTGCAGACGACGTGGGCAGCCAGCAGCTCTGCCGAACCCGTTCCGATCGAGGTGGCGAGTCGAGGCCAGAAGCAAGCAGCGCGCAAGCAGATGCAGCTCGGTATCGACTTGTTCAAGGCCGAGAAATACGAAGAGGCGCTGGAGATGCTGCGCATGTCGCACGAGAAGGTCGCCAGTCCCAACACGCGCCTGATGATCGCCAATGCGTTGGCGAAGCTGGAGCGGTACCCTGAGGCCTACACCGAGTTGCAGCTCGTGATCGAGGAAGCGGAACCTCTGGCGCTCGGAGAGTCCAAGTACGAAAAGACGGTAGCGGCGGCCAAAGCCGTGTTGGACTCGATCGCCGACAAGTTGGCGTTCGTCGAACTCGACGTGCAAGCGAAGGTGTTGCTCAACGGCGAGCCACTGACACCGGACGCAGAGAAGCGCACCCTGGCGTTGTTGCCAGGCAAGGCGACTTTGGAGTTCGACGCGGGCGAGGGGCACAACAAGCGTGTCGAACTGGATCTCGAGGCCGGCAAGACAGAGTCGGTCGTGCTGCAATTGGAGCCGCCAGCGCCGCCTCCCGCTGCGCCTGAGGCACCCGCTCAGTCGAAGGAATCGACCGTCGTCGAGGTTGGAGTCCCGTACCGGACGTTGGCGTGGACGGGCGTCGGGGTAGCCGGCGCTGGTGCCGTCGGCTTTGCGGTGTTGGGCGTGATGGCGTCCGGTCGCCACGACCAGCTACAAGAGGAATGCAACGGCAACTTGTGCAACGAGCCGCTTCGCGACGTCGCCGAAGAGGGGCGAACGTTACAGATGTTGGCCAACGTCAGCCTCGGTGTTGGGGTGGTCGGCTTGGTAGGGGCGACGGTGTTCTTTCTTGCCGGCGATGACGCACCATCGGCAAGCGGCGTGGAGGTGAAGGCGTCGAACGAACCCGAGCCCCGCCGTGCCCGACGCCAGGCCAGCGCCGGCAGCGTCGAGACGGTGTTGGAGACGACTCGTGTCGAGGTCGGGCTGGGCGCCTTGCAAGTGCGGGGGCAATTCTGATGGCGCGCGCATCTCGGGTGGGCCTGCTGACGGCGCTACTGGCGCTGCCGTTGTGCACCGCGTGTCTGGACGACTACGGCGAGTACGACTTCGTTCCCGATGCCGGTACGCCTGGTGCCTCTGCTGCCGGCGGAGCTGGCAGCGGTGCCCCTTCGAACGTTGGGGCGGGCGGCGCTGGCAACGTCGGACCTGGCAACGCCAGTGCGCCTACGGGCGGGACTGGCAATGTCGTCGCTGGCAATACCGGTGACGGCAGTGGCGTCGCCGGCAGTGGCGGAAGTCCCACCAGCGGCGAGCCTGCGGACGGCGTGGCGGGTGGAGCTCCGGTCGCGCCCGTGGACGTGACGACCACGGCGCCGACTGGCGCTCCCATGCCGGCGTTCGAACCGGGCAGTCCGTAGTCAT
>JBNKZR010000706.1:0-2994 GCA_050301735.1 Polyangiaceae bacterium | reverse complement strand
ACCTCGTCCAAGAACACCGTGCCGCCACTCGCGCTCTGAAGCAGCCCGCGACGCTCTTCAGTGGCCCCGCTGAAAGCGCCCTTCTTGTGGCCGAAGAGCTCACTTTCGAGCAAGTTCTCGGGGAGCGCTCCGCAATTGATGCTGACGAACTCGCCCGCAGCGCGACCGCTGTTGACGTGAATGGCGCGTGCGACCAGCTCTTTGCCGGTACCGCTCTCTCCCTCGATGAGCACCGTGACGTCGGTATCAATCACGCGGTCCAGGACGGTGAGCACGCGCTGCATCGCAGGACCTCGCCCCACCAGTTGACGGTAGTCGTAGCGAGTCTCCAACGATTGCTGCTGGCTCCTCACCGTCCGCTGCAGCCGGGCGATTTGTCGCTCTTGTTTGGCGACGCGATTCTCGGCCAGGTGCGTTGCCCGCGCCAGTGCGGCGGTCTTCCTGACCAGCTCTTCGTGAAGGCTCGCGTTTTCCAGAGCAATGGCGACTTGATCCCCAAGGGCCAACATCAGGTCGGAGTCATCCTCCGTGAAACGCCCCATCTGAAGCCGATTGTCCACATACAGCACTCCCCGAGGGCCGTTGGCAGACGCAAAGGGGACACATGCTACCGACTTGAGCTGCATGGCGTGTACGGATGCTTCCGAACGAAAACGCATGTCGTTGGACGCGTCCAAGGTGACCACCGCTCGCTCGGACAGCAAAACACGCCGAGCAATGCTGCGGCTGAAGCTCATCGATTCGTCGTCTAGCTTGGCGCGACTCAAGTTGCGTATCGCCCGAGGCACCAGCTCTTCACCTTCTGCGAGCAGAACGAAGCCACGCTCTGCCCCGAGGAGCTCGATGGCCGCGTCCAGCGCTCCGGCCAATACCTGGTCGATACTCAGTGTGGAGTTGATGCGGCGGTTGACGGCAAGGAACTGCTGCAGTCGCTTTCGGTCGATGCTGCGCGCGCTGAACGTCTCGTCGGACTCCAATAGCAACGCCCGCTCTGGATGCGTCCAGAACGCATCGCGATACGATGCCGGCAGGTCACTCGCGATGCGATTGAAGGTACGCCAGGCTTGATCACGGTGGAATCCCGCGGTGCCGTCACCGCTCTGTCGCGCAGCCAGGTACCAAAGAGAGTGGGCTCTCGCCTCCAGTAGCGGCTGGGAAGTACGCGTTGCCCAGGTGAGCGCCGCCTGCGCCCAGGCCGTCGCCGCCTTCGCATCCCCGAGCGCCAGCTCGTGCTGGCCCCGAATGGTGTAGTACGAACTCAACAAGTCTCTGTAGTCGTCTTCGGTATCTGCCTGCTGGCGCCCACCGGTGCGCTCGGACGCTCCGAGGCCCAGCCCATGCTCACTCTGCGCGGCAATCCGCTCCGCCTGTTGGGAGAAAGAAACTCGAGAAAGCGCTTGGGCCGCCGCGTTGCCCGCGTCGCGAGCCAGCTCGATCTGCGCGAGCAGAAGCTGGGCCTCGTCCGCTTCCCGGTGAGCGTTGTGAGCTGCCGCAAGAGAAAGCACGTCCGCCACGTGCGTCGCGGCCGCGTCCGGACGCCGTCTCAGTAGCTCCAGTTCGCCCAGGGCAAGACCCGTACTCGTTCGTACGGCGTTCGCTCCGCTCGTGCGCGCTTGCACCTCCGCCCGTTCGAGTGCTGTACGAGCGTGCTCCAAGGCGCCGATCTGCAGCGATAGATTACCCAGGTTGAATTGCAGCCGCAGCACGGTACTGTCACGGCCGAGGGCGCGTGCCAAGACGAGGGCTCGCTCGTAGCCCTGGAGCGCCGCCCCCCAACGACCCAACTGCTGATCGAGGGTGGCGCGGTTCAGCAACGAGCTTGCCACCAGATCTGTTGCATCGGCGCGTTGTGCTGCAGCAAAGGCGGCATCGTAGGCGTCGCGCGCGAGACCCAGCTCTCCTCGACGGAAATGCGTGATGGCCAAGTAACTGAGCACGCGACCGCGCGCGCGCTCATCACCGAGCGCGTGGTACTGCTCGGACAGGGTTTCGAACAACCCGATGGCCTCTCGGGTCTGTCCGGAATACATCGACGCGAGGGCTTGAACTTGTGCCAACTCCACTCGTTGAGTCTCGTTCGATTCGTACCTCATCGCCGAGGCCACCAGATCCAGAGCACGCTCATAGTTTCCCAACGACAGCTCCGCTCGTGCCAAGAGCGACAGCGGCTCGAACAAACCAAGCTCCAATGCTTCGCTGTCCCGCAAACAGCGCACCGCTAGGCGACTGGCGCGTTGGGGTGCCCCCGCGCGCAGGTGTAGCTCGGCGGCGAGCTGCAGGGCCTGTGTTCGCTGCATCGTGGTGCCTGCCAGCGCAAGATCGAGCGCCCTGCGAGCCAGTTCCAACTTGGAGGCCGCAATCAGTGAACGAGCACAAAAGAGCAACGCCGCGGCACGCTCCTGCGCTTCGAGCACTCCCACGCGAGGGATGATGCTCTGCGCCGCGGTCGCCCACCCGGCGGCGGGAGTCGCGTGTTCGAGGAGTGCGGCCGCGCCTCGCACGTCGCCGGAGCCTGCCAGGTGGTCCGCGAGTCGCGGTGCCCAACCCGCCCTCGCGGAAGTCCCCTGCTCCTTCGCCGCCGTCGCGCCGTCGGCGCTTGGGGCCACGTCCCCCAAACGTTCACTCAAGGAGCGCGCAGCAACGCCGTGCGCCCAGGCGACGACGTCCGCCGGCAGCTCCCCGAGCAAGCCCGCGCGCTGCGCTTGATGCAACAGCTGTAACTGCCCGCCCAACCTGCGCACACGCCCGCGGTGCGCCAGCGCGGTCCAAGTTTCGGAACTCACGAGAGCCTCCACGTCGTCGCAATCGACGGCCAACAGCGCGAGGGCCTGCTGCTCCTCCAGCGAAAGCTCGTCAACGCCTCCCAGCGCGTGCACAGAGTCCGCCGTCGAGAGCAGCGCGTAGACGGCTGCTGGATACCCACCGCTTTGGGCGAACAGCTGACTCTGAGTCAATCGCGTTCCGCTCGCTTCATGCCAGCGATCCACGCTCGAG
>JBNKZR010000705.1:0-3009 GCA_050301735.1 Polyangiaceae bacterium | reverse complement strand
GTGCGCACGGGTTTGTGACGAATCGTCGGTCCTGAGCGAGCCCGGATCGTGACACCGCTCGCCCTTGCCGGCTATGGTAGCCCCATGAGCAAGAAGAGCTCTCGACGAACGCGGCGGCTACTGCGTCGATTCGGGGCGTGGGTACCAGCAGCGTACCTCATCTGCACCCTTTTCAGTCCGAGCTGCGCGAGCCGCGAAAGCGCCGGCTTCGGCGCCATCAACGTCCTGAGTTCAGGCGTCATCAACGACCCTGCCAACAAGTCCCTGCGCTTCGATCTGCTGAAGTTCGGGCTCGAGCAATTCTGCGCTGAAATGCAGCGGCGGGGCGTGGCGCTCAAGCTGCGAGATTCGGATCCAAACATCGGACGCTTCTACGCGACGAGCTGTCAGTCGCAGGTCATCGACGAGGAGCAGCGCCAAAGCGTGGTCGTGCGCTACGCCGGGCGAGGCTTCGGGTGGACCAACGTGACCCAAAGGGTCGGCTTCCAAAGCCAAGGGCTGGTGGAGTACGCGGCCGACTTTCAGATGCACGGCGAAGCCATGTACATCTACTTCCGCCCGCGCAACGTCGACTCGACATCGTTTCAAACGACCCTCGTCGAGTCGCAACTCGCGAACACCGGTATCGCCATCACCGGGGTGCGCCCCGATGAAGTGGGCCAAAACATCGTGCAGAGTCAGCTCCGCCGGGGATTCACGGTGATTCGCTACGCGGAAAGTGGCGAGACGGACTTCGCAATCGGCGTCGTTGCCCTGGGGCAGCGGCCTTTTCACCCGTTTCAGGTGGTGTCTTCGGAGCGGCAGACGCTGGACAACGACCGCACGGAAGTACACTCCGGCCAGCAGGACTACATCGGTGGGTTCACCGTGCCGGACGACGATCAGGCTCTGTACCTGACGATGACGCTCGATGGTGCTCCGGAGGTCGACATCATGTTGCTGCCCAAAGCGGTGGGAGACGGCTTGATCGCAAAGTATACGACCGTCCCAGGCCCGGCAGCCCCGCAGAGCACGGCCTTCGGCGCCGTCCTACGCGCAGGAACTCAGCTGCGTCAGTACATGCCCGTGCCGCCCGGCACCTACTACCTGCTGGTCGACCACTCCGCGGCCGTGGGACAAACCGCGCCGCCCAACGTGGCACTCGACGACCGGGCAGCGCGCATCGACTACCTGATCCAAGTCGGCGACCGACCGTAGGCCCGGTAGCTATACCCACAGCTGCCCGCCCGGGGCCGCAGCGGTTGCCCGCTTCGCGCGTGGGGACTAAGACGCAGCGACCTCCAATCGTCAGCGTGCATCTGGTGCAGAAAGAAGACGTCGTTCGCTACCTGTTCTGGACCCTCTGGTTCGTCCTCGTACCTGCAGGCTTTGCTTTTGGTATCGTGGTCTGGTCCGAACACTCGACGGCGCTGGGACCCATCGGAGACTGGATCCGAGATCAGCGGGTCCCTGCGGGCATCGTGTTGTTCACGCTGGCCGAAATGACGCTGTACTACTTTCGGCACTACCTCCCCTATGCCGATGCGCTGGGCACGGATGCGCCTCGCAACCTCTCGCGTCAGACCCGTCGTGAGTACGAAGCATCCGTACATCTTTTGGACGAAGCGCACCGCTTGTTCGAGCGTCACGACAAAGCGATCAAGTCGGACGTCAAAACCCTGCATCGGGAACAATTGAACACGGCCCTGGAGCGCCTCCGCACTGCCACCAAAGCAGAGCCGTTCAGCGCGGACGAGATGCGCGAAGCATTCACCAAGGCTCACGACTTGGTCGATCGCCATCTAGCCCCTTGGCGCAAGAGCGAGACGCGAGAATATGTCGAGTCCATCGGCATCGCCATCGTCATCGCGCTGGCGCTCCGTGCAGTGGTCGTCGAAGCATTCAAGATCCCGTCCGGGTCAATGCTCCCCACCCTCCAGATCGACGACCACATCTTCGTCAACAAGTTCACCTACGGGCCAACCCTCCCGTTTACCAAAGCCCGCATGTTCTCCGATCTGCCACCAAAACGTGGCGACGTGATCGTCTTCGAGTTTCCCGATCCGGATCCCGCCCACGAGGGAGACGACTTCATCAAGCGAGTGATCGCGCTGCCGGGAGACACTCTCGAGGCCAAGCGCGGTCATCCCATCATCAACGGTTGGGAGGTGCCTTCGTGCAAGGCGGGTCGTTACCCGTACGGGCCTCACGACGGGCACAGCTCGCCGTATGGCGACCTGTACGTGGAGTTCCTCGGGGACATGTCCTACCTGACTGTCTACGAGCAGAAGCAAATCACGGGTATGGAAGGCCCTTTCTACGTGGGTCCGAACGAGGTCTACGTGATGGGGGATAACCGCCACAACAGCCACGACTCGCGCCGCTGGCGCAACGGTGAAGGCGCTGGCGTGCCTTTCGAGAACATTCGCGGCCGCGCGATGAACGTCTGGCTGCCGCTATCTCGCTTGATGGTGCCGGTGATGGGTCACCCAGCCTTGCCAGACCGCGTGCCCCAAGAGTTGAAGGACGGCGTGGAGCGCTGCTTGCGGGAGCGACCTGCGCAAACCGTGCCGCCACCGCCGAAGCCAGCCAAACGCTGATGCTCAGCGCTTGCGGCGTTCGATGCCCAGTCGCCGGCGCAGCGCCGTAGCCTCGGTTGCCTTGCGCCACGCTCCCACGACGGCGATCACCCACGCGATGAAGATGACGGCGCCTCCGGCTTGTAAGACGACGGCAGTCGTGGAGAAGACGTAGAACCACGCAAAGCTCACGAACACCTTCAGCGCCGACGCGATGGCAACCTGGTTGTAGCTGCTGAGCGCCATGGCACGCCAGGCGCTGAAGTCTTCGGCACTGACGTGCTTGTTCTCTTCGGCGGGAGTGCTGATGACTTCGAGCCGCCGCATCATGGCCAAGGTCATGACCAACAGGGCTATGATGTTGTCTATCCCGAGCATGACGAGGGTCGCCCTATAGCGACTTTCAGACGCCGAGGATAGCGCCGCGACGGCAGCACCGACCCCGCGCCCG